>JBNAKO010000222.1:0-13481 GCA_049706495.1 Methanosarcina sp. | reverse complement strand
GGCCAAAAATGACAGAAAAGTTACCCCGGGGATAATTGAGTCGTTGCCGGCAAGAGTACATATCGACCCGGCAGCTTGCTACCTCGATGTCGGTTCTTTCCATCCTGGCCGTGCAGCAGCGGCCAAGGGTGAGGTTGTTCGCCTATTAAAGGAGATCGTGAGCTGGGTTTAGACCGTCGTGAGACAGGTCGGTTACTATCTACTAGAGGTGCACAAAGGTCTGCAGGTAAGCTGCTTTTAGTACGAGAGGAACCAAGCAGCGGCGCCACTGGTGTACCGGTTGTCTGACAAGGCATCGCCGGGCAGCTACGCGCTAAGGAATAAGAGCTGAATGCATCTAAGCTCGAACTCTGACCTAAAAAGAGACCTTTTTAAGGATTCCGGTAAAAGACCGGTTTGATAGAAACGGGATGTAAGCACCAAGGCAACGAGGTGTTCAGTCCGCGTTTACTAATAATCCGTTCCTCTCTTTCCAGATCCAGGCGTAATCCAGTATGCAGCACACATCATCAATCTAACTTCTATTAGATTAGAAATTAGGTTGTTTGTAACTATACATGACTTCATATACAAATATTCCAGCTTATAACTTTAAAATAGAACAAATCAATTAAAGTTTTAAGTTTTCAGCAATCCTGTTTATATGTTGAGTCTGGCGGCCATAGCGGCAGGGCAACTCCTGTACCCATCCCGAACACAGTAGATAAGCCTGTCCACGTTCCTTACTGTACTGAAGTACGCGAGTCTTCGGGAACTCTGGATCGCTGCCATACTCACCTATAATACTTTAACAATAATTTATGACTTTTCTAAATCATTTTTTTCCTTTTCAGAATATCTGAATACTTTGCTTAATTTCTGAATATTTTTCTGATTCTTTTATTTACTTTTCATAAATCTAATCTGCTTGAGCGAAGCGAAACAGATACCGTGCTCTCGAAGCGGAATTCGGGTTCGGCAACTCTGGATCGCTGCCATACTCACCTTATAATACTTTAACAATAATTTATGACTTTTCTAAATCATTTTTTGCTTTTCAGAATATCTGAATACTTTGCTTAATTTCTGAATATTTTTCTTTTTGTTTTTTCAACTAAACCTTCTTTCTAAATCTGTATTGAAAATTGTTCTGAATTTTGTGATTTCGTATTACTTCTCTTAAAATTAGCTTCCATTTAGTTTGCTTAGACGAGCGAAGCGGCAATACGTTTAAAAAGAGTTTTTAAGCTTATTAGAAAAAAATTCAAGGTAAATTTTGTTTTGGGAAAATATTTCCTGAATCTACCTGGGAATATTAGATAGAATATATTCTTTAAGGGTAGATATCCTAGAGCCTGTAAATTTCTATTGGGTTTTCACAGAGGCTCTAGTGATGTCTTAAAAAAAGATTTAAAGGTATTAGCTCTTAATCTTATTCTTCATAGATCTGTTGCGCCAGATAATTCTGGATGCCTATTTGTTTTATCTGGTCGAGTTGTGCTTCTAACCAATCAATGTGTTCTTCTTCTTCTGCCAGGATGGATTCGAGAAGAACCTTGGTATTATTATCTCCTAATTCGGTCGCCAGACGGATGCTTTCATTGTAGTTGTGAACGGCTCCTACTTCAGCTCCAAGGTCACGCTCATGCATTTCCGGCACTTCAGTACCAATAGTAATTTCATTCAAATTACTAACTATGGGTCTCCCCTCAAGGAAAAGGATTCTTTCGATCAATTTCTCAGCATGTTTCATTTCAGCAATTGCTCGCTTCTCGATTACGTCTCCCAGTTTTTTATAATTCCAGTTTTCACACATTTCAGCATGGACAAAATACTGGTTAATAGCGGTCAATTCTTCAGCTAAACGAGCATTTAAACTCTCAATTAATTGGTCATTTCCTTTCATGCATAAACCCCCTATGCAAAAGAAACATAGTTTTCACAGTTTATAATTGTACTCTATGATAAATTTTTCTGTACCTTATTTGAGCTTGAGAGTACATTATTATTTCATGTATCTATTTAATATAATTAGTTTTTTGTCTAACTATTATAAAAAATTACTTTTCGAACGTCAGGTTTATCCCAGTGCTTCCTTTGACTTTAATAAAATGAGTATTTATAAATTCAGATTTAGATTCGGACTTTTAATTTAGATCCTGATTTTTGCTTAAAAAATTTCTTTATGGTTTTAAATTTTTCCTGATTTTGAAATAACATTATGAGATTTAAAAATACATTCCAGGATCAAAATATATTCTGAAGTTATAATATATCTGCTTAAAAGAAAATCCTTTATCAATAATTTGTATATAGTTGATAAACTTCTCTTAACTTTTCATTTCAAAATATCAGACAATTTCTTTTTCCTAAAAAAATTAACTTCTCTAAGGAGATATCCTTTCCTTTAAGAAAATAAGTTTCTTTTTACGACAATTTTGTTTTTAAAAACAAATTTTAAACTCTGTTCCTGACGCTCTATTTATTTCCAACTTTCCATCAATCTGGTTTACAAGAATATTTACAAGTTTTAGCCCCAGAGAATCTGTATTCTCTAGATCAATATCTTCGGATATGCCTATCCCGTTATCTGCTATAGTAAATATATAATGAAAATTCTCTTTATTTTTGCAAAGATTTATCCAGATTTCTCCTTTTCTTTTCCCGGGAAAAGCATATTTTATAGAGTTTGAAATTATCTCATTTACAATAATTCCCAGCGGGATTGCACGCTCCATATCCAGGCAAACGTGCTCAAGATTTAAGTTAAGACGTACCTTATTTCTTCCTATCGTGTATGAATCAATTATACTGTTGGTTAATTTTTTGATATAAGCTGTAAAATCAAGGTTATCGGTGTTTTTAGATTTGTATAATTCTTGATGAATTAAAGATATGGAAGCAACGCGATTCTGACATTCTCTGAAAGCTTCAAAAATATCGGAGTGGCCAACACACTCATTTTTGTCAAATTTTTCTGCTTGAAGGTACAAAAGAGAAGAGATTATTTGGAGGTTATTTTTAATACGATGATGAATTTCTTTTATTCGAGCATCTTCTTTATTGTTTATTGCATAGTTTAGTTCTTTATTTTTAGTTATATCTTCAATAAATCCCTGAATTTTTAGAGATGAATCGGGGTTATTTGAAATCTTTTGAAGAATTTCTCTGACCCATTTTGTTTTGCCATTTTTATTCTGTATTCTATATTCTAATTCAATAGGAAACTCTGTATTCAGGATCTCTTTCCTATTTATTAAATATCTGAATTTATCTACCGGTTCAACTATATCCGCCCATCTTACTTCACCGCTAAGAAAATCTTGCTCGTTATATCCTGTGATCGCTTCTACAGATCCATGCATAAAAATTGGTACAAAATTTTCTTCAAGCTGAAACCCTACAATACCCCTCATGCCCTGCATAATTGAATAGTAACCTCTTATTTACCATTAAGTCTCTTAAAAACGGACACTCCATTTATCTATATATGAGATAGTATAAAAATATCCCTATTTCAAAAGTAGGAAAAATATTTTAAATTACCATTCCATTTTCTGAAAAAATACAATATTTTTAAACTTTTTATTTGTGGATCATTTGTAAACTCGGTATAACTTTTTTAGAACTGATAAAAATCATGGAACTGTTAGAAATTATATTTTTTATTTTATTGGTTGGGCAACAGTAAAACTGGTCATGTTTTATATTTTGCAACTTTTATAAGCGTACTTTCCTTTACTTTAAATATTCTTTAATTTTTATAATTGTTAGTACACTAAAAATGTCTAAAATTTTTAAATATCATAACGTCTTTAGTTATTGTGGGGAATTAAAATGATAAATGAAAATAAAATAAACGAGGAAACTGAGGATAAGTTTAGGTACAGACTTGGAAAATGGCTCCTGAATAGAGACGAATGCGTTTTTACGCAAACAATTGACCAAAACCGTGACATTTCAACTCACGAATATTTGTTCGAATCTGTTAATTCCTGGGTAAATAAAAAAGAAGAATTTCCTGTACAGGAATTTGTTTCTGAGATGTGTAATTTTCTCAAAAAAGAGAATGAAGAGGTTTACTTCCTTTTAATGGAAAAATGTGCTCTTAAAGGAATAAGTGCTGGGGAAGGAATATTTGAAGCCCTTAGCATGTGTAAGTGTGAGAAATCAATAGATAATCCGCAATGTGGAAAGCCTGAATAATCTTTAGTATCTAATATACTGTATCTAATTGTTATCAGTCTCTTTAGGAAACTTAGTTAAGGCCATCATACTCTATGTAATTATTGTCCAGAATCTGAGCTTAAACAGCCCGTGTCTGGTAAAAATAAATAATATTTGCTTTTCACGGGCCAAATGAATTCCAATTATTTTTTTATTAATAACTTATTCGATGTTAAATATTATATAATCTTCTAAATATTATTTAGTTTTGTCAAATTTTTATGGAATTTATTGTCAAATCTATTATTATTTATCTTATTTCACTAATACCATGCCTTCCCTGCTTTGGATTATTTTTTCCGAATTTTTGTTATTTAGACAGGATACTATTCTTTGACAAATTCATTTAAATAAAAACTAGACATATTATTATTGGGGTGACTTATGGATTATATTGGAACCTGGAAAGAGGTTATGCTAAAGCCTTCTGAATTTTATAGGAAAATGCCAAAAACCGGAGGATACCGTGACCCACTTACTTTTGCAGCAATCACATTCCTGATATATGGAATCTTAACCGCAATTTTCAACCGTGAAATGTACATGACTGGAATGCACGGAGGAATGTATGGCGGAGAAAACTATTTTGGAGAATTCGGCCTTTCAATGATAATATCAATTGCAATTCTAGCACCCATTGCCGGGGTAATTTCTCTCTTTATTGAAGCCATTATTCTTTATATCATTTATAGAATACTTGGAGGAGATGGAAGTTATGAAGGCACTGTAAGATTCATAGCTTACGCAAGTGCAGTACTCTTATTATCCTGGATCCCACTTATTGGATGGATAATCGGGCTTTATGGGATATATCTTCAAATTGTAGGAGGCATGTATGTACATAATGTCAGCATGCTAAAGTCTGCAATAGCTGTACTTCTGCCAACCATCTTACTGTTCATACTGATGATAATACTTATAGGTGCCATGGTTGCCTTTTTGGGCGTCATTTAAACATCTTTCTCCTATTCAGGAGAAACTTTATATATTTATATATTATGTTTTTGTTAAATTTTTAAGAGATTTATTGGAGCTAAATATTTATATATTAGAAATTCCTTTAATTGAACTACACGAGCAATATGTGCTAAATGATCAGAAGTGCCAAGATGGCGGAGCGGCTACGCAATCGCCTGCAGAGCGATTTCATTCCGGTTCGAATCCGGATCTTGGCTTTTTACTCTGATAAACCAGTCTAAAATTACATATTATAAAGTGTTTTAAGTAAACTACACCATGCCAAGGTGGCGGAACGGCTACGCAATCGCCTGCAGAGCGATTTCATTCCAGTTCGAATCTGGACCTTGGCTCTTTTTAAAATTTCTTTTTTTCTTTTCTAAAATTTTATAATGAGGAATTTCATATTCATTGTTTTAAATCTTTTTTAAATACTCTTATAAAGTAAACAAATCTTTAAATTGATCTTTAAAGTTGTCTGTAGTCTGCTTGAGCGAAGCGAAACAGACCCCGTGCTCCCGAAGCGTAACTCGGGAGACGCAACTCGGGAGATAAACATATATTTATTCCATTAACCTGTTTCTATTACCAGAACCAACAGCATTCTATTCAGAATTATTCTATTTTTGAGGAATTTCCATGATCACAAAAGAGGATGTAGAACATATCGGCTGGCTTGCTCGGCTTGAAATTAATGAGCAGGAAACGGTCGAATATATGGAAAAACTTAATTCAGTATTGGAGTATTTCGGGCAGCTTGACGAATTGGAAACTGAGAATGTAGCCCCTACGTATCATGTTGCTGAAGTCTATAATGTGTTCAGGGAGGATGTAGTAGAAGAATCTCTTCCGCAAGAGGTTGTTCTTGCAAACACGGAACACAAACAGGACGGGGCTTTTAAAGTCCCGAAAATTGGTTAAAATCGGTTGAGAGGAATTTTTATGCCAAAATGGATGAGTGTTGCTCAAATTAAGGAAAAAATCGAAGAAAGCTCAGCCGAAGAAGTGACAGCTAGCTACCTCGAAGTTATAGGAAAAAGTAAAATTAACGGTTATATAACCGTTTCTGAAAAAGCCCTTGAGGATGCAAGAAAAATTGACTCTGAAGGACATAATGGCCCTCTTGCAGGTGTCCCAATAGCAATTAAAGATAACATTTCAGTAACAGGACTGCCAAACAGCTGCGGCTCAAAAATCCTTGAAGGATATATTCCCCCCTATAATGCTCACGTTATTGAAAAGCTTCTTGCAGCCGGCGCAGTAATTCTTGGAAAAACCAATATGGATGAGTTTGCTATGGGCTCATCTACGGAGACCAGCTATTTTGGGCCAACTGCAAATCCCTGGGATCTTGAAAGGGTGCCTGGAGGTTCCTCAGGAGGAAGTGCAGCAGTTGTTGCAGCAGGAGAAGCTCCTTTTGCACTTGGTTCGGACACAGGAGGGTCTGTTCGCTGTCCTGCAGCGTTCTGTGGAGTAGTCGGGCTTAAGCCGACTTATGGGGCAGTTTCAAGACATGGAATTGTGGCATATGCAAACTCTCTTGAACAAATTGGGCCGCTTGCAAACAATGTAACCGATATTGCCGTGCTTATGGATGTCATAGCAGGATATGACCGCAGAGATTCAACATCAATTGACAGTAAGATTGAATACCAGAAGGCTCTTGTTGATGATGTTAAAAACCTGAAAATAGGAGTCCCAAAAGAGTTCTTTGGAGAAGGCATACATCCACACGTTGAAAAAGCAGTATGGGATGCCATACACAAATATGAAGACCTTGGGGCAAGCTGGGAGGAAGTTTCCATGCCCAATATAAAGTATGCTCTTGCTTCCTATTACATCATTGCAATGAGTGAAGCCTCTTCAAACCTTGCTCGATTTGATGGCACACGTTATGGTCTTAGAGAAAATGCGGAAAACTGGCATGCTATGGTTTCAAAAACCAGAGCTGAAGGTTTTGGCACAGAAGTCAAAAGAAGGATTCTCCTTGGGACTTATGCCCTTTCTGCAGGTTACCATGATAAATATTACTTAAAAGCCCTTAAAGTCAGAACTCTTGTGAAACAGGACTTTGATAAGGCTCTTTCTAAATTTGATCTGCTCATGGCTCCAACCATGCCAAATCCTGCTTTTAAAATAGGGGAGAAGATTGAGGACCCTCTGACTCTTTACCTGTCAGATGTGAATACCTGTCCGATTAATCTTGCAGGCGTACCTTCAATTTCCGTACCCTGCGGCCTCTCTGAAGGCCTGCCAATAGGGCTTCAGATTATGGGCAAACCTTTTGACGAACAAACTGTGCTGCGTGCTGCATACACTTTTGAGCAGAATACTGATTGTCATACAAAAAGACCGCAGGAGGTGGCATAAATGGTCTATGAAAATCCTGACGGAATAAGAATTGGGCTTGAAATCCACGTCCAGTTAAATAAACTTAAGACCAAGATGTTCTGCGGCTGCTCTACTGATTATCATAACGCACCCCAAAACACTCATACCTGCCCGGTCTGCCTTGGGCTTCCGGGCTCCCTTCCTGTGCTGAATAAAAAGGCGGTTGAAGCCGCAATAAAGGTAGGGCTCGCCCTTGAAGGAGAAATTGCAGAAGAAACTCAGTTCCACAGGAAGAATTACTTCTATCCTGACCTTCCTAAGGGGTTCCAGGTTACGCAATACGATTTCCCAATTGTAGGTAAAGGAAAAATCGTAATTGAAGGAGAGGATGGGGAACATATCATAGGCATTACAAGAGCGCATATGGAAGAAGACCCTGGCAAACTTATCCATCTGGGCAGTATTGAAAAGTCCAAGGGTACTCTTATTGATTATAACAGGTCAGGTATGCCTTTGATTGAGACTGTTACCGAACCTGACATGCGCAGCCCAAAAGAAGCCAGACGTTTCCTTGATAAGTTCAGGAATATTCTCGAATACCTGGATGTTTTTGACGGCAACCTCGAAGGGGCAATGCGTGTGGATGCAAACGTTTCAGTGTACTGGGGCACTCGTGTAGAGATTAAGAATATTTCCTCACATAAAGGCGTTGAAAGAGCGCTTCTTTATGAGATTATGCGCCAGAAAAATGTAATTCGGCGCGGAGGAAAAATTACCCAGGAAACCCGTCACTTCGATGAAGGAAGAGGGGTTACTCTTTCTATGAGAACAAAAGAAGAAGCAGAGGACTACCGCTACTTCCGCGAGCCTGATCTCATGCCTATGCGCGTAACTGACTGGGTTCCTGCAATTAAGGCTACACTGCCTGAACTTCCGGACGCAAAACGTTCCCGTTTCATAGTCCAGTATGGCGTAACAGATATGCATGCAAGGGCTTTAACCTCCAAGATTATGCTTGCAGATTTCTATGAAGGAGTTTGCGCAAAGAATGTGGATCCTAAGTTTGCAGCTACCTGGATTGCAGATGTATTTCTTGGAGAACTGAATTACCGTGACCTTGCAATCTCTTCTTATGATGGAGAAAAGATTGGTTTTATCCATTCAAAAGACCCGCAAATAGAGAATTCTTTTAAGGTTGCTGATATGGTTGAACTGATCAACCTGTTTGCCGAAGGTAAAATTAGTGATAGGGCTGCAGTTGAAGTTATTCGAAACATTTTGGATTGTGAAGACGAAAAATGTCCGTCTGAGATTATCACAGAAAAAGGGCTTTTCAAAGCTGAAGATGATCTTGTAACTAAAGCTGTATCCGAAACAATCGCCGAAAATCAAGCTGCTGTTCAGGATTACCTTGGAGGAACAGAAAAGTCCCTTAATTTCCTTGTAGGCCAGGTCATGAAAAAGACAAAAGGAACTGCCGATGCAAAAACCGCACGGGAATTAATTTTAAAAGAATTGAAAGGATAAACCCAATCGGGTTTTTCTTTTATACCTACTTTTTTAGTAACTTCATTTATAGTCTAAATTTTGATTAATCTCTTTCAACTTTTATCTTTAATTTTCAATATACGTTTTTATTTCAAATTTTAGTCTTAGTTTTATTTTTATTCTTTTTTACTTTTATTTTTAACTTTTTATGTTTATTTTTACTATTTTACTATTTTATTATTTTATTTTTATTATAATTTATCTTAATTTTAATTTCGCATTAATAGAGTTCAGGTCTTCTGTCCTCAAAAATCGAACTGTTTATCTTAATTTCATTCGCTTCTTCGAGGTCGATTTCTCCTAAAAGAACACATTCTTCTTTTCCAGCTTCTGCAAGGATGCGGCCCCAGCCATCAGCGATAAAAGAGTTCCCGAAATATGTTGAATACAAATCTTTTCCTGCCCTATTGCAGGCAACATGAGGGATTCGATTTTCCAGAGCTCTCGTAAGAGAGATAAGTCTCCAGGGATATCCGAAAAAGTCAGGAATTTCCGAAGCTGAAACAAGTATGTCTGCTCCCTCAAGCGCAAGCTTTCGGGCAACTTCAGGATATCTGAGTTCATTGCAGACTATAACTCCAATGGAAATTTCCTGTTTTTCAAGTTTAATAGGAAATATTCTGTTCCCATGTGCAAAGTGTTCTTTCTCAGGGCCATAAAGATGAGTTTTCCTGTGCATACCTGCAAGTTTTCCGGATTCGATACAGAATCCAAGATTACACTGTGGTGGAATGCTATCCTGTCTGCCATCTTCTAAGCTTGTCTCTCTTTTTTCGATCATTGATCCAACAAAAATACAGTCATGTTCTTTTGAAAAATCGCTTAAAGCTTCAAGAGTAAGTCCGGAGGGGGTTTCAGCTACTTCATTTATATGGTCATAACAAAAACCCGTAGAAAAAACTTCAGGAAAAGCAAGTAATTCGGCACCTTTTGAAACTGCCTCTTCTGCTAGAGAAAGCGCATGCTTAAGATTTTCCTGTTTCGAGCAAAGAGAAATATTCATTTGAATGCAGGCAGCTTTCATAATTTCACTCTTTATATTATGAGATAGTCGGTTTATTTTATAAAGTTATTCCAGAATGTTAACTGAGGAAATTAAGTTCTGATTTCTAGAAGTTTAGAAAAATTTATTATAAAATAATTTATCTAGAGAATAATCCACTTTATAAAAGGTTTAGATAGAGATATGGTCAGGCAAATTAATATAAAAAAATAATATAAAAAAATAGGACAAAGAAATAAGATAAAGAAGTAAGCATTTTTTTGAAAAACAGCTAGGAAATAAAAAGTAATTTAAAGCTTATTTAAAAAATACCTGATAAACAACTTGAAAATACTGGAAAGAATAATAAATTTGAACCAAAAAGACACATATAAAGGTTAATTAGTACACAGTAGTCTTATTTTTTCTGTAATTATTCATTTATTATTGTTTTTTAATTTTATTGGTCTGGTTTCAAAAGCTATTTTGAGCGAAATAACTTTTGAAATTAATCTTGATTAATACGTATTAATTTCTCTATCTTATTATCGATTTTGAAGGTTATTTTAGTTGGATTTCAGAGTTCATCTATTAACTGTGGAGGTTATCGTGCCACTAATTAACATTTTGAAATGTGTCTTTCTGATTTTTTTAAACTTTAATTTTTATCCATTTTTGAGTTAGGTTTTTGTTCCCTTATAATCCCAAAACTTTCCATCATTTTCATTTCTGCTGGAGTGACAAAGGTCCCATTCCCAAGAAAAAATCCATGTGAAATGGGATCTTGAGCCTTCTCATCCAATATATTTTCCATACTTTAAACTCCATTTTTTGTCTTAATAGTTTTAGGTAACCAGTAACCTATTACCTATTTGATAGTATAAAAATTTTGTTGTTGACAATAAATAAATTAAAAATTCAGGTAAAAACCCGGGCAAATAAGAATTAAAATCCAGAGTAAAAACATTGCTGACTCGGGTAAAACTTAACAATAAATTTTTATACCTGCCATTTAGAACAAAATATATGACCATTCCAACAGCCAGATATTCTGAAGCTGCAGATGTGAAAATAGATTATGAGAAGTGTATAAGCTGCGGACTTTGTGTTAAAGTATGTAAAGGGGCCCCTCTTTATTTTCAAGATGGTACAGTTAGAATCGATCAAGCTCATTATTTTGGCTGTATAGGCTGCGGACATTGTGTTGCAATTTGTCCAACAGAAGCTATTAAGCTTAAAGGAAGAGATATTTCTCAGGATTCATTTTTGGACATACCTCCAAAAGAAAAAAGGGCTCGTTATGACGAACTTATAGCTCTCATGCTTGCCAGGCGAAGTATCAGGGAATTTGAAACTAGAGAAGTTGAACAGGAAAAAATAGAAAAAATCCTCGCAGCCGCAAGCACAGCTCCAATGGGTTTTCCGCCTTCGGATGTCGAAGTTCTTGTCTTAAAAGGAAAAGGAAAAGTAAGAGAATTTTCCGATGACATGTTAGAACTTATGAAGAGCCAGAAATGGTTCTTTTCGAAACCTTCCCTTCTCCTGATGCAGCCTTTTATGAAAAAAGAAGAATATGAGGTCATGGACAAATTTTTCAATCCAGCAATCGAAGCCTTTGAAGAAAAGAGAAAAGAAGGAGTTGATTGGCTGCTTTATGATGCTCCTCTTGCAATGTATTTTCATGTTTCTGCGTATTCTGATCGTGCAGATCCTTTTATTACAGCTACCTATGCAATGCTTGTAGCAGAGACCCTGGATCTTGGAAGCTGCATGATAGGAACAATTGGTCCAATGCTAAAAAGCGGAGGCAAAAAAGTAAAAGAAAAATACGGGATTAATGCGCGGAACCAGCCCGGCCTGGCTATTGTGTTTGGTTATCCTGCAGTGAAATATAAACGTAGTATTCGAAGAAATCTCGCAAAAATAAATTACTATTAAATATTTTAAATCAAAATGACCTGATTTCTTTTTTGATCTATTTAAGCAAGTTAATCTCTATTGTTTTTTATCAAAGAAGTTATTTTCTCAAGATTCATTTAGTCTTCTTTGCTTCTGTAAATCCTTTCCTTAAGTCGGCAGGCACTCTATTAAAAGGGCATCCGAAATAAATGCACTGTGAACATTCATATTTCCAGATTGTCAACAAGAAAATTAACATGGATACAAGGTAAGCTCCTAACAGAAAAATTTCTTTGAAAAGCCAGGGAAGAGGAAAGAAAATTACAATTATGAATCCCAGGCTTGTTATAACAAGATCAAATTTGCCTGGAGGATATGGCCTGGGCCTGAAATATTTTGGCCAACCCCAGTTCATCATACAACTCACCTTTTTTCCGTCTCCAGAATAATATGGGCAATGTGTGCAGAAAAAACGCTGCTCAAGCACATAGAAATGAAAGAAAGCTAGAAGAATATACGCAAGGAGCCAATTTGTTGAATAAATTCCAATGGCAATTCCTGCAGAAGATAGAAGAACCAAAGTTACAAAACTCCAGTAAAGAAAATCTTTGAATTCATGTTTTGTTTTAAGACAATTTATTTGAAGAGGTACATTATTTTCAAAAATGAGTTCTCTGACCTCTGAACATGATATTTGAGACGTTTCTTCAGATAAAAAGCAGCTTTTTGAAAACGTAACCGTTTCGAAATTTTGAGCAAAATTTTCTTTTGAACTCTTTTTAAGATCTTCTAAGTATTTCGGATTTCCTTTAAGGTGCATTTTCTTAAAATTATTTTTTATTTCCATACCCGCCGCATTCAGCGGGCATTCAAAGTAAATGCACCTTACGCATTCATATCTCCTGGCTGTTAAAAAGAAAATCAACCAGGAGACTATATAGGTTGCCGCTAACAGGGGATCTCTAATAAGCCAGTAAACCGGAAAGAGAAATACAATTAAAAATCCGAAACCTGCCATTATTTTTTCAAAAAGGTTACGTGGACCTGGTCTACTTTTAAAAATTTTAGGTATCCCTGGAAGCATTATACATTTTATGCAGCCATTACTTAGGATATAATGCAAACAGTGAGTGCAGGAAAAACGAAGCTGAGTAATTAAAAAGAAAAAATATATACAAACATAAGTAAATAACCACGAGTTTGAAACTCTGGCAACTGCTGCTGAACCAATTAAGAAAGGAATAAAATTTAAAAAATTCCAGTAAAGCTGATCTTTTATAGAGTGTCTGGTTTTAAGGGGAATTTGAGAGCTTGAAAAAGACACAAAAAGATTCTTAAGAAAAAACATATAAAGTTTTGGTTAGGTGAGTTTTACAGGAAAAAATGTTCATCAAAGAAATAGGTAGTCCACTAATAATCGGTTGATATTTCCCCGAGAATTCACAGATTCGCATTTCGTTTTCATTTTTTGCTTTATGCACGCTCAATTTTTTTTATGCAGATAAGCTTAGAAAGCAGGCACAAGTGAATAATGTATATTCAAAGATGAAATATCAAC
>JBNAKO010000221.1:0-6926 GCA_049706495.1 Methanosarcina sp. | reverse complement strand
GAACTAAATTTTCTAGACACAAGTCCCATGAGAATTGTAAGTTACACATGCTGCAATCAGCAACATTTTACCTATAAATTTGCAATAAAGACAAATACCAGTGTTCTAGGACAAATGTTGGTATCTGTCTTTATTGCGGGATTGAAAACGTTACCAGTAAATAAAAATAGGTTTTTGTTAGAGCGGGAAAACTCCAGGAATACCAACATACTTATAGAACGTTGGTATTTTACTTTTTTGGAGTAATTTAATGGAAAATGGATTAGTGACAGCAGACGGCACAAAAGTATTAACCGTAGAAGAGTATGATCGATTTATTAAAGTGATACCTGCAAGATTTAAGCCCATCTTTGAAGTTAACACAATTACAGGTTTGAGATACATCGAATTACAGAGGCTACACAAGAACCAGCTTTGGTATTTTCAAGATCGAAATCAAATTATACTCCCGAAGGAAGCACAAAAGAAAGTAAAACAAAAAGCACCAAAAAGGACTATTGACAAATTACCTTCGACTTTTCCCTATCTATTCAAGGCGTTTTCAGAGGGTTGGAGACCGCCAGATCGTACAAGTTGGTGGGATAACCTTAGCAGGTGGTCGGAGAGAGCTGGCATAAGTCCAAAGGTTTCTCCTAAGACTCCCAGGAAGACAATAGAGTCATGGATGCTAAAGGCAGGGATACCGGAAATTGAGATATACAGTCGCCAGGGACATGATCCCATCACATCTTTACGGCATTACCAGAGCCTTTCTTTTACTGATTATGAAATGAGGGAAATAGAAAAGAGACTTATAGAGTGGGGAATTCTTAGAGGGAAAATTTAAACAACTCAATATAAATATTAAATTATTCACAAATATATAAATAGAGTGTGGCCTGCTAATATTGGATGGAGGTCACAAATGGAAAACAAGATAGAAGAAGTCGAGAGGGATTATATAGAATTCAGGAAAGAAATGGAAGAGGAAGAGAATACAAAAAGTGAGAAACAGCGTATTAAAAAAACAGATAATCAAAGAGATTCTTAAATTAACAGATAAAGAATAATTCCCTTCCTTTTTAGGTTTCACTTTTTACACAACTACATACGATATAGTATTAAAATCAGGATGTTTTCTTCATTCCGTCAACTCAACTATTGAAAAATCCATCGTTAAAACCTGCTATTTTTTAGTAAATAGTTACTTCAGAGACTAAAATAAAAAAATGAAATTATGCTCAACTTCAAAAGTTCTCAGAATAGCATTTCCCAAGAAATAGAAAAAGTTCGGTTTTAAGCATCTGTTCTAAAAGCTCAGTTTCGATATAGTCATACTGCAGGCCAATATTAATAAGCCGTTTGTATGTGGTATCATCCACATATGCGACATCCAGCCTTTTTAGGACATTCGCTATTGCAGTTTTTACAGTTCCGTTTCCCAGTTCCAATTCCCCTTCATAACTATTTCTCGTTATTTATATATTTATCCTCTTCGGTAAAAATAGTAAAAGTTGTAAAAACTTTCCGCTTGTTTAGTAAAATTAGAAGTATATTGAAGCCCGCATTTCGCATAGACGAAGATAGAGTCCTATGTTGTAGGGATTAAAATTAGGAGTAATTTCTAAGCCTCAATTACCTTCTAATTAATCATACTTTTTCTTAAAAATAGTTAATTTCAAAATAAATCATGTAATTTGCTAGAAACTGAGTAAACAAAAAGTAGTATTCTAAAATAAAATCTGCATCATCTGACGGTCAAACATTAATAGCCATATTTTTACTTAATTATTGTTTCAAAAAATCTGAAATAGAAAAATATAAAAAATGCGAAAAACCAATAGTATAAAACCAAATAGATGTAAAAACGTGAAAAATATCCCTTCGATAACCCCCATGATATAACATAAAAAAAGACTGAGAAACTCATAGTAAGCTCTTAAATATACCTACTGATATTTTTTTCTAGTGATGCTTGTTCGACCCTTACTTCTTCAAATTATCCTCAAGAGTAAGTTTAAAACCGGATATTTGGGAAGGTTGCTGGAATAACAACATGCATTTAATAGAAAATTACATAACCTTCAATTAATGGAAATTCGAATAACAGATCCCTAACTATTTTTTTGGCACAAAAAGAATAGTTTTTACCCATAGACTGCTGAATTTTTGTAGATAGGGTTCTGAAAAGGCGAAGATCTAGAAACCATAATTTCGGAAACAAAGCTCCACTAAAAATAACAGGTTAAGGCCTGGGTTTACCACAATTATCCTATAGCCGCTTCTTAGATCCCCTGTCAAAAAATCTTGAAGGCTCGATACACGAGTAGAGTGGTTTTAATGCCTGGAAAACCAAATGTTTTAGAGGCAACGTGAGAGTATTTTTAGAGAAATTTAGATGTATCCATAATGCCTCTGATAATCCATATAGCGCATGAGAATAAACCAACATCCAACAATGAGCTCTTAAAAATTCTTTTTGTAATTTCACTCCCTATTGTCGATTTTGCCTCCAGCAACAATAGAAGAACAATTACCACAAGGCAACCAGAAGAGTCAATAGTACTGATCAGATGGGATTAGTCTGCTTGAGCGAGCGTAGCGAGTGAGAAGGGTCATAAATTTAAAAATATTAGTCTGCTTGAGCGAACAAAGTGAGCGAAACACTAAGTCCTCTTGAGTGAGCAAAGCGAACGAAAAGGACACCGTCCTCCCGAGACGGGACTCGGGTTAGAAAACAACCATGTCTGAAGGCCTGATTTTTACCAGATATTCGTCTCCAGCCTCTATTCTTAGCGAATCAAAGATGTGGTTTGTAACCTCAACATTCAGGAAGGCTTCGCTTTCTTTTAATTTAAATAACATGATCCGGCTGGTGCCTTTGTTTATAATGTTTTTTACAACTCCTTCAAGGAGGTTCTTATGATCCTGTTTTTGAGCGAGATCTTTCTGAGCTATGTTGATATTTTCATAACTTACAAGCTCTACATTTTCAGGTCTTATACCCCAACTGACTTTCTCGCCTGCCATACGCCTGATATAAGGGGCTGTAATTTCCGTACCCAAGGACCACAGGAAAGTGCAATCATCTCCCTGCCCGTGCCCTTCTATGACAGCATCGTCAAAAAGATTGGAAAACCCAACCAGTCCTGCCACATATTGAGTTTTTGGGTGATAGAAAATCTCATCCGGAGAGCCAGCCTGCTGTATTTCTCCATTGTCAAAAATTATCATCTTATCTGCCATGGTAAAGGCTTCTACAGGGTCATGGGTTATGAAAATTACAGGAATTCCGAGTTTTTTCTGGATAGCCTGAAGTTCTTTCTTAAGCTTGATGCGGACTACAGTGTCCAGGGAAGAAAAAGGTTCGTCAAGAAGCAGAATTTCAGGGTTCGGAGCAAGAGCTCTTGCAATTGCCACTTTTTGTTTCTGGCCGCCTGAGAGTTCGTCAGGATAGGCAAATTTCAGTTCCTCAATCCCAACAAGCTCCAGAACCTCATTTATTCTATCCGCTTTTTCCATTGAGGACATACCTTTAAGCCCGAATTCGATATTTTGTTTTACATTCATATGTGGAAAAAGAGCATTTTCCTGAAACATATATCCTATTTTCCGCTTTTGCGGCGGGAGATTTACTTTTTTCTTACTGTCAAAGTACAGGGTGTCATTTATTTTTATTTTGCCTGCATCCGGGGTCTCAAGTCCTGCAATACAGCGAAGTGCAGTTGTTTTCCCCGAACCTGAACATCCGAAGAGGACTATAAAATCGGAACAGGCATCAAAATTACAGTGCATTGAAAAGCTGGGGGTTCCCCTTTTATTTTTTATGGATTTCCTTCCATAAAACTTCTTTTCAATGTTGACTTCCACAGGCATTTTTATTTCACCTTTTTTATTTTACCTTATTTATCTTACCCTATACTTTTTTCACTATTTTTCTATTTACAGATTTTATTCCCTCTAACTCTCCTTCTGCTCTTCTTTTCTCTCCCCTTTCGCTCTCTTTGCATACTATTTATTGTGTATTTTTTCCTGTTAACTCCCCAGTTTATTGGTAGTTGCAATAATTACAATGGACATCACAATGAGGATAATTACAAGTAAATTTGCGAATTCGTTATTTCCTGCCTGATATGCTCCGTAAATGGAAAGCGGCATAGTGCTGGTTTTTCCCTGAATATTTCCTGCAACCATAAGGGTTGCTCCAAACTCTCCAATAGCTCTTGCAAAGCTCAGAACACAACCTGCAATAATGCCTTTCTTTGCAAGAGGAAGGGTTATGAAGAGTGCAGTTTCTAATTCATTTCTCCCAAGTATACAGGCCGCTTCCTCGACACTTCTATCTACTGCCCCAATAGCTGAAGCAGCGGTTTTTACCATGATAGGTAAAGACACAACAAAAGCTGCAATTGCTGCAGCCTGCCAAGTAAAAAGTATTCCACTTCCGGTGATTCTGGTAAAGACCCCCCCAAAAAGCCCATTTTTCCCTAGCAAGAAAACCAGGATATATCCAGTTACGGTCGGGGGAAGAACAAGGGGAAGGGTCACAAGCACGTCAGCCAGCCATTTTCCAGTAAACTCTTTTTTTGCCAGTACGTAGGCAATCAGAATGCCAAGCACCGTTACAAAGACAGTTGAAATAGAGGCAATCTTAAGAGTGAGCATAAGAGGGCTCATGACCGATTGAAACGTTTCCATCAAATCTCTTCCCAAGTTTTAGGTTCTGTTCTGGTTAAAATCTTTATTTTTATCTTTTCCAGAGTTTTTCAGTTTTGATTCTGATTTTTTGATCTCTGTATTTTATGGAGCTTTAAAGTCATATTTTGCCAGGATTTCCTGTCCTATGGTTCCAGTTACGAGATCAACGAATTCCTGAGCTCCTTCCTTGTTCTGAGATGCGCTTACTACTGCTATGGGATAGGAAATCGGTTCGCTAACAGGGACGGTAAGTGCTATTTCATACTTGTTTTTCTGCCCACTTTTAGCGTCTGTCATATATACAAAACCTGCGTCCACTTCTCCAGTTTCCACATAAGTGAGTACCTGTTTCACGTTTTCTGCAAGGATAACTTTACTTTCAATTTCATCCCAGAGTCCGGCTGTTTCAAATGCCTGTTTTGTATACTTTCCTACAGGTGCGGTTCCAGGGTTTCCAATTGCAATTTTTTCTACGCTGGCTGCAGTCAGGTCTTCTAAGGTCTTTGGCCTTTCGAAGTCGTTTTTCTCAGGCACCACCATTACTAGGGTGTTTGCTGCAAAATCTTTTCTTGAATTATTTCCAATCAGGTTTTTCTCAGAGAGGAGATCCATGTCGCTCTCGGAAGCAGACGCGAACACATCAACCGGTGCCCCTGATTCGATCTGTGTCCGAAGAGTACCCGAACCTGCCAGATTCAGTTCAACTGTTGTGCCAGGATGGACCGCTTCAAATTCTTTTGCAATATCCGTAAATGCTTCGGTCAGGCTTGCAGCAGCCGAAACAGTGATTGTTGTCGGCTGTTCTTCCGTTCCGGGAGAAGCTGCTAGGAAGGCGACTATAACAAGGCAGAGAACTGCTGCAAGGATTGGAAGTATCAGTTTTTTTGCTTCACTCCCATTCATTGCGCACCCTCTATACATTCTTCTTTAGTTCCTTTACTATATGCCGATTCAGCCTCGACCGGTGCAACGAAAGTATCAGTTGCTTCAAGGATAGCATTTGTAATTCTGTCCAGGAGTTCCAGGGCTCCCCTGTACCCAACTGTAAGGATGCGCTGTGCTCCTACCCTGTCATGAATTGGAAGGCCAACCCTGACAAGAGGAATATCCAGAGCTTTACCAATGTATCTCCCATTTGAGTTCCCTATCAAAATTTCAGGCCTGCATTCTTTGACTGCATCATTTAAGCTGTCAAAGTCAATTCCGTCCAGGATCGTGGGTTTCAGTTCAGGCCTTAATTCTTTGAAGCTTTCTCTGACTTTTATTCTAAAATTCGGACTTTTACTTCCTGTAGCTACGAGCACCGGATCCATTCCAAGCTCAAGCAGGAAAGTTGTCAGGCTAAGTACCTGATCAGGATCTCCATAAATTGCTGCTTTCACACCATAAAGATACTTATGTACGTCTACCATAGCATCAAGAAGCCTGCCCCTTTCTTTCTGATATTTTTCAGGAATTGGGCAGCTAAGAATCTTCCCCAGTTCGGTAAAAAAACTGTCCGTATTTGAAAGTCCTATGGGAATTGGAATATTATGCCCTTGCACGCAGTGTGAATTTTCCAGGTATTCCACTGCCAGATTTTTACTTACTGTACCCAGGCCAAGACTTGCCAGGCTGTTTTTCATATCTTTTATATCGGAGAGTGGAGTACCCCCTGGAGCTATTTTAGGAAGTTTGTCACTAAGAGGGGCGTCAAAGGTCTCGGAGATATCAGGCAGAAAAATGTAATCGTCAGCAGTAACCTTAAGAATTTCTTTTAATTCCCTTGTGTCTGCAGGTGAAAGGCTTTCAACAGGAATAAGGTTGAGTTTCCTCTTTAGATTTCCACTCAGGCTTAAATTTCCATTTGGTTTTTTACTTGACTCGTCATCTGGCTTTTTATTTAGTTTTCCTTCTGGAATTTTTACAATCTCTTCTTCGCTTTTTTCTTTATTTTCCTCTTTATTTTCCTCTTTATTTTTCTCTTCTCCCTCTTTCTCATTTTCAGCAAATGTCCTGATAATAGCATTCAGAGCCTTTATGTATCCACTTACATGGCTTTCCCCATAGCTGGGAGTAGAAACCGGGATAATTATAAGGTCTTTTTCGAGGTTATTTCCAATTCCTTCCTCTTCTTTAAATTCTCTGATAATTGCAGGTACATCGTCCCCTATTGTTTCGGCAAGACAGGTAGTAGCAACTCCGATTACTTTAGGGTTATACCTGTTAATCACGTTTCTCAACCCTTTTTTCAGGTTTTCCCTGCCTCC
>JBNAKO010000220.1:0-2701 GCA_049706495.1 Methanosarcina sp. | reverse complement strand
TGAAGCAAGAAACTTCTCCCTCAAAAACCTGAGTTTACGAAGGTTTTAGGGAGAGGTAGTTCACTTATTTGAAAAGAAACTTTAAGTATATCTGAAATTTCTTCTGAAGACTAGAGGGTCATTTTGGGCATTTGATCCCAAATTCTATATCCTATTAGTGAACTAATACGGTCTTTAATATAATAATTAAAACTTACGAATTGCAGGTTTTTTTAAGCAAAAACGCTTGCATTGATTTAGCTGGAGATAAACACTGGATGTATTATGATGAAGCCGCAGATGCGGTTCTAAAAGCCCTGAACACCCCGGAAACAGGGTTAAGTTCGGGAGAAGCGGACACTAGACTTGAAAAATATGGAAGGAATGAACTCAAAGAGGAAGAAAAAACCTCTGTAGTGAAACTTTTCCTCTCCCAATTCAAGAGTTTTTTGATCCTTATTTTAATAGTTGCAGCAATAGTTTCCGCTTTTCTTGGAGAGGTTGTTGATGCGCTTGTTATTCTGTTTACTGTGATTCTTGCAGGTGTCCTTGGATTTGTCCAGGAATACCGTGCTGAAGAATCAATAAAGCTTTTAAAGTCTTTAACAAGCCCGGAAGCTCTGGTTTTAAGGGATGGGAAAGAAGTGAAAATTCCCTCTGCTGAGCTTGTGCCTGGAGATATTCTCCTTTTGCAAGCAGGAGACCGGGTCCCTGCAGATTCCAGGCTGCTTGAAGCCTCATCCCTGAAAGTTGATGAATCTTCTCTAACTGGAGAGTCCGTTCCAGTGGAAAAAAGTACAGGGATTTTCCCCCCCGAAACCCCGCAGCCTGACAGGAAAAATATGGCTTATACAGGCACCTCGGTTGCTTACGGAAGAGGAAAAGCAGTAATTACGGCTACAGGCATGAATACTGCTTTTGGGAAATTGGCCGGACTCCTTGGGGAAATAGAAAGGGAAAGAACTCCTTTGCAGGAAAAACTTGACCAGTTTGGACGCTGGCTTGGAGCTGCTACCCTTATAGTTGTGGCTTTTGTAGCAGTTATAGGGATTTATGAGGGTTTTGATCCTTTTGAAATGTTCCTCTGGGGAGTTGCGCTCGCGGTAGCTGCAATCCCTGAAGCTCTACCTGCAGTTGTAACGGTCGGGCTTGCCCTTGGGGTCCGCAGAATGGTGAAAAGGCATGCCCTGATCCGAAAATTGCCATCAGTAGAAACCCTGGGGTCTACTAACATTATATGTACTGACAAGACAGGGACACTTACTCAGAATAAGATGACTGTCGAAAAAGTCTACGTAAATGGGGCAATGCTGAATGTTACAGGCAGGGGATACGAACCTATAGGGGACTTTTTCAGGGGAGATGTACCTGTCTGTAAAATTAAAGAGCCTGGCTGTGAAGATACACATCTTCATAAGTTACTTGTTGTAGGAACCCTCTGTAACGATGCCAGTTTAGTAAAGGAAGAAGAAAAATGGGATATAACAGGGGACCCGACTGAAGGGGCTCTTGTAGTTGTAGCAGCTAAGGAAGGAATCTGGAAAAAAGCTCTTGAGGAAAAACATACCCGGATCGGAGAAGTTCCCTTTTCTTCCGAAAGAAAAATGATGACTACACTTAACACTTTTGAAGATGGAGTGTATGCTCATTCTAAAGGAGCCCCGGAAATTATTATTACTTCATGTTCCAGGATTTTCCTGAATGGACAGGAACAGGAACTGACTCCTGAAATAAAACAGGAAATACTGGACACTGTAAATGAGCTGGCAAACGAGACCCTTCGAGTTATGGGATTTGCTTACAGGAAAATTTCAGATGGAACTTTGCCTGAGGATTCAGAAAAGGAAATGGTTTTTGCAGGGCTTATGGGTATGCGCGACCCTCCAAGAGAGGAAGTGAGAGTTGCAATCGCCACATGTACGAATGCAGGAATCAGGACTGTAATGATTACAGGCGACCACAAAACAACCGCTTTTGCAATCGCAAGGGAGCTTGGAATTTTCCGGGAAGGCGACCTTGTACTTACAGGCGTTGAACTTGATGCTATACCTGACAAGGAGTTCGAGCAGATTGTAGAAAAGGTTTCTGTGTATGCAAGGGTATATCCTGAACATAAATTGAAAGTTGTAGAGGCTCTTAAGAAAAGAGGCTATATTGTAGCAATGACCGGAGACGGAGTAAATGATGCCCCTGCCCTTAAAGCTGCAGATATGGGAATCGCTATGGGGATTACTGGAACCGATGTAAGTAAAGAAGCCTCCAGTATGATCCTGACAGATGATAATTTTGCCTCTATCGTCTCTGCAGTCGAAGAAGGGAGAAACATCCTGAAGAACATCAAGAACTTTATTGCTTACGGGCTTACCGCTCATATAGGAGTGGTTTTAATTGTTCTTGTCGGGGTGCTTAACTGGCAGATTTTACCGGTTATTGCAGTCCAGATTCTCTGGATTAACCTGATTACAGACGGCCTGCCTCCAATGGCTCTTTCTCTGGAAGCGCCTGATAGAGGGATAATGCAGCAAAAGCCAAGAAGCAAAAAAGAAGGGTTGGTTTCCAAAAGGATGCTAATATTAAGTCTTGGGCTCGCTTTAATTGTTGCGATTCAATCTATTGGAGTCCTTTCCTGGGCCCTTGAAGAAGGAATTCCACTTCCGAAAATCCAGACCATAATTTTCACACTGGTGGTAATCTCCCTGATGTTTAATGCCTTTAACTGGCG
>JBNAKO010000219.1:0-1299 GCA_049706495.1 Methanosarcina sp. | reverse complement strand
GCTCTTCCGATCTCTTACCATTAAATATTAGGAAAGGAGATTTTAATGTATGCGAGAGTTTACGGTAATAATTGAACAGGATGAAGACGGCACATATATTGCATCGGTTCCTGAGCTTCCAGGATGTCATACTCAGGGAGATACACTTGAAGAACTAAATGAAAATATAAAAGAGGCAATTGAGCTTCACCTCGAAGTTGAAGCAGAAAAAGGAAAAGATCACGATGCGTAATAATAGTCTGCCAGAGAAAGATGAAGTAATAATAACCTCTGTAATTCTGTAAAAGATTCTTTAAAATGAGAAAATTGTTATCTTTTCCCCAATGGGCAATTAATTTTTTCTTTTTAACTTTTGGAAGTATTTTTGGAAATCCACTGTTCGATTTCAGAAAGACTAATTTCTTTTTCGGTAGCTGCGACTGAAACTATGAAATTAATTACTTCCCCTGCAGGGGCTGTAATTTTATATCCGGCATCTTCAAGTACATAGTTCATTGCTTCAAACCCGGTCCTTTTGTTCCCATTGAAAAAAGGATGTCTACCCGCAATTGTATACACTACTATAGCCGCATTTTGAAATACTGTATTGGTTTCTTTTAGCATATATTCGAACATCAATTCTAGCGTACCCAGAAAACTCGCTGCAGAAGTATAATCATCTGGGTTTTCTTCTCTATCGTATTCGTCACCCGTTTGTGAATTTTTAAAACATCAATTAAACTAATCAAATATATCACTTTCTTCCGAGCGCGTCTAAAATTTCTTTGTCTTCTACAAGTTTTCGATCTAACCATGCATCAAAATCCTTGATATGAGAAGGGGTTTGCACATTTCCTGTTTTTGGAAACATTGGTTTATATTTTTCTTTTTTCATATGAAGCGCAAGTCTTTTTACAACAGAGTTGAAAGATTCTTCAGGGGTGAGCTTTAGCTCCGTGAGCATTTCTTTAACGTCTGGATCAATAGCTATTGTAGACATGTATTATAATATGTTATAATAGGGCTTAAAATTTCTCATTCTCATTATAAAGTAGTTTTTTTCTTTTTTCAGTGGTCTATAAAAGAATTGGAAACGCTTATTTATACAAATTTATTTGGAAAAGATATTGATTTTAATCTCTATCGAATTTTCTAACCAATTGCAATTTTATGGCGTGAACTCCAGAAAGTTCGCGGGGATGCAAACTTTCAATCTCTATCGAGTTTTCTAACCAATTGCAATAAAAACGATGACAACCGAAATAACAGCAGCAGGCTACTTTCAATCTCTATCGAGTTTTCTAACCAATTGCAATGTTA
>JBNAKO010000218.1:0-23858 GCA_049706495.1 Methanosarcina sp. | reverse complement strand
GTGGAAATATTTCCTATGAAACAGCTGCAAATACCGCTTTACTTGCAAGTCTTGTCAGTACGCTTAATAAAATTCTGCTATCAAAGATTTCAGGTTCAACTTCCCTCTTTTCCGTTACTAAAAACATATTCGGAATAATTGCAATTATAGGAGCAATTGCTGTCCTTTTATGGAGCCGTTTTTAAAATAAACTTCAATACTAAAAATAAAAGGTCAAGAAGTATAACTAGTAAGAATGAAAAGTATATTAATATGTAGACCACATTCTAAAAAGAAAAAGGAAATTTTTTAAAAATTCTTATAGAGGCAATTGCTCAAAAAATCAGAAGAGTAAAATGGACTGTATAAAAGGTATCTAAAGCAAATAGACCACAAAAATACATATGAAATAATTCTTTTGATATACAGGGTATAGAATTAAAGTAATATGCATACGGATCTTAGAATAGATTAATTAGATCAGTTAATCAAGTTAGATCAAGTAAATTAAGTTAAATTAAGTAAGTTAAGTTAAATTAGGCTTAGTTGAATTAAATTAAGTCAAAATTAGATTTAATTAAATAAATTAGATTAATTAAATTATCTGGGTCTAGTTAATTTATTATCCAGTTAATTTTTAATTAAATGAGATTGGCAAAACGTTAATTTTATAAAAATTAGATCATAAGCGCAGGTAATAAAATGAAATCAAAGCTTATTGTTTTGCTTCTTCTGTTAGGCATGATTTTAATTTCAGGGTGCCAGGAGAGTAATCAGCCTGAACCTGAAGAAACTGTCACTCCTGAAGAAATCATGACACCTGAAGAAACTCCTGCTCCAGCAGTAACTCCTGTTGAAACAGAGCCAGAAGTCGAAATAACTCCTGTAGTAAATGAAACCGACACGAATGAAACTAATGTCTCTGAGACCCCAGCAGCCGGGACAGGTGGACCTGCCTACCTTATAAGGCTAAATAATTATAGAGCAAGCCCTACGGCTCTTGAAATTAATGAAGGGGAGACTGTTTCCTGGATTAACCTGCAAGAAAGCCCTAAGAGAGCTTTTACGCTTGTCAGTGAACAGGGACTTTTCGAAAACACAAACCTTGTATACAGGCGGCCTTTTGCATATACATTTAACGAACCTGGGGAATATACATTTACAGTTCTGGGGCAGCCCAAAATGAATGTTACGGTTACTGTTGTTGAAGCTTAAAAGTATTTAAAGAGAATTTATTGAAAATAAGGCTTTTTAGAAGCCTTATTTGATTTTTTCATAAATCTGTATTTTATTATAATATTTTGTTATTAATTATTTTTATTGTTACTTTTGTTATTAATTATTCTATTGTACTTTTCTGCCTGTGTTTACATCTATTATTTTATTATTATTTTGTTGATTTTTATTTTATTTATTAAAGTATTCTTTTATTTATGACTTTTTTAATTGTTATTTTTCATTATATTGTATCTTTACGATTTTCATTCTGGCCTTATTATTTTAGTTTTTATTTTTTAGTTAGCTTAGTTACGATTTTTTTACTTTTTTCATTTCGGCTCTTTTTGAAAAGCTTTTTTATCATAAAAAAGGCGTTTTAATCTGGTTCTTAGATCTGATTTAAAAAATTCACTGAACTTGTATTTGACCTTATTATATGCCAAAAAATTTGTTGTATGAAATATTATTATTTATAGACGATTATATTTAATTGCTAATAATAATAAACATATTATGGAGGTGCAGAAGTGGGGATTAAAAAAATAATTCTTCTCCTGATAATTCTGCCAGTTATAATGGCGGGCTGTCTGGACTCAGGTAATCAGGAACAGGAGGAAGAATCTGATGCAGGAGGAGGTGGGGGAGGCTCCGGAGGAAATCAGCGATCTGAGGTAATGAGTACGCCGCAGGGAGCAAGTACTCCTGCAGGAGCAATTACACCGGGAATAATGCCAACTGAAGGAATGATTGAAACTCCTCTGGAAACTGAAACAGCAGGTCAGATAGAGACTGAAACGACAGGACAAACAGGAACCCCAACAGAAACAGCAAGTCCTGGCATGCAAAATGAGCCTGTTCAGGGTTTAACTGAAAGTTTAAATGAGCAGGGCGCCAACAGTGGGCAATCTCAGGAGATTTCCCCGAATCCTTATCTGGTGAGACTTAAAGATTATGATTTAATTCCTCCAAGCCTTGAAATAAACACAGGGGATACCGTTGTTTGGAGAAATTATCAGGAATCAACTGTACTTTACCTGGTTAGTAAGGAAGGACTTTTTGAAGGCCAGAGGATTCCATATGGGCGCACCTTTTTGTATACATTCAGCCAGCCAGGAACATATAATTTCTATGTGGAAGGATATCCAAGAATGGAAATGACCATCACTGTAAAATAAGATCCCAAAGTAATAGCAGTTCAAATGATTTGTAGAATTATAGTCGAAGGTACAACAAAGGTTTCGGTTCCGGTGCCACCTGCGGACGCAACCTTCCCTCCCTCGGCTGCTCCGGTATTTTATAATCCGGAGATGGAGCTAAACCGTGATATCAATGTCGCAGCTACCGCTGCCTTTGTGAAAAGACTTCTCATAAAAAAAGAGATGCTCAGGGAAGAAGTTCGCTATGTGGATGCCTTTTCCGCGTCAGGAATAAGAGGGCTTCGGATTGCAGGTGAAGTAGGAATTCATGCAACCGTGAATGACTGGAGTCCAGGCGCGTTTGAAATGATAAAAGAAAATATCAAAATCAACGGCCTTGAGGAAAAAACCGTCGCTGCTCATAAGAATGCAAATGTGTTACTCCACGAAAAGAAATACCATATAGTGGATGTGGACCCGTTTGGCACTCCGTCTCCTTTCCTGGATGCAGCCGCGTCCTCCGCTCTGAGTATGCTTTCAGTTACGGCAACAGACACTGCCCCTTTATGTGGAGCACACCTGAATTCCGGGATCAGAAAATATGCTGCCGTACCTCTAAATACGGAATACCATAGTGAAATGGGGCTTAGAGTCCTTCTGGGGGCATGTGCAAGGGAACTTGCAAAGCATGAGAAAGGGATGCTTCCCTTGCTTTCACATGTGACACGGCATTACGTCCGCACGTATCTTGAAATTCTTCCCGGAGCAAAACAGGCTGACAAAACTCTAAAATCAATTGGATTCAGCATACATTGTAAGAATTGCGGATTCCGGGGACCAGTTTATGGGATTGCGGTACATATTGAGAAGGAATGCCCTATATGTGGGAAACTCACGCAGATTGCAGGCCCTGTCTGGCTTGGACCTTTTAAAGAGCATGCTTTTTGCAATGAAGTTATTTCAGAACTCGATGTGCATCCCTTAAATACAAAAGATAAAGCAAAGAAAATAATCAGCTTTTGCAGGGATGAACTTAATATTCCAATGTTTTATGACCAGCATGTAATCTGTAAAGAACTCGGAGCTTCCGCAACCGGAATAGAAACTTTAATTGAAGCGCTCAAAGCTTATGGATTTGAAGCCTCAAGAACACATTTCAGTGGAACTTCATTCAGGACTAATGCCCCTATTTTCGAAATTAAAAAAATAATAAAACAACTTTCAGGCTAAAAAAAGTCTAAAAGATTATTAAAGCTTATATTCTTTTACTAATATATAAACCAGTATAGTAGAGTAAAGAATCATAGATAACCTTAGCCTAAATGCGGAAAGGAATCTGCTAAAAAATATAATGTGATATTATGTCCGATGAAAATGCAGAAAAGTTGTTTTTGCAAGAAAAACCCACCCTTGCACTGCTATTTATAGGCTCAATGGGTAAAACCTATGCTTCAGTTATTTCAAAGGAGATAGATTCGACCTTTGCCCATACCACAAGAATACTCGCGAAGATGGAACAGTGCGGACTCATAAGATTCACATTCGAAGGACGAATAAAGTTCGTCGAACTTACAGAATACGGATCAGAGGTAGAAGCTGCCCTTAAAGAGTTCAGGGATATAATTGCAAAAGAGCGTGATATTGAAAACATCAAGAAAGGGGAATCTGAAGAAAAAGATAGGGAAGAAGATTTAGAAGAAGATGAAGAAAGAAGAGAGAAAGAAAACCACACTTTCGAACTTGATCCTGTAAACACGGAAATTCTTGAGAAAATAAAAAGCCTTAAAGATAAAATAGAAAACATTCACAGAAATTCTCTTGAACAAGGAGACAATAAAGATAGTATTTCCCGAAAACTCGGGCCTTATAGTAGAGATATTAAAAAACTCCAGAACCAGATTGAAAGAGCAGAAAGTCCTATTGATGAATCGGTTAGTTCAGCCCTGGATGAAACTGAAAAGCTCTTAGAAACTTATCTGAAAAATAAACCTGAAATCTAAAATCCCTTGCAAAGCATGATAAGGTAAAACCGGCAGGAAAAACATGATAAAAGTTGTAACCCTCCAGCATATTTATGGGAAAAACCGGGAGAGAATGGCAGAGCTGTTAAAATCCCTGGTTGAGAACGAATTGAAAGAGCTTGCAGTAAATGTCCAGGTGTCTATAACGCCTGAGAATTGGGCTGAATTCTCTCTTGAAGGTGAGGACGAGGAGGTTTCTGCAAATTTCCTGCTGTCAAGGTATGGATCGCCTGCTCAAAAAGTTGAAATCGGGAAAATCTATAAAGGCTTTTTGCAGGCTTTTACAGAAGACTCTTTTCTTGTAAATATCGGGGTGCCTGTAAAAATAGAAAGTGAGGAGTTAAAAGCTTTAGGGAATGGGAAAGCAAAACAGCTTGCTTCCAGATTTGGCCTTATTCCTCATTTGCCTGTTGAGATTGAAATTCTTGAGGTAAAGAAAAAAACGAATGGCCGTTTCACCAAAAAACAGCTTGACCTCTGGTGGAGCTGGAAAAAAGCAGGGACTGACAGGGTTATAATTAATGGAGCCACAAGGTCGGAAATCAAAAGCGCAATAAAAAAGACAGGCCACGGTAGGGATATTTATGAAATTGAAAAGCTTGGGCTGCTTGAACATGCGGTTGTATGCAGAGAAAAAACCGATGGCCCGGGTATAGTTGCTGCTATAGGCCCCAGACTAAAGTCCGAAATAGGAGTTGTAATTGGAGACGCACGCTGATAAATAATCTAAATAGATCTGGAAAAATAGATCTGGAACCTAAAGTTAAAACAAAATTCTTAAAAAATCGACTAAAAATAATTCTGAAAACCTTTGATATATGCGAAATACAATACAAAGCATTAAATTTTTAGATTTTGAGTTTTTAGGTTTTACAGGTTTAAATGCTTCGGTTTTTCAGGTATTTTATATTTTATGTTTTTAGATATTTTAGAATTTCAGGGTTTTTTTAACTTGAGTTCCTATTTTTAAGGTTCCAATTATATTCCAAGTTTAATTAGCTATGTCTTCTAACTAATCCAGTTTTCTAACTGATCTGACTTTAAAGAAAACTCAGATTACAAGTTTAGAAGGTTATTGTTTTGTTCAAACTAATAAAATTGATCACACAGTTCGCTATAAAATGGATTTGGTATTTAAAAGGAAAAAATATATAATAAAAAATCTAATGTTAAGTTGTTTATTGATAAAAGAAATTTGTATTGTAAAAACCGGTTAATGTCGTAAAAAAGGCTATTTATGAATTAGAATTCCTATTTTACTAGAAAATGACCTTCTCAAAAACGGATTTATTAAAAATTAATTTTTAATAAAAAAGATTTTATCAAAAAATGCACTATTAACAGAATAGCCAAATTGTCAGAAAATGATTTTATTCTAAAATGAACCTGTTGTAAAACGAATCTATTCTAGAAAAGATTTCTTATAAAATCTATTTATTAAAAAATGGATTTATCAGGAAAAGCAAGTTATATTGTTATTTCAAACAGGCAATGTTTGTGTCCTGTTCCGTAACATTCAATTTCAATGACTTTACACTCTTTTTTGAGCTTCTCTCCGAGGACTCCCTCAATAATTCCCTCTCTAAGGGTACAGAACGTTTTTCCTATGACTGGTAACGAGTTTGCTTTAAAGTTGTCTTCTATCTGAAGCCTAAAATTATCCTTTAAAAGTACGGAAACCCTGCAGTCTACATGATATTCCAAAAAGCCTGCAATTTCCAGAAGCAGGTCTTCAAAAGTTTCGGATTCAAAAACCGCAGAGAGATGTTTGCCTATATCTGTTCCTATCATCTTTACAACCGGGGCATTATCAATCCCGTATGCCTCAAAACCTAAATAGAGAGCATGGAACAGAGTTTTTGCAAAATAAAACTTGTTATTCCCGTTTGATGCGACTTTTTCCAGCAAGCTCTGGTAATGTTCGAGAAAAGGTTTCTGAGAGCATCCCATATAACAGGAATTTAAAGAATAGATTTTCCGACGTTTATCTTCAGGATCGAAGTTTTCCTCTACTAATTCGCAGGTCCTGAGATTATTAAGATGGACTGATATGGTAGATTTGGCTTTAGCTGTTGATTTTACGATTTCATCAAAAGATCTGGGTTCCTGCCTGAGCAAATCAAGAATCTGAAGTTTGACAGGACTGCCTACAGCTATCAGCCCTTTTTCTGTATAAAAGAATTCTGTTTTACTCTCAGGTTTTGCCATAATATCTTTAGATAAGTTGTATTTAGAATATATAAATCGTTCGCATGTGAGCGAATAATCTCATTTTATATATAATTTATAACTTAAAGAATTAAATTAAATTGACCAATACTTGAGGAACTCCGGATATAAGTAGAGTTAGAACTGAGGTAAATGAACCCAAGTCAAATAAAAAAGAAAATGAATACAGTTCAAAAAGAGAAATATAACCCAAAAATATGAAGAAATGAAATTAACAATAAGCATATTAGAAATTTAAAGATGAATAACCTAAAAATAGCTATTAATAAGTGCAATAATAGAGCACTATTTGGATAACACGTTTTTTAGGGAGGATATGAAAATATTAACTGGGTTTCTTAACTGAATTCTAAATAATTGATATAAAATTTAACTGAAATTTAGAAAAAAGGGCAAAAATGAGATAATAATAAATAAAAGTAGATAAGGGGATAAATAATAGAAAAAAGTCGAAAATAAGGTCGAAATGAGATAATGTCTCAGAATAAAAAGAAAAGAAGAGAGTAAAATATAATTCCAACTAACACAAATACAACGTATATGTAACTTAAATAGTACAAAAACGCTTTAAGATTTCAATTAAATATTATCATATTAAATTTGAAAACCTTCTTTAATCAACAATAATTTATAAAAACCAGAGGGGAAAGATACATGGGATTATTTTCAAGAATGGAAACCGTTTTTAAATCGAAAATGAACAAGGTGCTTAACAAAGTGGAAGACCCAAGAGAAACTCTTGATTATTCCTATGAAAGGCAGCTTGAGCTTCTTCAAAACGTCAAGAGAGGGGTTGCAGAAGTTGCAACTTCAAAGAAACGCCTCCAACTTCAGAGAGCAAAACTTGTACAAAATACGGACAAACTTGAAAAACAGGCAAGAGATTCAATTGCCGCTAATAGGGAAGACCTGGCAAGACTTGCACTTGAAAGAAAAGCTGCCCTTCAGCAGCAGGTCGAGGGAATCGATAGGGAAATTGCAGAACTTGACCAGCAGCAAGAAAAGTTGGTAGAGTCAGAAAAGCGCCTTTCAACCAAAGTGGAGATTTTCAGGACAAGAAAAGAGTCCATAAAGGCCCAGTATTCAGCAGCAGAAGCGCAGGTTAAGATAAACGAATCCGTAACAGGAATCAGTGAGGAAATGGCAGATGTAGGCCTTGCTGTTGAAAGGGCAGAAAATAAGACTGAAGAGATGAAGGCCAGAGCACAGGCAATTGACGAACTTATGGAAGTCGGCACTCTTCAAGACCTTTCAGGTGGCAAAGACGAAATTGATAGAGAACTTGCAAAGATCAGTGCACAAACAAATGTTGAATCTGAACTTGCCAAACTTAAAGCCGAAGCTGGGAAAGGACCTGCAAAAACAGAAACAGGACAGACAGCACAGGAAGGTATAGGCTTAGAAGAAAAAAAGGAGGTCTGAAAATGATAATCAGAATTATGGGAGAGGGCCAGTACAGAGCTCCTGAAACTCTCTGCGATGAACTAAATCAAATAGATAACCGGATTGTCCAGTTCGTTACAGAAGGAAAAGCCGAGGAATTTAGAAAAGAACTTGCCAGGCTGATTACGGAAATAAAAGGAAAAGGCGAACCAGTTCCTTCCGAAGAAATTCTCCAGTCCGATATAATTGTACCTCCTGAAGACCTGAGTTTTGAGGAAGCAAAAGATGTATTTAAAGGGGAAGGAATTTTTGCGGATTAAATTTGGTTTTTCGCTTAATTTTAAATAATGAGCATCTAAGTATACGTATCAAAATATCTGATAAATGTCGTGAATGTCATTTGAGGTATATGGCTTGTAAGATCTGAATATTATTCTGCGAAAAATAGAAAATGAAAATTGAAAATAAAAAATAAAAAGAAATTTAAATAAAATAAAAAATTGAAAGTAGAAAAATTTAAAAATTCAATATTTGAAAAATAGGTATAACTAAATTGGCTTAGGGTATTGAATTTAAAATTTAGATTAAAATAGAATTTAAAAAGTAGAATTTAAAAAGTAGAATTTAAAAATTACATTGAAGTGTTTTATGCAGTAAAATATTTTTTAAATTAAAGATGTGCAGGTTATATGACCTGCACTTATCTTACAATCATTACAGGAATTTTTGAATGCCTGAGTACTTTGTCTGCAACACTTCCTATTAAAAACTTTTTTACACCTGTAAGCCCCTGAGTGCCCATTACTATAAGGTCAATCTGATTTTCTTCTGCATATTCAAGAATTTTCTGAGCAGGACTGCCTTTCAGGAAAAAAGGTTCAACTTTAATTCCGGCTTCCTCTCCGAGTTTTCTTACATAAGAAACTGCGTCTCCTCCTTTATTTGCAAGATACTCTTCAAACGCATCTGTCCACCCCATAACCGTGCGTGTGGTTACTGCATGCTCCGTAGAAACAACATAAAGAGCATGTACTTTGGCCCCTGTTGCTTTTGCCAGATTAATTCCATATGAAGCTGCTCTTTCAGCGTTTTCCGAACCATCTGTTGCAATCAGAATTTTTTTGAAAAACCTCTCCTCTATACTAACTACCCCCATAATATTTCCACTTTTATCATATATCCAGCTTATTCATCTCAGACTGCTACCCTGTTAGATTTCTATCCTGTTATGCTGAGATTCCTGTGACCTTTATTCTACTTTGTTTGCTGTATATTTTCTATATAGTATTTCTTTCTTCAAACAAAATATATTTTCTCTTATTCTTTATTAAAACTGAAATCTTAAACAGAGGTATTTAAAATAGGAGGCTATACAAAAACCCATTTTTATCTATTAATCTTTAATTTCTAGAAATTGTTTCTGTTATCAGGATCACAGTTGATAATTTGGAATACAGGATTAAGAGAAGCAATTTTGAGTTTTGGGATGAGTTCAGGAATATTAAAAATGGGATGAATTGAAGTTAGAAGGTAATTCAAGTTAGAGGATTATAGAAGAACCATTTTAAAAAACACATTTTAAGATAGGAGTATTTAAAAACCCAAAAATTTAAAATGGGATGTCTAAACTCAGAACCGCTTATAAGCAGAAATATTTCCCGGCAGAAGTCTTCATTGAGTCTTTATTAATTAAGACGGCATAAAAAGAACCTCTAAAAGGGATCTGAAATTAGATGCAATCTTGAATCTCAGTCTTAAAATCTATGGTATATTTTGTGCCCTTTCCTCTTTTTAATTCAATTTTACCTCCAAGCTGAGCAACAAGAGTATTTATAAGCTGCAAACCAAGAGTTTCCGGATTTCTAAAATCGATTTTTTGCGGTAGGCCGGTTCCATTGTCTGAAAAAATAAGAACGAAATTCTTCAGGACTTTTGCTTCTGGAATGGAAGTAATAGGAGTTTCAGATAGCTGAGATTCTGACAGCAAAAGTTTTTGTGAAATTTTATTCGAAGCAGTTTTCCCTACAGGCGGATAAATTTTCGTTCCTGTTATGTATTCTTCTTCAGGCTCTACTCTAATAAGTTCAATATTTATTTCTCCAGAGCGTTTTTCTTGAAAAGCATACTTTAGGGAATTTGTGAAAAGTTCATTTATTATCATTCCGAGGGGAAGTGCAGTATCAACTCCCAAGCAGACACTGCTGATTTTAAAATTAACATGAACTTTATCACTATCAGGCTGATAAACCCTGAGCAGATCCTTTATTAATTTGTCAAGATAGGAGGAAAAATCCAGAAAATCAAGTTTTCCGGATTCATAAAGTTCCTCATGTAAAAGGGACATGGATATTATACGCCTTTCACTTTCCCTGAAGGCTTCAACAACTTTTTTATCTTCGAATTTCTCGGCCTGAAGATCAAGTAGAGAGGAGACTATTTGAAGGTTATTTTTAATTCTGTGATTAAGGTCTCTTTTTCTCTGCAACTCAGCTTTCTCTAAAACCTCTTCTGCAAGCTTTCTGTCTGTAATGTCGATTACCAGGCCCTGGAAATAAGTAGCTTTTCCTTCATGATCCCTCTGAATGAATGTCCTTTCATCAACCCAGCGGATGGTTCCATCTTTTGTATATATCCTGTACTCTAATCTAAAACCGTTGTGTCCGGCTCTTACCAATTGATCAAGGCCCTTTCTGACCTTATTCAAATCATCTTTATGAATAATATTTCCATAAAGAACTTTTTTGGATGTAAAGTCTTCAGCAGTATATCCAAACTGAGAAACATTGTCAGAAACAAAGTCTGCAGGCCAGTTTTTCTCATTTTCCCAGAGAAAAACTACTGCGGGACTATTGTTAATTATCGTCCAGAGGATTTTTTGCACTTCAAGTGCTATTTTTAAAGTATCTTCCTTCTCCCGCAGCGTGTAATCCTTTAATCCAGATTGTTTCAATCTACTTAAACCCTGCATTACCTCCATAAACTCAGAGCTTGTTTTTGAGATTTCAGCTTCATTTGCTGCATTTATAGGTTCATATATATCTAAAATAAATTTATCAAATTCAAGCTCAGAGTATGTTTCAGGCGCCAAAACATAAAGGTCTTGGGAGAAGTTCTCAGATTGTGAATTTCTTATTATCTCAATTCTGGAATCCTTAACTCCAAAAAATCCTGCTTCAAGGCTAGCTGGTTCAAATGCATAGATATGGATAAATTCACGCTTTGGAGATTCGACTAAAAGCAAATAATCTTTTTTTTGTCCTTCGTGTCTTATATGCCAGACTTCTTCTTTGGAAATTGCTTTTTGGGCAAAACGCATGAATTTTGGAGGAAGTTTTTCTCCTATTTTAAGCTCATGCAACCCGGGTAAAGAAAAAGACATCTGATCTGCATAGATTATGGTGCCATCTTGGTTTGCTTTTAACATACAATAAGGACTTAAAGAGAACAAAAGCTTTAGCCAGTCAGATTTTTTCTCATTTGAATCTGTCTTATTAACATCTATATCAAAAGCCTCCATTTGATACAAAGATAATCTCTATCAGAATATTTGAGAGTTCTATATAAAAAGTTTGTTATCTGCTATACTTTTTCTATAATGTATGAATTATTATGTATTCAATATAAAAATAATATTCAGTGAAAGTCTACTGAAGCGCCACAAAATAAAATAGGATTATTAGAAATAGATCTTTTTTACGAAAAAAATAAGTTAAAAAGAATAAAATAAATTAAAATCCTGGTATTTATAGAAGAAATATTTTCGGTTACCTATAGACAGGAAAGATTTTCCCTATTATAAGCCTTTGCAAATTTTTATTTATATTAAAATATGATTAGATCCAAAGTTATTGTAAGATATAAATCAACACCATTGTGTTGCGTGTTAGTATGTGATAAGCTAACACAAAACATAATTATTATATACCATAAAACTTTAATAAATACCGCGCAAAAGCGAACAAGCCAGACCTAATAAACAGTCTTAAGCCGGCAATACCACCTCGAATATTGCTTCTCTTAAGCCGGTTAAAATAAAAATCAACTTACAGGTTGGTTTTTACTCCACGAGAGGGACGGGGTTTTACAACCCTTACCCCCGTCCCCCTTCTGTAGAAGTCAAATTTATTTGTTTTTTGTTATATCTTTTTTGTTATATCTTTTAAATTAAATTCCTTAATTTGTTTAATATTAAATTATTTAAATAATTTAAAATGAAAAGTTAAACATTGAGAATTGAAAAAATAAAGACTTAAAAAAACAGATCTTAAATAAAACAGATCCTAAAATAAGCACGCTGATTAAAAACCATGAATAAGTTTTATGAGCTTCCTCTTTTTACCTGTTAACGGAAATGAAATGTCCGCGATATCCAAGAGATTATTTTTTGAACCATGAACCAGTATTTCTTAATTACTTTATTGATATTAACTTATTGAAAATCACTTTATCAAAAACTTTGGAAATTTGAAAATTGGCAGATAAATAAATCTGCCTGCCCTCCTTGAATAATCCGAATAACTGTCTTAACAGTGAAGGCTTATAAAGTTCCGTGTTTATGTGGTGTCGGTGCTGTTTGTCCTTAACTGGTAGAAATGATATTCATATGGCTGCCAGGAATCTTCAATAGTTCCGTCAGCTGCAGTCACAGTCCTGTTCTCCCATAAAACATCATATATTCCAGCCGGCATACCGGTAATTGTTGCACTATTCTGGGTATTGTTTGCTTCAGTAAAATCAAGCATACTTGAGGATGCAACTAATTTCCTTCCCTCGGCATCCGTAAATAAGTAAGCTGTTACTGCAGGGATAGTACCACCTGGATCGGAAGTTATACCTGTCCTGCCGCTGGTGACGTTTGTTGTCAGAAGAGTTCTATTGTCATTGAGAATCCAGGGCCAGACCTGCTCATATTTCGGCTTAAAGCCAGCCCATCCGGTATAACCTGGAGTGCCTGCTGCATACTTATATGCATATGAGAAAACCCCTTGAGCTCCGCCTAAAATTCCCATAACAATCTGGCTTTCATGCCTGTCAGCCACTCTTTGCTCTGTACTTAAATCCTGATCTGAAGGGTTTACTTCAATAGCCCGCCCAAAAGCTTCTGTTGTTACATATATTGTTTTTCCCGCATCTTTCCAATCAGGTCCGTTGGAAATAAGGTTTCCATATACCCAGGCATGTGGGCGTTCAGGATGGAATTTCGTGTAAGTGGTAAAATAACACACATCGAGCCCTGGAATGAATTCTTCGTCATCAGGTCCTGTCTGCATGTCTCCTAAATAGTCGCCAGCAACTGCATCAGGGAAATATTTTTTCATGGCTGTATGCATGGAAACAAGGGTTGAAGGATCTGATTCCTCATCAGGGAAATAGACTCCATAGAAGTCCTCATCTGTAACTCCCTGCTCTTTGACTGATTTCCAGAAACTCTCTGAAGCCATTTCTGGGCCGCCGCTAGCTACTAAATATTTTGAAACTCCCAATTCTTTGCCCCTATTAATGTTGTCAACAAATTCCTGCGGAGTTATGGAAGTTTTCCAGCCAAAGTGCACAAGCGTGGCGTTATCTGTCAAAAATTCAGTCCCGGCTTCCCATCCCATCATTCCATACGGAGGAGCTGTACCCCGCGGGTATGGAAACTCGTTATTGCCTGATGAATAATTATTCGAAGCATTCTGTTCGCTAGCTGCCAGTGCAGCAGATGAGCCGATAACCAAAAAACTAACAGCTATTAAAATTAAGAATGTTAAGCGTAAATTCCTTTTATTTTTCATCTCTTCCCATTCCTTATTTTCTCTCTTTTTACTTTGTTTTTGGTTGTGTGTGATTTATTTGGTGCTTAACATAAATATTAGATGATATTTATAATTACAGGTAAATTCCTCAAATAAATTACTAATTTAAAATTTATTAGGAAGTATGTTAGAAAGTATAAGCCCCAGATATAAAATAAAGTCCCATAAATCCATGATGCAAAAAGAGTACAAATACAATTATAAGACCTATTGCTAGTGAAAAAGCTAATAAAATATAACGCATATGATATATAACGCATATGATGTCACAATATGGGATAATATGCCATAGTGAAATATTTTAAGAAGTATTTATTTGTGCCAGCTATTCAAAATAATTATTTCCCTTTAATTTAAATAAAGAAATGGAAAGTTTTCATATAGCAAATTCACCAAAAATAAATTGTGTAAAATAAATAAACGAGATCTCTAAAGTAAGATAGATAAAATTCAGTAACCCAAGTAAGTATAAATTAAGCAAAGCAAATATTATTATAAATATCTTTGATAAACATCCGGGTGATTTTTTGACAATAAGAGTTGTTGCAAAGTGCCATGTAAAGCCTGAGAAAGTCCAGGAATTTATGGATATGTCTAAAAAACTTGTTGACGAAACTTTAAAAGAAAAAGGCTGTGTAGAATATGGGCTTTATCAGGATCTGAATAATCCTGAAGTCCTGACAATGTTAGAGGAATGGCACGATGAATGCAGCCTTGACGAACACATGAAATCCAATCATTTCAAGGAAATAGTTCCATTGTTTTCGGAATGCCTCGAAAAAGAAATGGAAGTTAGTATTTACAAAAAGATGCTTTAATTTTTTTATTTTATTTCTATTTTTGAATAAAGAGTTAAAAGGAAGAATCAAATACTCAAAAATTACAATAACTTTACACTGGCTAAAAGTAATTCAATTCCAGCTTTAAGCAATAAAAATAACTTATACACCTGTAAATTTACCCTTTAATCTTTAATCATTTTTAAGCTTTTTTAAGCTTTTTTAAGTATTTTATGAGAGGTTAATTTTACTAAATCATATTTTTTATGACCTGAAAAGTTATTTTGTCAAGAGTAATTGTAATATATTTCATAAGTAAATAATTTTTGTAGTTTTTATAAAACGGTATGTCTCAGTATAATTAAAAAAGCATTAGAATAGAGCTCTCCTGATATGAGAAAATATTATTTTTAAAAAAATTTACCGCAAAAAAATTTACTGCAATTCATTTTTTTATAGGTATAGTATTCATTTCAAAATTGAATATTTGGGGTTTTATGTATATCCACGGGAATATTATAATACAATGCTAATAATTATACTTTAATACAGAAATCATACCGAAATCCTGTTTCAGCAGCATTTTATATAAATATACAATGTTGAAATAAATTGACATAAAAATAAGCCTGGAAAAGCTTGAAAGTGATTTTCAAGAGTTTCTATGCAGAATATACAAAAGGGGTGTTATTATAATGAAATTATTTTCTCCAGACAGGGTAATTTTTGAGCCTAAATCGCTGGAATATCCCCTTGGAAAGAAAATATATGATTATTTTGAGGGGACATCTACAGAAGTCTTAAAGGCGCCTCTTCAAAAAGTCTCTTCTATTATTCCCGGTACTACGGAAGGACAGAGGTACGCAAGCGGTAAGAGAACACTTGTTGTTGCAGTTAAAAAAAGCCTGAAATTTGACATATGCAAACCATCCGCTGATTTTGAGTTTTCTCTTGTTACAGGCTGCCCTGCAAGCTGCGAATATTGCTACCTTTATACAACCCAGAGCAGCAAACCTTATCTGAGGACATATGTAAACCTTGAGGAAATCTTTAATTCAATAAAAAGCCATGTTGCTCAGAACAAGGAAGAAGTGACAACCTTTGAGGTTGCAAGCGCCGGAGATCCGCTGGCTATCGAACATATTACAGGCAGCCTTGCAAGGACAATCGAGTTTTTCGGAACTCTGGATAACGCCAGGCTGCGTGTCGTAACAAAATTCAGCAATGTGGAACCTCTTCTCAATCTGAATCATAATGGAAGGACACGTTTTCGTGTAAGCATTAACTCCAGATATGTCATTAAAAATTTTGAACACAACACTGCCAGTTTTGAGGAGAGAATCGAAGCAGCTTCAAAGCTTGCAGCAGCAGGATATCCTATTGGATTTATTGTTGCTCCTATCATGATTTATGAAGGCTGGAAAGAAGAATATTCTGAACTTTTTGAAAAACTCCAGAGCAAAATCAATATGCATGAGCTGGTTGAGCCTGTTACTTTCGAGCTCATACAACACAGGTTTACCCCTGTTGCAAAGAAATTCATACTGGAGCGGTTCCCAAATACTAGCCTGGACATGGACGAGAGCAAACGTACCCTTAAATGGGGAAAATTTGGCAGGTATAAGTACGTCTATCCTAAGGAAGATGCGGCAGAAATGAAGAAGTATTTTACTTCTTTAATCGAAGAAAAATTACCTCAAGCCAGGATCGAATATTTCACTTAATAATCTAAAATTCAACGTTTTTTATAAACTAAAATATTCTATATAAATTCTTGATACCAAATTTCTGGAGAAATTTATTAAACCGTTTTTTTCCAATTTAAACAATTTACTGCATATCCGAAAAATTCGTCCAGTATAAAAATATTAAGAAAATTATTTACTAACTCTTGATTTTTATTTATTAATATTTGATTTTTATTCTTTTGCATTGTCGGAAATAAAGCCAATATTTATTAAAAAATTAATTTTTAGACCAGCAGCAACTTCTTTTAGTATTTTTCATAATTTTTAAGATTGTTTTTAAAGTTAATATTCTTATTAATTATTTTTAGCCCCTTACAATTGCTATTTCCATATGTCGTTAAATGTTTATAGTACTAACAGTATAAATAATAATTAAGACTTAGGGGGTTGTTCGGGAATAATGAAAATAGAATCTTAATAATTACGGCTAGTAATGTTGTTTTTAAATCATTTAAAAAATGAATTATAGATTTATTTCTGAAACCAGAATTTAGATTTTTTAGCAGTCCCCGAGTTATTAAAAATTAGTCACAAAGTAAATTATCAGCATGAATTGATTACCAATATGAGTGGAGGCAAAAAAAATGAGAAGAATCAAAAAGGAAATCAAAATAGCAGATGCACTTTCCCGTGAAGAATTTCAGCAGCATGTTCTCTCCAAAGCTGAGTCGAACCCGGAATTCAAGCAAGCATTATTAGATAACCCTAAGCAAGCTATTGAACAGTCAGGCCTGAAGCTTAACGGAGACGTAAAAATTAAAGTTGTTGAAGAGTCTCCGGATCTTATCTATCTTGTACTGCCTCAAAAATTAACAAGATTTAATGGGGGCTGTATCGGATGCGATGGAGTAGGAGGCTGCGGCTTCTGTGAGTGTAAAAGCAGCATAGGTAACAGGTTAGATATACGTTAAAGTTATGAAGCCCTCAATCTACAACTTTGTGTGGTCAACAGATGACCCAGAAAAGGCAATAATTTTTAATAGCCTTACTACGGCTCTAGCGGAGGTCAAAAAGAGCCGTATCGATTTATTAAATGTTTCTCATTTTGATTATACTCTCCTGCCGGAGAAAGACAAGCAGTTTGCTGACGAACTTCAGAAGGGAGGGTTTATTGTTGAGGATACTGCCGATGAACTGAGAAAGGTCAAATTTGCTTATAACAGCGATAAGTATGACAGTTCCCTGGCCCGGTTGGTTATTGCCCCAACTCTAGCCTGTAATTTTGCATGCAGCTATTGCTATGAGCAGTCAGATAAAAACCTGAGTCATGAGGAAAGTAATAAGAATAACCAGAATGCTTTCATGTCAGCCGAAATAAAACTGGATATATTGAAATATGCTGAGAAGGTAGCAAAAAAAGGAAAAGATATATTTGTAACCTGGTATGGCGGAGAGCCGCTACTGGCAAAAGAGACTGTTTTTGAATTATCGCAGAAAATAATTGCCATTTCAGAAGAAAATAAAGTAGAATATTCTGCCGGTATAATCACAAATGGTTACCTGATTTCGAAAAATTCCGGCATCGTGGAAAATTTCAAGAAATGTAAAATTAAATTTGTCCATGTTACTCTGGACGGCCCTCGTGAAGTACATGACAGCCGCAGGATGCTTAAAGGCAATGGCTCGACGTTTGATCGTATCCTTGAAGGAATTAAGCTCCTTAAGGCTAATGATATTGAGGTCTATATCCGCATAAATACTGACCGTTCCAACCTTGATAACATAAACAGGCTTCTTGAAGTCTTAAAAGAAAACAATCTGAGTGACGTGTTCATTTATCTGGGCCAGGTTATACCGTATACAGCCGGATGCAAATCCTATGAAAGCTCCTGCATATTAACAGAGGAATTTTCAAGAATAAATCAGGCTTTTAACCGGAGTCTAAATCTGATGGGATTTGAAGCAGGTAGACTGTCTTTTTATCCAAGGTTTGCCCGGGCTTGTGATGCTAACAGAAGTGATGCTTTTGTTTTTGACCCTGAAGGGTACATGTACAAATGCTGGACAGAAATAGGGAATAAAAATTCAAGTATAGGAAATGTTAGAGACCTGGTAAATGAAAACAATGAAAACAATGAAAAGGAAAATCGTGAGATTCAATGGTTGACCTGGGAACCTTTCGAGTATTCGGATTGTGTGAAATGCAAAATGCTGCCTATCTGTATGGGGGGCTGCGCCCACCAGGCTATGTTTATCAATAAAGGCAAACCCGAATGCAAGGAATGGAAATTCGGACTGGAACATTATGTCCGGAGCAAATTTTCTTATTTGAAGCCTTTAAAAGCAACTATTAATAATTCCTGTTAATTTATTTGAAAAGCAATATAAGCAAGTAATTTAACTTATTATTTAACTTATTTAACTTACTTAATTATTTGATTATTTATTTGATTATTTATTTTTTTATTGTTTATTTAATTAAGTTCAAAGTTCAAAATAAGCTTAAATAATCTGAAAGAACTCAAAATATATCTAATTTTTAAGAAAAATATGGCCCAAGAGCCTGTAGTATACTATTGCTTTTATCCAGGAGCTGTCAAAATCCATTACCTTTTTGAAACTTGAATTTCTCAAACTTAACTGAATTGACTAAATTAGTTTAGTTGTGATAATAGTGTTGAGGGGTGACCTTTTTCCTCTTTTACAGTAAATCTTATTGTAAACTCAGTGCCATTTCCTCTTTTCAGCTCAAATTTCCCACCTAATTGCTCTACAAGAGAAATCACAAGTTGAAATCCAAGGCTATCTACATTTTCAAGATTTAAGTTTTCAGGAATCCCTATACCGTTGTCGTAAACGATCAAAGTGAAATGAGCGTCACAGCTTTCGTCTCTAAGAAGTTTAATCTGGATTTCACCATTCTTTCTATCCGAAAATGCGTGTTTTAGAGAATTCGAAACAAGCTCATTAACTATGATTCCAAGCGGGACAGCAACATCCATATCAAAGAAAACGTCCTGGCAAAGCTCCATATTTAAGTTAACAGTACAATCTCCTGTGCTATAAGTTAAAAGAAGGTTATCAGTGAGCTCTTCAATATATGATGAAAAATTCAATTTCTCAAATGTTTCTCCTTTATGTAATTCCTCATGGATAAGGGCCATTGATATTACTCTATTCTGGCTTTCTTTAAAAGCTTCAAGAACTTCCAAATCTTTAATTTGAGTTTTGTTTTTAAACTTCTCAGCCTGAAGATCCAGGAGCGAGGAAATTACCTGCAGGTTGTTTTTAATCCTGTGATGAATTTCTTTTTGACGGGCAATTTCGGAATTCCTTAATGCTTCTTCGGCTTTTTTGTGCTCCGTGATATCCGTATGCAGGTTCAAAATCCCGATAAACTTACCATCATTATCAAAAAGGGATTTGGAGTTTACGAATAACCACAATGGAAAGCCTTCTCTACGTTTTAATTTAAGTTCAAAACTATTAGTGTTACTCAGGTAACTCTTTTCAAAATCCATCTTGATAGCAGATTTTTCTTCTTCCTCTACAAAATCCCAGATCGTTTTATTAATAATTTCTTCTACATGATATCCGAGCATATCTGCCATTTTTTTATTAGAATAAGTGATTGTGCCTTCACTATTAATTACCGCTATCCCCTCATTAGCTGTCTCAACAATGTTGCGGTACTTCTCCTCGCTTCTGGTCAGGGCTTCTAAAAGAGTCTCGCGTTCTGCCAGTGACTGAGCCAGTTTATTATTGCTATAGCTTATCTGTGAGAGTAAATTAGCAAACGTCATAAAGAAGGACAAAGCTGTTTTCACAGTTTCCCTGCTCAATCTCGGGACCTTTTCAAGCGCAATTAGATATTCCTCTTCATTAAAGCCGTATTTTCTGGCCTGAGCTCGGAAAAACTCATAATCCAGGGGATCGTCTTCAAAAATGAATTGTCCTGCAATGATATTACCAATATGCTGGTTACTTACCGTAATAGGAGTCAGGATATCCCACATATTGTTTTTGCACTTGTATAGCTTATATTCTCCCGGAAGAATATCTCTGGATTGTTCTATTATACTGTCTGTACAGTGTTTGCATGTTTCCTGGTGAGCTCTGTGGAATTTAGAGCAGATATCCTGAAATCCGACTCCTGCCAGAACATTATTTTTAAGATCTCTCAGGCCAATTGGAATATGGACAAGTTTATAAAAATCATCCATAAGAGACTGTATCGTCTCTATATCAATAATTTCGGCAAGCTTAATATTTGCCGTATCCTTAGCTTCACTTTCCTCAACTTTTTCTTTAAGATCTTTCTGATCGCTTATCTCAGATCCGTAAATATCCACGCAGTCTTCTTTCGAAGAAGGATAAAAAGCTACCCGAAATAATTTTTCTCCTGCTTTAATCTCGATTTTTTCAGGGCTGTTCCTGGAAATTACCTTTTTCACGATATCTTCTAAGCAGGTAGGAAGTTTTTTCGAGTTTCCCATGCCCAATTCGTGCAGTAAAAGTTCGCCAGCTTCATTAGAACGAAGAACAATCCCTGTCTTTGCTATACTAAATACTGGATTAGGGTTTCTTGCAGGAGATCTTGCGGGGGATTGCTCCATTTTTTCTTCCATTGTCAGGCTCCTCTATTTAGCGGCAATCTGCCTGATGAATTTTGTATAGTTGCGATCGCTTGTAAAAATTAATAATTTCGATATATAGAAATATAATAGAAATTAGATATAAATGTTTTTTAAATATGATGTTTAATGTTAATTTTGGGAAATAAAAGCTAAAGAATAATTTACGATTTTATAACAACTGAAGCAGCAAATTCTATTTTAATCACAATTATACTCATTTTAAGATTAAGAATACACAGGTTTGATTTGTTAATTTAATTTTTGGTAGTAGAGAGTTGTTAATTATCTATTGTATGTTAAGGGTATATAATGATCATGTAGAAATAAGTTCATTGATAACCATACACGTATATTTATGTTCACTTTTGGCTTCTACCTATATATTAAGTAGGTGTATTTATATTATTTTTTTTCTTTAATGATGAGTCCATGTTTAATTCTTTATTAAGGCATACTCATCTGCCGCTGATAATTTGTATTTTCCTCTTTCGATGTTTGCTCTCTTTTTATTCACATTATTTTACAGTTTAGCAGCACTGTGAATTATATTTTTGAGCCTATCCCAAAACTCAAAATTTGCTTCTTGTAATCTCTTATTTAAGTGAATATTCAATCTTCCAATCATGGAAACAATCCTAAACAATTCTGAGAATTGAGACTAAAATTGGGTTTTGGGATGAGCTCTTTAAGAAATATCTGGGTTTTTCGTAATCTTCAGTATCAGATCTTCTGAAGTTTGATGCTCGCAGTTGGATTCTAAAAGCGGGTTTTATGGGATATTATAAAGTCCAAGTGAATTCATTTATCAACAGCGATTCTATCAAAAATAACACAAAAATTTTAGTAAAAGATTTATTAAAATATAAAAGGTCTATAAAAAATGGAAGTAGTAAGTGAGTTTTTAAATTTTCTTTCAAATTTATTTAACATATATATTATTGTGAACCCACAACAATGTTCCACAATGTTTACATCTGACAGTCATGCAGCTAATGTAATAACCCTTCTTTGGAAATTTGTGTACAGGATTTTCCAGTTGTGGGGTAATCTTTGTCCCATCAAGAAAACCATCGTCTCCAAAGTTCCATGCGATATATGATACGTCATCTTTACACAGACTCTTGAACTGTACTACTCTGCTATCAGAACTTGGAGCGTCTACTGCTGTATAAGCAATAAGATTATGCTTACACGACAAACGTTGTGTAGCTGGGGGAGTTCCTGCACCAAGAGGTGTCTTTTGTACATTAACCTGGGCAGAGACTGCTGAAGTTAGTAATGTCAGCATTATCAATACAGTAAAAACAGATGCCATTATTTTCCATATAGGTTTCACATTATTTTTCATTTTTTTTCCTCCTTTTTACTGAGTTGGATCAGAGATACCTGTAATTAAAAACCCACTGGAAAAATTATCATATAAACATACTTATTTTTCGGGAAGTCTATAAAAATCGAAAAGAAAAAATAAAGCTTTATAAAGCTTTATCTATCCATCTAAAAGATTATGACATTATAAATTCATTCATTAATATTCTCAATTGTTACAAGGTAAAAAATAAGGGCTGTGAGGAAGTTATATTCTAAAATATGTTAAGACAGTACTTTATTTCCAGAAAGAATAGAAGAAAGTACCTGAATTTGCCGGACTATAAATATATTGACTTAGCACAATAGTATGTCCCATTACAAAGTACCGCTAACAATGCTTCTCAACATAATTCCAATAATTGGAAAAATAGTCCGCTGCGTCTGACTATTTGTTTCTTGTTATAAGAACATAGTAAAGTTGCCGCATATAAATATTGTTGGAGCTTTTTTAAGGTTTACAGGGCAAGAACTAGCAATATCCGAATAATAATTTGCTCCTGTTAATTCTTACCGATATGATTTTATTAATAACTCCAGGTTTTAGAAATATAAAGTGTAAAAATTAAGAATTTAAAGTTATTAATAAAAGGTATATCATCATTTTTTTCTAGCTTTTTTAGTCTGTTACACAAAAATTTCTGGATTCTATTTTTCTTAAAGAAAAAGATTTACCTTCGAGATTCACTCTACAACTTGAATCCTGTCAGGTTATCAGGATTCGCAAGTTGTCTCTCTATATTTTAAAAGGGATATAAATGTGTATAATTAAGACTTAATAAAATCCTGTATATTTTTTTTAGTTTTATTCAATTTTGGAAGGATTGTATCTTAAAATGTCAGCAAGTCAGAACGCTCCCGGATATGTTTATAATCAGAGGTCTTTGTCCATAAAATATTTTGCTGATTAATTTATTATAATTGAGGTGCAGAGGGTCACGAATACCCAGTCCTTTAGGGTAGGACAGCTGCCCTGCAATTTGATTTTTAATAAAGCAGCAGGACAGATTTCAAAGTAGATTAATAAAATAAATCTGCCTGCTGCTAACCTGCTAAGCTGATTTCTGTGCAATTATACTGTATTATATCTTAAATCATTTATCTTCTTTTTATTTTCACGTACAGAAATACTCCTAACAGACAGAAAATACAGGAAAGCAATTCAAAAGCAGGCGTTTTCATGTTTTTTTCCCCATATGTGTTAGAACTTTTCTTTTGCTCAGATGTTTGTTCGACTTTTGTTGCCGAAATTTTATCGGGAGACTTATTTTGTGTACCATCCACAGATAACTTATCATTCGAAGACTGTGTTTTATTTAATATCTCAGATGGTGCTGTGCTGTCATTTGCTATTGGCTTCCCTGTTATTGCAAAAAAGGAGAATCCTTCAGGTTGTGCTATGAAGTAAAGGGAATTTTCATCTTCTCCTGACAGATTGGTTGAAAGTTTAACCCATTTGTTGTCTGTATATCTGTTCATAGTTATGGAAGCCTGGTCGATATTTTCATCTTTTATCCAGGATTTTTCAACCTTAAAACATACGACCGGATTTTCTATGTTATTTGGGTTTGCAAACCCATTTTTTCCGACCCAGATATTCAGGAATTTGTAGACTTCATCAGCGG
>JBNAKO010000217.1:0-7004 GCA_049706495.1 Methanosarcina sp. | reverse complement strand
GGAAGGAATCTTATAAAGGAAAATAAGATAAAGCAAATTGCTTTAGAAAATTACTTTAAAAAGAGTCATATAAAAATAATATCTTATAAATTTCTATAAATATTACCGTAAATTCTTAGAAATTTAAGTTTTTTCTGCAGATTCTTCATATAAATCATCTCGATAGTCATCGTAATCGGAAGTTTTGAGTTTTCCTTCCTCTACTTTTTCTTCACCTGGAGCTGTGCCATCTTCATCGTAACTGCTCATCCGGTTCTTTTTCATAAGGATAACATAATCAGCAGAGTTTTTGAGCGCAGTAGAAAAACCAGGTTCGACTCCGAAAATAATTGTTTCTTTTCCATGTTCGTTGGCCTTATTTAAGAGTGGTTTAAAATCAGCATCCCTGGTTACAATTGCAAGTGTATCTATATTGGGATTATAAACCAGTTCCATACCTTCAACTGCCAGGCGAACATCAACATCACTGGAACAAATTATTGGTTCAAGGCCATGGTTTTCAATAGCTTCAACGAGTTTATCCGAAGCATACTGATTAAGAAAGACACGTCCAATTTTGATATTTCCATAGTCCTTCAGTACGTCTCTTATTTCCTCAAGGTTTACATCGAATTCTTTCCTGAGAATATTCGGACCGTCAACTAGAAGGCCTATTTTTCTCCTGCCAATTTCTTTTTTCGAACGGAGATATTTTGAAATGGAATCAATTCCACTTTTAACAGGTTTCATCATCAATGTCCTCTGCAATCTTACAATTTACGGAATCTATACTCCTGAAATATCTTATATCCCATATTTTATACAGAGTCTACCTGAGAAGAAAAAACTCCAGATATCTCTTGCCAGGGGTTTAGGGTTAACTTCAGTCCTCAAGGGCGATAATTTCGAGTTTTATAGTTCCGAATTTCTGTTTTTCAATCGTTTATTGCAACTTAAAGCAAGATTCAGATAATATATAATATCTGCTTCTCTGTAGTAAAACATTTGCATATTCAGGCAATAAAGATTTTATGTTTTCCTCCAGTTTAAAGAGTTCCCCTCAAATTTAAGCTTTTATTCTGAAAAAATAAAAATCCAAATGTATTGGATTATTTATATTCTCTTAGCCTGATATAATGATAATTAAGATTTTAGGAATATAATCTGTATGCAATTTAATTTTAACGTCAGGTACTGTAAATAGGCATAATTTAGTGTAATGTAATATTGGATTAATGTAAAAATATATTTTCTATAATCTGAAATAATGTAAGTATATTTTTTATACAGGAAGTTTGGAGTTAGACTTATATAATTATAATTTATCTGAAAATGGGCCTTTTCTAAGCTCTCGAATTACATAATCAGATTCTGCCAGTTCAAAAAGATTTTCAGTTTTTCTTCCTTTTTTCTGCCTGAAATATCGAATTTCCCCGAACTTTTCAAGGAACTCCTCGTAAACTTTCATAAATTGCTCAAATTCCGTGCAATTAAGTTCTATAAGTCCTTCTCTGCCTGCAAGCCAATCATAAGCCTGAAGAAGCACTATTTCTCTTACTCTTTTCAAGCTATCGTCTTCAGGCGATTTTTCAAAGTAAAGGGTTTTTTTGAGTTCCGGGGCCCAGGCTGCAAATTGCTTTTTAAAATTCAATATTTGAATGGGTACTTTTTCTCCAGGTTCGGGCCTTAGATAATAATTTGTTTCCTGAAGATTTTCCTCTTCCAAATTCACCACCTGCTTATATACCTTGATTTTAGGTATTTTTCCTCGTTATGCTTTATAAGGAATCCCATAAGAAGCCCAACAAAAAGTCCACTTAAATGAGCTGTATGGGCTATCATATCTGAGGAGTTAACCATAAGAAAATCAAAGAGAGCAAAAAGTAAGAGTGCGTATTTAAGCTTCATGGGAACAAAATAGACATAAACTCTCAGGTCAGGCTCAAGCATTGTAAGGGCTGCAAATACCCCATAAACTGCACCACTTGCTCCAACCATCGTGCCTGGAGTTATATTAAAGATAGGCTGACTTAAGAAAGCGTATCCTACGGCAGATAAAATCCCTGAGAGGAAAAAAATAGCTAGAAATTCTCTTTTTCCAGCTCGCTTTTCAAGCGCAGTCCCGAAAAAGTATAGAACAATCATATTAAAGAAAAGATGTAGTAGGCTCAAATGAAGAAAAATGTACGTTATAAGAGTCCAGGGCCTTGTGAAGAAAAGTGAGGGATCAAACTGGAAAAGACTGATGTAGGGATTATTCCCTGTAGGACTATTCATAATGATTTCGAGAAAGAAAGAAATTACACAGAGAACAATAATAGTCATCGAAGGGCTTGAAAGAATTATATTTTTGTTTCTATTTTTTCTCTCGTTCCCTGAAATATTAATTTTGGTAGGGTCAAACATATTATTCCTTTCTCTCACGCTCAATAAAATATAAAACTAAATTTAATATTAAAATCTCTACTAGATTTTCTATAGATTTTCTCAGAAAAATATTCCGTTCTAAGGTCTGGATATTATTAAATGGTTTCATTTTTAATTTAGCTAAGTATAATTCTTGAAATTATTCTTAAGATTATTCTTGAAATTCCCTGTTTTAAGCTAAGCAGGCTTCAAGCTTAATAATAATATTAGGCAATAATGGGTTATCAATATTCTGTACTAATAATATATTTAAGTTTAAGAAGATGTCACAAAAATAATTAAATATTTAGTTATTATATTTAGTTATTAATAGTAATCCCACTATAATAGTCTATTGTAAAAAAGAGCTAATTTGGTAATCAGGATGCTTAAACTGTTTCAAAATAAAGAGGCTTTTTAATATTAAGTAGTTAAACTCGATTTAAATTCTTCTGACTTTTTTTAAACTATTTTTTTCAAATAAAGCTGAATTTATTAGTTAGTAAAATTTTTAAAATATAAACTACTTGGTAACTAAAGAAAAATAAAAAAAATCAAGTGTATTTTAATTAGGTCTAATAATATTATAATAAAAGAATTTAGTAATTATTATTCAAAGTAAAAAATGATTTTTGAGATTTCCTTAAAAAAATTGAGAAAACGGTTTACAGCGTTTACATTGTAAAGTAGGCGGAAAAAAGTAAAGCTATAAATAATTTTTTATTTAATTATAGATAGAAAAATATAAATTAGTAATTAATTTTTCGAGAAATATATTTCCAAGAAATCCCCTCTAAATTATTTATATATATAAACTTTTATATTTATTCATAACAAAATAGATAACATTTTCGCATGAAATTAGCTAATTTTAAGGAAATAAGTAATATTATTTAATACATTTATGGCGTACTTCGGAAATTTCTCTTATTCTATCAAAAAATCGACACCTTAAGGCATTAATCTTCTCTTTATACAATTAACTAAAATATATTTTTAAAATAGAATGACTTTGAATATTCCGATTTTACCCTTCTCGAAATAGGGTGTTACAAATTAGAAAATGTTATATAGATTTGGTACGTTTAGACATCTAATTAGTGTTTATTATCCATCGGTAGCGACCTCTGCTTAAGATTATGGTCTCAATCGTTGGTAAAAACAGTTTTTTTGAGACATAGGGCGTAAAAAAAGAAATGGAAGAGAATTAAGGCCCTAAAAACGACTTTTGAAAGGGAAGATTCCCTATAAAAACGATTCTATTTGAAAAAACGTTAGTATGTTACGGAGTATTTGAAAAAGTATCAAAGAAACGTCTACTAAAAAAAACGTCATATAACGATTGTAACTTTAAAGCAGACGGCAAAATATATAATTAAAGTAAATATAATTTACAATCATTAAGAATATGCCGAGTACAATAAATTGCAATCGTCTTGGCGAAGTCGACTTTATACAAATTTAGGAGGTAAAGCTCAGATGAGCAAACTAACTACCGGGAGTTTTTCAATAGAAGATCTTGAATCCGTTCAGATCACTATTAATAATATTGTAGGGGCAGCAAAGGAGGCTGCTGAAGCAAAAGAAGAGCTTGGCCCTATGGGTCCGACCCCCTTCCCCACAGTTGCAGAAGTCAGGGACTGGAGTTTTACACTGTTTGACCGCTATGAGCCCGTCTACACCCCCATGTGTGACCAGTGTTGCTACTGTACCTTTGGACCGTGCAACCTTGAAGGAAACAAGAGAGGAGCATGTGGTCTGGACATGAAAGGTCAGACTGCAAGAGAATTCTTCCTCCGCTGTATTACAGGATGCGCATGCCACAGCGCCCATGGTCGTCACCTGCTTAACCACCTGATCGATGTCTTTGGAGAAGATATGCCGATTAACATGGGAGCTTCAAACGTAATTGCCCCCAACATTCAGCTTGTCACAGGTCAACAACCAAAGACCCTTGGGGACCTTAAACCTGTAATGGAGTATGTTGAAGAAGAACTTGGCCAGTTACTTGCAACTATACACGCAGGACAGGAAGGAGCAGCAATTGACTTTGACAACAAAGCAATGTTTGCTGGAATGCTCGACCATGTGGGTATGGAAGTTTCCGATATGGCTCAGGTTACTGCACTTGGTTTCCCCAAATCTGATCCTGAAGCCCCTCTTGTAGAAATTGGTATGGGAACACTTGATGCCTCAAAGCCAGTAATAATTGCTATTGGGCACAACGTAGCTGGTGTCACTTACATCATGGACTACATGGAAGACAACAACCTTACCGACAAGATGGAAATTGGTGGACTGTGCTGTACTGCATTCGACATGACCAGGTACAAGAGAGAAGACAGGCAGGCACCTTACGCAAAGATTGTAGGTACCATCTCAAAGGAATTAAAGGTCGTTCGTTCCGGAATTCCTGATGTAATTGTTCTTGATGAACAGTGTGTAAGAGCTGACCTTGTTGAAGAAGGACAGAAACTGAAAATCCCAGTTATTGCATCCAATGAAAAGATTATGTACGGCCTGCCAGACAGGACCAATGATAGTGTTGATGAAATTATTGAAGACCTCAAGACTGGAAAGGCTCCTGGCTGTGTAATGCTGGACTATGAGAAACTTGGAGAACTTGTACCCAGGCTTGCTATGGAAATGGCTCCACTCCGTGAAGGAATATCTGCCATCCCTACCGACGAAGAATTGCTGGTTGAAGTCGCAAAGTGTGTCTCATGTGGAGAATGCGCAAACGCATGCCCCGAAGAGCAGGATATCCCTCTTGCAATGGAACTGGCAAAAGAAGGGGATCTCTCTGCACTGGAATATATACACGATATGTGCATAGGCTGCCGCCGGTGTGAACAGGTCTGTAACAAAGATATACCAGTTCTGAGTGTCATTGAGAAAGCTGCCCAGAAAGCCATCTCTGAAGAGAAAGGTCTTGTAAGAGCTGGAAGAGGTCAGGTAAGTGACGCTGAAATCAGAGCAGAAGGTCTGAACCTGGTCATGGGTACAACCCCTGGTGTTATTGCAATTATCGGATGTTCAAACTATCCTGCAGGCTCAAAAGATGTGTACAACATTGCAGAAGAGCTTCTTGGCAGGAACTACATAGTTGCAGTTTCCGGATGTTCTGCAATGGACATCGGTATGTACAAGGATGCTGACGGCAAGACCCTTTATGAGAGGTACCCCGGCAGATTCGAGAGAGGTAACATCCTCAATACAGGATCCTGTGTCTCTAACTCGCACATCTCTGGTACAGCCCACAAAGTCGCTGCAATCTTTGCAGGCAGAAACCTTTCGGGCAACCTTGCCGAAATTGCTGACTACACTCTGACTCGTGTTGGTGCGGTAGGACTTGCATGGGGTGCATACTCTCAGAAGGCAGCAGCTATCGGTACCGGATGTAATATGTTTGGTATCCCTGCAGTGCTTGGCCCACACAGTGGAAAGTACAGGAGAGCCCTGATTGCCAAGAACTACGACGAAGAGAAATGGAAAGTTTACGACAGCAGAAACGGTTCTGAAATGGCAATTCCACCAGCTCCAGAGTTCCTCATAACCACAGCAGAAACCTGGCAGGAAGCCTGTGTAATGATGGCAAAGAACTGTATCCGCCCGTCTGACAACAACATGGGAAGATCCATTAAACTCACCCACTGGATGGAACTGAGTGAGAAGTATCTTGGTATCATGCCCGAAGATTGGTGGAAATATGTCAGGCACGAAGCAGACCTGCCTCTCTCCAAGCGTGAAGAACTTCTTAAGAAACTCGAATCCGAGCATGGATGGGAAATAGACTGGAAGAAGAAGAAGATCATTTCCGGCCCGAAGATTAAGTTCGACGTCTCTGCACAGCCAACAAACCTTAAGAGACTTTGCAAGGAGTGCTGAAAATGGTTGACACTACAAAGAACACTAAACTGTTTACCAGCTATGGGGTAAAAACCTCAAAAGCTATTTCCACTGATGTTGCTGCCAAGCTAATCTCAAAAGCAAAGAGGCCACTTTTAGTAGTGGGGACCGGAGTTCTTAACCCTGAAGTTCTGAACCGTGCAGTAAAAATTGCACAAGCAAAGAACATCCCAATTGCAGCAACAGGCACCTCAATGCCAGGATTTGTGGACAAGGATGTCAATGCTAAATACATTAACCTGCACCAGCTAGGTTTCTATCTCACAGACCCCAACTGGCCAGGACTTGACGGCAATGGGAACTATGATACAATCATTCTCCTGGGACACCTCAGGTACTACGTAAACCAGGTACTGTCAGCAACTAAGAACTTTTCCGATGTTAGATCTATTTCAATAGACAAAAACTACATCCAGAATGCAACAATGTCCTTTGGGAACCTCAGCAGAGCAGACCACCTTGCAGCACTGGACGAGGTAATTGACCTTTTATAAATTTAATTTAGGAGGCGAAATAATGGTAGAATTCCCATTTGAGATTTCCCCAATGTTTGAAGGAGAAAGAGTAAGAAAAGAAGGAATGTTCGTTGAGCTCGGGGGACCAAAATCCCTCGGCCTTGAACTTGTCCGTGCAAAACCAATGGACGAGATTGAAGACGATAAAGTAACAGTTATAGGCCCAGATCTAAAGGAGATGGAAGAAGGAAAAAC
>JBNAKO010000216.1:0-17393 GCA_049706495.1 Methanosarcina sp. | reverse complement strand
AAAGACGCAATAACAGCATATGCCAGAGAAAGGAAGTAATCCTTCCTTTCATATTTTCTTGTTTCTTTATTTTCCCGGAAAACGAATCTCCAAATTTAATTTTAGAGCATATTGTTGCCGTATTTTTTAAATTATCAGAACTATTTTAACAAAATTGTTTAATAAAATTCTATAAATTTCTATAATTTTCTATTACTGTTTCTATTACTATTTTTATCACTATTTCTATTAGTTTTCTTTTTTCCATTCCTTTTCTTTCTTTTTTCTTTTCTTGTATCTGACAATTATTGCTTTTTAGCAAATTGCCGTCCTTGCTTATTACAGGTTTTTAGTATAATTAGGAAAAGGAATCTATCAAATTTAACATCTTTTAACTCCTATCCTCCTAAAAAAACGCTGCACCAACTGCTAGTGGAGGAAAAGTCCAAAAAAATGCTTTAATGGATAAAATCAGCTTAATTTAGCCCTGAATGAAGGTTTCGAAATTTATATCAATATAAAGTCACTTATTATACTATCTTTCAGAAAATCGTTCCTTAAAAATGTTCATGTATGTTAATAAGATAAAAGTTAAACAGCAGATTAAAGGTTAGAAGAGACTTATTTCTCGGAAACCATGTTCCGGGATGTCTCGCTTGAAGTAATAGTTAACAGGTTCTTCGAAAACGGAGAAGGCTTTAATGGAAGAAAAATCACGAAATTCCGGCGTTGATGCAGTTGGAAAGATAAGATGTGGAACGCATTTCTGCCAGCTTTATCAGACAGAACAGGACTTAATGGATATTGTTATTCCCTATACTGCAGCAGGTCTGGAAAATAATGAATTTTGTATATGGATTTTACCAGATATCCTGGTAATGGAAGAAGCGAAAAAAGCTCTTAAAAAAATTCCCAATATCGATACATATTTTGAAAAAAGGCAAATCGAAATTATCTCTTTTTCAGACTTTCACTTAAAGGAAGAGCTTCTTAAAAGTAAAGGGGCCTTAAATTTCTGGAATAAAAAACTCGAGCAGGCTTTAAATAGTGGTTATTCCGGACTTAGAGTTGTAGAAAACAACAATTTTCAGGAAAAGAACAGCAGCTGTGTAGAAAAAGAAAGCTGGAATGACCTGCTTGATTATGAACAAAACCTGAATTTTTTTGTTAATGAAGATAAAAAGCATAAAATCCTTTTCCTGTGTACTTATGAGCTTGGTTTATGCAGCCCGGTTGAGATAATTGAGCTTTCGAAAATACACCACTTTGTTCTGGCAAAAAAACAGGAAAAATGGAAGCTATTAGAAACTTCAATTCAGAGAAACAGAGCAGAGCGTTTCCAGACAGAAGAAAAGCTGGAAGGAAAAAAACTAGAAGAAGAAAAAATAGAGCCAGAGAAAGGCTGCCAGAATATTAAAGAATTGCATAATCCAGAAAAAGAAATACATAATGGATATAAAGAAATTCAGGCACAATCCGAAAAGTTACAGGAATTTAAAGAATTTAATGAATAATTACAGCTTCAGTCAGAAGAAATGCAGGCTCAGGCTGAAGAACTTAAAACAGCTTACGAAGCCTTAAGTGAGAGCGAAAAACGGTACAGGCTGCTCTTTGCACACAGCATGGATGCAATTATTGTTGTCGACCCAAGGGAAAATGGAAAAATTCTCTCAGCTAATCCTGCTGCCTGCCAGATGCTCGGCTGGTCAGAAGAGGAACTAAAAGGTAAGGGACGAGATATCCTCTTAGACCTGGAAGACCCTGCACTTTCCAGTTTACTGGAGGAGCGTTTACGCTCTGGCTCGGCAAGAGTAGAGCTTGTTTACAAACGCAAGAATGGAACCAGATTTATTGGAGAAATAAGTACAGCTCTTTTTGAAGATATCGGCGGAGAGCTGCGAGCGGTTGTCATTATTCGGGATGTGACTGAGCGTAAGAAAACTGAAGAGGCACTTAGCCGCGAACGAAGCTTACTTGGAAGCGTCATGCAGACAACCGATTTCATGCTTGTTTTTTTTGATCCCCAATTTAACTTTGTATGGGTCAATCCAGCCTACGCCGAATCATGCCAGATGAAACCAGAGGAGCTGATTGGAAAAAACCATTTCGAATTATACCCTGATGCAGAAAACGAAGCAATTTTCAGGAAGGTCCGGGATACCGGCGAATCTGTATTCTATAAAGATAAACCATTCATTTATTCGGATCAGCCTGAACGTGGGATAACCTATTGGGACTGGAACCTGGCACCTGTTAAGGATTCCAGGGGAAATGTAACTGGCCTTGTTTTATCTTTGCGCGAAACAACGAAATATAAACTGGCGGAAGGAGCTCTTCGGGAAAGTGAGGACCGCTATCGTATGCTCTTCACAAATATGAATGAAGGCTTCGGGCTTCTAGAGTGCATTTATGATGAAAAAGGGATACCTTATAACTACCGTTATCTAGAGATAAATCCTGCTTTTAAGCTCTATCTGGGAGTAAAAAGGGGAGAGATTTTAGGAAAGAATATGCTGGAATTATTCCCGAATTCGAGCCCAATAGCCCTTAAGAATTATAAAGAAGTAGCCATTTCCGGAAAACCAGCTAATTTTGAGATCTTTAGCGATGTTGCAAAGAAATACCTTGAGATTTACGTATTCAGCCCTGCAAAGGGAAAAATCGCACTGATTTTAAGAGATATTTCCGAACGCAAACGCCTGGAAGAACAGATCCGCCAGCGTGCTGAAGAAGTGGAAACCGTAATGAAGGTTGCACCTGCTGCTATCTGGATTGGGCATGACCCGCAGTGCCATAATATTACCGGCAATCAGATGGCCAATGAATTCTATGAAGCTGAAGATGGAGAAAATGTTTCAGCAAATATCACTCCTGTAAGACGCTTTTTCTTCGAAGGGCATGAACTAGCTGCAGACGAATTACCTATGCAGGAATCTGTTCTGAAGGATACAGATATAAAGAATGTTGAATTTGATGTGCTTTTACCCAGTGGGAAATGGAGAACTCTGCTGGGCTCTGCAAGTCCGCTGCATGATGCTGAAGGAATGGTCAGGGGTAGTGTCGGCACTTTTATGGATATTACTGGACGCAAACAGGCTGAAAAAGCCCTTAATTTAGCTTACGAGCAAATCCAGATTCAGTCTGAAGAACTCCAGGTCCAAAATGAAGAGCTTCAGGATCAATCAGAAAAACTTAAAGAAATAAATGAAGCTCTCCGAGAATCCGAAGAACGGTATAGAACGTTGTTCAGTACAATGGACCAGGGCTTCTGCGTTATTGAAATGTTATTCGATGAAAATCAGAAACCAACAGATTATCTTTTTGCTGAGACCAATCCGGCCTTTGAGCGACATACCGGCTTGGAGAATGTTGTTGGGAAAAGGATCCGGGAACTGGCTCCTGAAAACGAAGAATACTGGTATGAGATATATGGTAAGGTTACTCTTACCGGCGAATCAGTCCGATTTGAAAACCAGACCAGAGCTTTAAATCGCTGGTATGAGGTATATGCATACCGTATCGACCAGCCGGAAAGTCGAAAAGTAGCAATCCTTTTTAACGATATTACCAAGCGCAAGCAGATGGAAGAAGCCCTGAAAAAAACTCATGAAAATTTAGAAGAAAAAGTTAAAGAAAGAACAAAACAGCTCGCAAAAGCCTATAAATCTTTGAAAGAGAGTGAAAGAGGCCTCGCTGAGGCTCAGAAAATGGCTCATATTGGAAATTGGAACTGGAACCTTTTAACCGGAGAAATCCACTGGTCTGATGAAAAATACAGGATTTTTGAGTTGAAACCTCAGGAATTAAAGATAGCTTATGATTTATTTTTAAGTTTTGTGCATCCTGAAGATAAAGATTATTTAGACAAATTAAACAAAAGAGCCTCTAAAGGTGAGCCTTATAGCACTGATTTCAGGATTATTTCGGCAGATGGAATAGAACACGTAGTCCATGAGCAGTGCGAAGTTATTTTTGACGAAAAAAATATTCCTGTGCGAATACAAGGGACAACTCAGGACATTACCGAACGCAAAAAAACCGAAAAAGCCCTTGCAGAACTTGAAACTGCCCGCTTAAAAGAGATCCATCACAGGATTAAAAATAATTTACAGGTAATTTCCTCGCTTCTTGATCTCCAGGCCGAAAACCTGGATAATAAGGCTGATTTAACGCATGCGGAAATCCTTGAAGCCTTCAGGGAAAGTCAGGACAGGGTGGCTTCGATTGCCCTTATTCATGAAGAGTTATACGCAGGAAAAGGAACCGATTCCCTTAATTTCTCCCTGTACCTACAAAAACTTGCTAAAAGCCTTTTTCAGACGTACAGGGTCGGCAATACTTATATCGGCTTAAAACTGGATCTCCCTGAAAATATTTTCTTTGATATGGATAATGCAATTCCGCTGGGAATAATTGTAAACGAGCTTGTTTCAAATTCCCTGAAGCACGCTTTTCCAGGCAGGGATAAAGGGGAGATCCAGATTAAAATCACCAGCGAAAAAGAATTCTCGGATAAGCCTGTTAAAGCCGGTATTGAAGAAAACAATAATGACGAAAATAATAGTGAAAACAACAGCGCAAAAGATGAAAAAGCAGAAAAGCCAGGGATTAATAATATAGGGACTAATGAAAGTGCAAGGGTTGATTATACACTAATGGTTTCAGACGATGGAACCGGCATTCCTGAAAACCTGGATCTGGAAAATAGCGAAACTCTCGGGCTACAGCTCGTATCTATCCTTACAGATCAACTGGACGGCAAACTTGAGTTAAAAAGAGGCCCTGGAACCCAATTCACCATAAGTTTTACCCTGTCAGAGAACCAATAAGCAAAATAAGTAAACCCAAAATAAACAAGCCTAATAGACATAAAATACTTGAAATCTAAAAAGTCAAAATTCATATAAGGATTCCTTTCTGCAAATCTTTCTTATATACAGGATCTTATTGTTTTTTGAAGAAGAGCAGACATTAAATAGCTAAAATCCAGGACATTTCTTGGGTTTTTAAGATTATTAAAATACTCTTTTTTTTCAGACTAAGACCTTTCGTATGTGCCTCCTTAACCAGGATGAAATATCCTGAGGGAGGCATAAATCCCCAACCCTTCAATTTAATTTATATAGAAGAAGTTAGGATTAATTCAGTATAGCTACGATTCATTTGACTTGTTGCAGCAGTAAGCTGTCAGAACGAGAGCTGAAACTGCCAATCCCAAATAAAATCCAGATTTTTCAAGGGCGGTCTTATGGTCATTAAAGAGGAAAAGAAAATATTTTTTACTTTAGGGTTTGTGCTTTTCTTTTGTGGGGTGCTGGGTTGCATAGAAAGTGAAGAAACTGAGCCTGATTACAATATGTCTGCCTTCCTGAACTCCGAATCGGATTACAGTAACTCCATTGGTATGAAGTTCGTAAAGATTCCTGCTGGGGACTTTTTGATGGGCTCATCCTGGATTGAGGATAACAGAGATGATGACGAAGGCCCTGTGCATGAAGTTACAATTAAAGAGCCTTACTATTTGGGCAAATTCGAAATTACCCAAGACCAGTGGAGTAAAATAATGGGCAATGACTCCTCTCCTTCGTATCATAAAGGCGAATATTTCCCTGTTGAGTCGGTATCCTGGTATGACGCTCAGGAATTCATCAGAAAACTCAATCAAATTGAAAAGACGGATAAGTACCGCCTTCCTTCTGAAGCTGAATGGGAATATGCCTGCAGAGCAGGGACAACAACTACATATTCGTGCGGGAATGACCCTTATATAGAAAAGATTTCTTCAGAGGGAGACTGCATTATAATTACTTACTATGATTGCTATGCTGCAAGCACAAACCTTAGACCTTTCCCTGTAGGACAGATGCAGCCCAATCCCTGGGGACTTTATGATATGCATGGAAATGTCAGGGAATGGTGCCAGGATAATTATCATAGCAGTTATGAGGGTGCCCCAACAGATGGGAGCGCCTGGGAAAATGTAACTATAAAAAGTCGTGTTGTCAGGGGAGGAAGTTGGTGCGACCGCCGTTGGGATTGTAGATCTGCGAACCGGGAAGAGGATTCCCCAGAGGGCCGGCTCGACGCCCTTGGTTTTCGTGTCCTAAGTGAAATTTAATCGCATGAACTCTATTAATATGTGCCAATATATTGTAAGTGAAAATAATCCAGGCTAACCTTGAAGTTAAGGAGATACAAATTCACTGAATTCAGACTTGAGAGATTAGCCGGGTTCAAAGTTCCAGCAAATTCGCAACATTACGAGTTTGAAAAAAACTTTAAGATTGAACCTAATAAATTTAATATATCACTCAATTTCAATTCACAATGCTTCTTCTTTTTTGTGGGGACAAAAATTAAGGAGTCATTTTCAAATCTATTTTATAAAATTTTGAATAAAAAGAGAAATCTATAGGGACCAGCAATAGAACTATGCAGATTGGAACACTATACAAAGCCAATATTTTATAATAATTTTTTATAATTATAGTAAAATTTACAATAAAAATAAACAGAATTACTGAGGGTCGAAATGAAAAATCTGTTTGATTTAACGGAGAGGGTTGCTCTTGTAACAGGAGCTTCTTCAGGCCTTGGAGTGGAGTTTGCCAGAGCTCTGGCAAACCAAGGGGCAAATATCGCGATAGCGGCACGCCGTGAAGAAAAATTAAAAGAAGTACAGAAGCAAATAGAAGAAATAGGGGTAACCTGCCGCTATTATATCTGCGATGTGATGCAAACCGAACAGATTAAGACTACTGTAGAGCAGGTGGAAAAAGACTTTGGCAGAATTGATATCCTTGTAAACAATGCAGGCCTTGGGCTTTTTGACGCTGCGGAAAAAACAACCGATGAAATGTGGCACCAGATGATTAACACCAACCTGAACGGAGTCTTTTTCTTTGCCCGCGAAGTCGGCAAAGTAATGTTAAAACAAAAATACGGAAGAATAATTAACATAGGATCAATCCACTCAGTCGTGGCAATGAAAACCCTGCCTCTTACAGCCTACTGTTCAACTAAAGGCGGAGTTTTAATGCTTACCAAAGCTCTGGCAACCGAATGGGCAAAACAGGGCATTACAGTTAACGCAATCGGGCCCGGATATTTTGCCCTTGGCATGGCCGAAGGAGTAGCCCATGACCCGGAGTTTGAAAAAGTCGTTGAATGCACCTCCCCAATGGGCCGCGTAGGAAAATCCGGAGACCTGGATACAACAATAGTCTACCTGGCATCCGAAGCTTCGGCATTCGTCACAGGCCAGATAATAGTAGTCGATGGAGGCTGGACCTCAGTATAATTCAAAAAAAATTGTCTTAAAAAGAACAAAAAACATGGGCAGATAAAAACAGAAAAAACAGAAAAACAGCAAATAAAACATATAACACTTAAACCAGAAATTACCTTTCCAAATTTACCTCGAAACTGGTTTTGAGCCAGCCAAGCGCTATAAAATTGAAAGAGAGCCCATATTCGACTTCAATCGAAAAACAGACAAAACTATAAGTTCTCCCGCATCAGGAAAAAAGAATTGTAACTATTAAACTAACTTATAATCTGCCTGAGCAAATGATAAATCAATATCGATCAATATTTTTCGTCTCTTTAGTAATCAAAACAACGAAAGGATTGTAACTATTAAACTAGCTTGTAGTCTGCTTGAGAGAGCAAAGTGATCGAAACAATAAGTCCTCTTGAGTGAGCGAAGCGAACGAAAAGGACACCGTCCTCCCGAGACGGGACTCGGGTGGTACCGAAATTAATTTTTTGATTCTAAGCTTTGGAATTAGTTTTATAATTAATTAATGCATAATTAATTGATGCTTTTTTTGGAGGGATACTGTCGGGAAATCGGGACGTTATTTAGAATCGGGGCAAGAGCATCCATTTACCCGCATAGATGGAGATTAGCTTTATTTTTGGCCTACTTTTAAAAAAGTGAAAATGATTATACATATACCTTTCCTGCAGAATTAAAAAAGTTTTTATGTAAATAGCACACAGAATAAAGAAATTTAGTGAAAATCCCCGAAAATTTGAAGAAAAAAGGCCCTGTCACCATAAACTATTTATAGAATAGCTATAATTAGAGGGTTGCACCGGTGTGAGAGGTGCTCCCTGAAGTAACGGGACAGAGGGGAAGCATAAGGAAATCTCCGGGGTGCAGAGGTGGAGATAAACATACATGGGCCCGTAGCTCAGTCAGGCAGAGCGACTGGCTTTTAACCAGTCGGCCTAGGGTTCAAATCCCTACGGGCCCGCCATGTTCTTTATTATACCGGCGGAAAGGCCATCCGCGGAAATTGTTTAACCAAGTTTTTTGAATGCTTTATTTTTGGAGGAAAGGATTTGACGAAATTCAGCCTGCTCGACCATGAGTCGGTCCCTAAGCATGAAATCATGTCTGAGAACGAATTAAAATCTGTTTTAAGCAAATTTTTAATAGAAAAAGAACAACTTCCGAAAATCAAAGTGCAGGATCCTGTTTGTAAAGAAATAGGAGCCGCTCTTGGAGATGTAGTGAAAATCACAAGAAAAAGTCAAACTGCAGGGGAGGCAGAGTATTACAGACTTGTGATCGAGTAAGCGGGGGTAAAACCGCTTGCATGATTATTTTTTTTCATGAGACATCTTTTTGAATCCCATGCACCACCGTACGGAAAAGATTCAGCAATTGCATAACAACTGCATACAAAATAAAAGCTTAGAGCTTATTGATTTTGAATTTTAATTTAATAGAGCAAAGAGGGTGCTATCATCGTATTAGAAACCAGTATACTGTCGCAGGCTTATTTTACAAGGGATAAGATCGTGCAGCACCATATAGACTCATTTAACAAGTTTATAGATTACGGGCTGCAAAAAATTATAGACGAACAGAAGATAATAGAAACCGACATTGAGGATACCTACCTGAAACTGGGCAAGATAAGGGTAGAGCATCCTGTCGTAAAAGAGGCAGACGGGGCAATCGAAAAGCTTTATCCAAATGAAGCAAGACTTAGAAACCTTTCGTACTCAGGTCCCCTTTACCTTGAAATGAGTGTGGTAAAGGACGGAATAGAGTCTGATGTTCTCGAAGCAAAAATCGGGCAGCTTCCCATAATGGTCAAGTCCAAGATCTGCAACCTGCTCGGGCTTAGCGAGGCCGAAAAAGTCCGCTACGGAGAAGACCCTCTTGATCCTGGGGGATATTTCATTATTGGGGGCACGGAAAGAGTGGTAATGACCCTCGAAGACCTTGCCCCGAACAAAATCCTTGCAGAATATGGAGAACGTTACGGAGACACCATAGAGGTTGCAAAGGTTTTCTCCCAGAAGCGAGGATATAGAGCCCTTGTAATTGTGGAAAGAGGCCGAAAATCCCTGCTTGAAGTTTCCTTCCCTTCGATTTCAGGAAGAGTCTTCTTTATTACCCTGATGAGAGCCCTTGGGATTGTAACTGACGAGGATATTGTAAATGCAGTTTCGAGCGATCCCGAAATCATTAAATTTATGCTGGAAAACCTCGAAGAAGCCGAGGTAGAAACCCAGGAAGAAGCAATCGAGAAAATAGGGGCAAGGGTTGCTGCAGGGCAGGCCAAAGAGTACCAGATAAAAAGAGCAAATTACGTTATTGACAGGTATTTATTCCCGCATCTTGGAAATGATGTCAGGGACAGAATCTCAAAAGCCCATTTCCTGGCAAGAATGGCAGAATCCTGTTTTGAGCTTGCTCTTGGAAAGCGTTCGGAAGACGATAAAGACCACTATGCAAATAAGAGGCTGAAACTTGCAGGCGACCTTATGGAAGACCTTTTCAGGGTATCTTTCAACAGGCTGGCAAGGGACATAAAATACCAGCTCGAACGTGCAAATATGAGAAACAGGGAACTCAACGTTGCAACCATAGTTAGAGCCGACGTCTTAACTGACCGCCTGCAGCACCCGCTTGCAACCGGAAACTGGGTCGGAGGAAGAACAGGGGTTTCTCAGCTCCTGGACAGAAACGACTATATTTCCACGCTTTCTCACCTGCGCCGTGTGATTTCTCCTCTTTCCAGGGCCCAGCCACACTTCGAAGCCCGAGACCTGCACGCAACCCAGTGGGGAAGGCTCTGTCCCTCCGAGACTCCTGAAGGTCCGAACTGTGGCCTTGTGAAAAACTTTGCGGAAATGGTTGAGCTCTCAACAGGAATAGAAGAAACGGACAGCATGAAGAAAATCCTGTATGACCTCAATGTTGAAAAGGTAGTTGTAAAGGTACCTGAGATCCCGGCCAGGATCAAAGAAATCTTACTTGACGAGTTTGGAGAAGAAATCGTTGAAGAATTTGAAGAAACTCCGGAAGTTGAAACCAAATACAAAGATGATGATTTCTACGATTATTCCGATATGGATGATTCCGGATCAATGTTTGGTGATTAAGGGGGCTATATTAAATGACTAAAGCAAAAGTATTCATAAACGGGGAGCTTGTCGGAACTCATGATAACCCTACAGAATTAGTAGACGAACTCCGAAAAATGAGAAGGCAGGGCTTCATTTCAAGGCAGGTTAATGTAGCTCTTAATGACAGCACAAGAGAAGTAATAATTAACTCTGACATGGGAAGGGCAAGAAGACCTCTTCTCGTTGTTGAGAATGGAGCTCTCAAAGTAACTGAAGAGCACGTACAGAAAATCAGGAACAAAGAGATCAATTTTGATGACCTGGTAAAGGAAGGCTGTGTAGAGTATATGGATGCCGAGGAAGAAGAAAATGCCTATATCGCCATTTATGAGGCTGACATTGGCCCAAGGCATACCCATATGGAAATCGACCCCGAACTTATTCTCGGGATTTCAACCGGGATGGTACCTTATCCTGAACATAATGCATCTCCGCGTAATACAATGGGTGCAGCCATGGTCAAGCAGTGTATAGGAGTTGCAACTGCAAACCAGAAACTCAGACCTGACACCCGTGCTCATGTCCTTCACTATCCTCAGAGGGCCCTCACCAAAACCAGAACTTCAGAAGCAATAGGATTTGATGACAGGCCTGCAGGCCAGAATTTCGTTGTCGCAATCCTGTCTTATGAAGGGTATAATATTGAAGACGCTCTGATTTTCAATAAAGGCTCAATAGATAGAGGACTTGGAAGAAGCCATTTCCTCAGAACCTTTGAAGGCGAAGAAAGAAGATACCCTGGAGGGCAGGAAGACAAATTCGAGATTCCTGACTCCGAGTTCCGCGGAGCCCGCAGCTCTGAAGCCTATGCAAACCTGGATATTGACGGGCTTGTAAACCCTGAAACTCCAGTAGGGCCAAATGATGTGCTTATAGGAAAAACAAGCCCTCCAAGGTTCCTTGAAGAGCCTTCTGACTTCGGGATTGCAGTAGAACAGAGAAGAGAAAGCTCAATCACAATGCGTTCCAATGAAACAGGAATTGTGGACACTGTCATTCTCACAGAATCAATAAACGGGACTCGCCTTGCCAAAGTAAAGGTAAGAGACGAAAGAATTCCTGATATAGGGGACAAGTTCGCATCCAGGCACGGACAGAAGGGAGTTATCGGTTTAAAAGTCCCGATTGCGGACATGCCTTTTACGGAAGCTGGCCTGACTCCTGACCTTATGATTAACCCTCATGCAATTCCTTCCCGTATGACCGTAGGGCACGTTCTTGAAATGATTGGCGGAAAAGTCGGGTCAATGGAAGGAAGAAGAGTTAATGCAACCGCTTTTTCCGGAGAAAAAGAAGACGACTTAAGAGAAGCCCTGAAAAAACACGGCTTTGCCCACACAGGAAAAGAGATTTTCTATGATGGAGCAACAGGGAGAATGATTCCTGCAGATGTTTTCATTGGTGTGATCCTTTACCAGAAACTGCACCACATGGTTACTTCCAAAATGCACGCAAGGTCCAGAGGGCCCGTCCAGGTGCTTACCCGCCAGCCCACAGAAGGGAGAGCAAGAGAAGGTGGACTGAGGTTCGGAGAAATGGAACGTGATGTGCTTGTAGGGCACGGAGCTGCAATGTCTTTGAAAGAGAGGCTGCTTGATGAGTCTGACAAAGTGGTGGAACTTGTCTGCTCACACTGCGGAATGATTGCAACTTTTGACAAACAGCGGAATGTCTCTTTTTGTGCAGCCTGCGGAGCTGACACGGATATTTACCCTGTGGAAATGAGTTATGCATTCAAGCTCCTGCTGGACGAAATAAAATCTCTGGGAGTTGCTCCCAGGCTAAATCTTGAAGATGCAGTGTGAGGTGAATTTATGGCAAACGTACCTCCGATTCCAAAAAGAATCGCTTCTATTAAATTCGGTTTAATGTCCCCAAAAGAAATCCGTAAGATGAGTGCAACCCCTATTATTACAGCAGACACTTATGATGATGACGGGTTTCCTATTGATATGGGACTTATGGACACAAGGCTCGGAGTTATTGACCCGGGTCTGCGCTGCAAGACCTGTTCAGGCAGAGCAGGCGAATGTCCCGGACACTTCGGCCATATCGAACTTGTTGCTCCTGTAGTACACGTAGGTTTTAACAAAGTTATCCGAAAACTCCTCAGGGCTACCTGCAGGAAATGCAGCAAGATCCTGCTTGAACCTGCACAGAAACAGCACTTCCTGGACCAGCTTTCAGGCATTGAGGACATAGGCCATATGCCTGATGACCTTATTAATGAAGCCTATAAAGAGGCCAGCAAAGTAAAAAGCTGTCCTTATTGTAATGAAGAACAGCTCGAAATTAAATTCGAAAAACCAAGCGAATATCTTGAAAACGGGGAAAAATTAACCCCAACCGAGATCAGGGACCGCTTTGAAAACATTCCTGATGAAGACATAAAAGTTATCGGAATGGACCCAAAGAATGCAAGGCCTGAATGGATGATCCTTACTGCCCTGCCTGTCCCTCCGGTTACGGTTCGGCCTTCAATTACCCTTGAATCCGGGCAGCGCAGTGAAGATGACCTTACTCACAAGCTGGTAGATATTATAAGGATTAACCAGCGTTTCCAGGAAAACAGAGAAGCTGGAGCCCCTCAACTCATTATTGAGGACTTATGGGAACTTCTTCAGTACCACGTTACTACTTTCTTTGACAATTCGGTTTCAGGAATCCCTCCTGCAAGACACAGGTCAGGCAGGCCTTTAAAAACCCTGTCCCAGCGTCTGAAAGGGAAAGAAGGAAGATTCAGAGGAAGTTTGTCAGGGAAGCGTGTGAATTTCTCTGCCCGTACTGTAATTTCTCCTGACCCCAACTTGAGTATAAACGAAGTCGGAGTCCCGATGCCTATTGCGCAGATCCTGACAATGCCATCAGTAGTAACTCCGAGAAATATAGAACAGCTAAAGGTGTTTGTGCGCAATGGAGAAGATATCCATCCCGGAGCAAACTATGTGCTGCGCTCGGATGGCAGGCGTATAAAGGTCACCAATATAAACAAGGATGACCTTGCCGAGAAACTGGAATTCGGCTGGGTTGTAGAACGTCAGTTAAAGGACGGGGACACTGTCCTCTTTAACAGGCAGCCTTCTTTGCATAAAATGAGTATTATGGCTCACTCTGTAAAGGTGCTTCCGAATAAGACTTTCAGGCTTAACCCTGCAGTCTGTCCTCCATATAACGCTGACTTTGACGGGGACGAAATGAACATGCACGCCCTGCAGACTGAAGAGTCCAGGGCCGAGGCAAAAATCCTTATGCAGGTCCAGGAAAACATCCTTTCTCCGCGTTTCGGAGGCCCTATTATCGGAGGGATCCACGACCATATTTCAGGACTTTTCCTGCTGACCCGTTTTGAAAATCACATTTCCAGCCACGAAGCTTACGATATTCTCAGAAAGAGCAGGGCTCGCAATCTGCCAACCCCTGCAGGGTATGATCCGGATGGATCCCCTTACTGAACAGGAAAACAAATTTTCAGCCAGATCCTGCCTCAAAACCTGAATGTGCAATTTACGGCCCAGGTCTGTTCGCACTGCGACAATTGTAAAAGAGAAGGATGTCCAAATGATGCCTATGTAGTAATCCGGGACGGAGAACTTATTTCGGGCACAATAGACGAAGCTGCAATTGGCGCCTTTAAGGGAAAAATTCAGGACAGAATTATCAAGGAAATAGGCCCTGAAGCTGGATCCCGTTTTATAGATGACATGACAAAGCTTGCAATCCGGGCAATTATGAGGACAGGTCTGAGTTTCGGAATAGCGGATGAAGATATCCCGAAAGAGGCCAGAATCCAGATCAATGAAGTCCTTGGTAAAGCTGAAGATGCCGTGCAGAACCTTATCAAATCTTACCAGAACAAAGAGCTTGAGCCTCTGCCTGGAAGAACTCTTGATGAGACAATTGAAATGAGCATCATGCAGAAGCTTGGTAAAGCCAGAGACGAAACCGGTGGAATTGCAGACAGCCACATGGGGCTTGAAAATCCGGCAGTTATTATGGCCAGATCAGGGGCCAGAGGGTCTATCCTGAACCTTACTCAGATGGCAGCCTGTGTCGGACAGCAGGCAGTGCGTGGAGAGCGCATTCGCAGAGGCTATGCAGGCCGTACTTTGCCTCACTTTGAAGAAGGCGACCTTGGATCGGATGCTCACGGCTTCGTAAAGGCAAGTTATAAGAGCGGCTTAAATCCGACCGAATACTTCTTCCACGCAATCGGTGGACGAGAAGGGCTTGTGGACACTGCAGTCAGGACCTCTCAGTCCGGGTACCTGCAGAGAAGACTTGTCAATGCACTTCAGGACCTTGAAGTGCAGTATGACCTTACAGTCAGGGACACGCGGGGTGTACTTGTGCAATTCAAGTACGGGGAAGACGGAATCAATCCGACAAAAAGTGATTTCAGTAAACCTGAAACAATCCACAGAATTGTCCGTTCAGTTGTAAATAAAGAGGTAGTCGTAAATAAGGAGGTGGTGGAATGAGCATAAGCGAAGCTACAATCGATAGCATGATTAAAGACCTGCCTTTTCCCTTGAATACTCTTAATGCTCTCAGGGAAGATGTCATTAAAGCCGGAGTAAGCAAGAAGGAAATGGAGGAAATTATAGAAAAAATAATGGAAGAATATGAGGTCTCATGCATCGAGCCCTGTGATGCTGCAGGGGTAGTTGCAGCCCAGTCCATAGGGGAACCAGGCACCCAGATGACGATGCGTACCTTCCACTATGCCGGTGTCGCTGAAATTAACGTTACTCTGGGTCTGCCCCGTCTCATTGAAATTGTGGATGCCAGGAAGATTCCAAGTACTCCTATGATGACAATTGCCCTTTCCAAAGAGAATCCTGAAGATTATGCTTACGACAGGGAAAAGACAAGAGCTCTTGCCTGGGAGATTGAAGCAACCAAAATCGACCATATTGCAGACGTCACCACTGACCTTTCCCAGATGAAGCTGATTATCGACCTGCACGAAAAGGCAATGGAAGGCAGGAATATCACGATAGAGCAGGTAAAGGAAAAGTTCAATGAAGAACTGAATGTCCTTGTTACCATTTCTCCTGATATCGACAATCAGATAATTATTTCTCCTGGAGAGCCTTCTTACAGGGAACTCCTGCAGCTTGCAAAAAGTATCCATAATGTTACTCTGAAGGGAATAGAAGGGATTAAGCGAGTTGTGGTCAGGAAAGAGGGCGAAGAATACACTCTTTATACTGAAGGTTCGGCCTTAAAGGATGTCCTCCAGTTTGAAGGCGTGGACAAGACAAGAACCAGCACGAACAACATTAATGAGATTTATGAGGTGCTGGGGATTGAAGCTGCAAGAAATGCGATTATTAAGGAAGCCACAGATACCCTGCGTGAACAGGGTCTGACTGTGGACATACGACATATCATGCTTGTATCAGACCTTATGACCTGTGATGGAGAGGTAAAACAGATTGGAAGACACGGAATTTCAGGGGAAAAGGCCAGTGTCTTTGCACGTGCTGCTTTTGAAGTTACGGTCAATCACCTGCTTGATGCAGGGATGCGGGGCGATATTGACGAACTGCAGGGTGTTACGGAAAATATCATCGTGGGCCAGCCTATTCGTATGGGTACGGGCGATGTGCATCTTATAAGCAGACCTAGAAAACCAGTTGATGAAGTAGAGGCCGAAGTAGAATTCGAAGCTCCTCCACAGGAATGAATATCTCAAAAATTCTCATCCTAACCTATAATTATTTAAATGTGTAGCCTGATAGAAGACCAGTCCAAATCAGGTATACATTACCTTTATGAAACTCATAAAATCCTGCTGCAGATACTTGAGTGAGTAAAACTCATAACCAGAAAATAGATATAAGGCATCAGGTATTTAGAGTACCATATACTCACCGAGCTTGAAATCTTTATTTGAAACTAGATAGAGTAGACGAGCTAATTTGAGACAGAGTTGATGAAAATGAAGATAAACGTTGATAAATCCCTTATTAAAGCTGTGAAAACAGGAAAAGTTATTCTTGGAGCCAATAAAACCATAGATGCAGCAGCAGACGGCTCTGCGAAGATGGTTGTCGTGGCCTCAAACTGCCCCGAAGAGATTAAAAAGAAAATCCAGGCAACAGAGATCCCTGTCCTGGAGTATGAAGGTACAAGCGTAGAACTCGGACCCGTGTGCGGAAAACCTTTCACGATTGCAGCAATGGCAATCCTTGATGCAGGGGAATCCGATATCCTGGCAGCTACAGTTTGATTAAAGGAGTTGGCAACGTCTTGGGTGAAATAAGACTTACTGCAGAGAGCATCCAGTACATTGCATTATTTGAAAATATGACGCGAGCCAAGATTCTAGATTGCATTCCTGAAGAAGAAAGGCTTGTCTACGTCGTAAAACAAGGTGATATGGGGCTTGCAATAGGTAAAAATGGGGAGAGTATAAACCGTGTTAAAAAGGCCCTCGATAAACCCATAGAACTGGTAGAATATTCCGAGGATCCTGTCACCTTTTTAAAGAATGCATTCGGACCTGTATCCGTAAGTTCGGTAAATCTCATAAATAAAAATGGCAAGCGATTAGCTTATGTAGAGGTACCCAATAAAGAGAAGGGGCTTGCTATAGGCCGCAGCGGTAAGAATATTGAAAAGGTAAAAATGCTTGCTCGTCGCCATCATAATATAGAAGACGTAATCTTGCAGTAACTTATGAACTTAATCCTGATTTATGTTGATCCATTTATCCGGCGTTGAAGGACAATCTGGCATATAATGCCTTAAAGAAAACTGTGATCAATTTTCAATTTGGAGAAATTAACAATGGCTAAAGGAAAATATGCAGCTAATATTCTCAAACAGACCAGGAAGGATGCCCGCTGGAAAGATACATACTACGGAAGGCGAGTTCTTGGGCTGAACGTAAAAGCAGACCCTCTTGGAGGCGCACCCCAGGGTCGAGGAATTGTATTAGAAAAGGTAGGAGTTGAGGCCAAGCAGCCAAACTCAGC
>JBNAKO010000215.1:0-5670 GCA_049706495.1 Methanosarcina sp. | reverse complement strand
TGGTTGTAATAACCTGCCGGTTTAACAGCTTCCTTTAAAACGTCAGGAGACAGGGAAAGGATTGCTTCGGGAGAGAGAGCATTTAATTGTTTAAGATTCAGAAGAGCTTTTTCAACCTGTTTCCAGTTTGTATTCTGAGTTAACAAAGCTCCGCATATGATTTCAAATTGTTGAGCCTCTGTATGCGGATAGGTATAATCTTCAGGATGATACCCGTGTATAGATCCTGTTTTTGTAGGATTTTTGCCTGTTTTTTCGTGAAGCTCAATTAAAGGCCACCAGCCCTGAGGCCCATAGGACTCAAGCATACAATCATAAATTTTTCTAATAACAGGTATAGACCCAGAGTTTTGCGAATCACAATTTTGCGAATTATAATTTTGAATATTATAACCAGTATTTTTCATCTCAATCCAGATATCCCATTGAATGGTTTGAAGTCTTTTTGTTTCATAATTTATTTTTTCTTATATATAATACAAAGTTATTATATTTGGGATATAATAGAAAATTTCTGACAGAAAATTCCTGCTTAACTTCAACATTCCTTATTTTAGACTTTAGACTTAATAGTAAGAGCTTAAGAAAAGAAAAAATTAATCCTGCTTACGAGCAGGACTCTGATCAAATATAGAGTTCAAGGTACTTAAACCCGGCTTTACTTGTTGGGTTTCGTTCTGAACAAAAATATAAGAACCGGCTGTTTCCTGTCTTTTTCCAGGCTGATCTGTTTTTCCTGGAGAATACTTTATAGCAGATACTCTTATTGCTCCGAGGACGAGCAACAGGACAGAAAGACTCAGAATAAGTTCGTACCCGAATTTTTGAGAATAAAGCCCTACGGCAACTTCACGCAGGACTATTAAAATCGTGGCATCAGTTATGTCTGTAAGCTTTATGCGGTCATTTTCATGGTAATCTGCAAAAGCTTTGAAAAGGTCAATAACAATAAAAACCGTGAGTACGCTTGTTACCATATGTGTGAATCCGCTTTCAAGCGATTCAAAAAGAATAAAGCGAATATCAAGTAAGGTTTTTGCCATCCCAACTATCAGTGCCAGCAGCAATACATACAAAATTATAGTAGTAATAATATCCGTTACTTTTTTGAATAACTCCATACTATTCATTTTTCCCACCTTACTTTAATGTCACCTCCATACTTTCAAAAGTATATATATCTTTTCGTAGAGCCACTATATAGATTTCGTAATAATTTTACTTCCCAATTATTAAAATTTTTTAAGAACGAGTATATCAATCCTTATATGAATATTATATCAATTCTTATAAGAGTATTATATCAACCCTTATTCTTGTACCTTATTCGTACCTTAAGGCATCCACAGGTTTTAATTCGGATGCGTTCTTTGCAGGCACAAGCCCTGCAATCAGGCCCACAATTATAGAAACAAGAGTTGCAACAAGTGTCCCTTTCAGACTTAAGGCGAACTCAAAAGGAACATTCATTTTAACTGAAATAAGGAATAAAACTGCCTGTACGGCAGCCGTGCCAAGAATAATCCCTATTATTCCGCCTACAAGGCTGATCATTGCGGCATTGCAGAGGAAAATAAGCATAATATCCTTGTTTTTTGCTCCTATGGCTTTCATAATCCCTATTTCTTTAGTTTTCTCCAGCACGGACGTAAACATTGTATTTGCAATTCCTGTTGAACCTACAAGTAAAGAAATTCCTGCAATAAAGGCCAGGAAAGCTGTAAGTCCGTTAATAAGTTTTCTTGTACTTTCAATTGCTTCTTTAGGGGAATTTACATAAAAATCCTGGGAATCTTCAGTAACTCTTCTTGAAAGCCTTAATTTTCGCTCGATTTCTTTAAGGGTTGCATCATAATCGGCATCTTCATACAGTTTTATTTCTATACTGTCATAGACTTCCTTATCCATAACAGGTTCTTCTCCTTCACTATATGGGAGAGAATACATTTCCTGATAAGGCAGATAGACGCTGCTTCCGAAATATCCTCCAAAGCCCGCAAGCAGGCTTGAATCTTTTTCAAGGATCCCAACCACCCTGTAAGATTTGCCATTTAAGAGGACCATCTGATTGAGCCTTAATTCTCTCTCGAAAGTGCCATTAGAAAGTTCCTTTGAAATAATTATTGCTCCTCTGTCCCCGGGTTTTAGCATCCTGCCCTGCTCAAGTTTCTTTTTTGTAATTGAAGGCCAGACCTTCGGATCCACTCCTGTAATCCAGACAAAGGTAGAGCTGCTTCCGAATTTCATTTCTGCTTCGTTTTCAACATTGACGTTTATATATTGAATACCAGGGATGCTTAAAAGGGAAAATACGTCCAGCTTTGTAAGTTCTGCCTGGGGTACGGATTCAAAATCCATAGGAGCAGCCTGGTTCTCAAATTCTCCATCAGTTCCTGTCGAAGTATCCGAATCCATCCCTGGAGTTTCTTGTGAACTACTTTCAGAGACCATATCCGAATTGCCTGAAGTTTCCTCTAAACCTTCTCCTGAACCGCCTGAATTATCCCCCGAATTCTCAGCCACATCTTCTACAACTGCTGCTTCTTCAGTTACCTCGAAAGGGGTTGAGGCTATAATTGTGATGGTATCGCCTCCAAGCCCTTCCAGGGTTTCGGTTACCTGTTCCTGAAAATATTCTCCGGTAGTAATTATTGCCATTACTGAGGCAATCCCTATGATTATTCCTATAATAGTCAGCCAGCTTCTCAGCTTATTGGCTTTGACCATATTGAAGGCAATTTTTAAGATTTTTTCCGGTTTCATGGACTCACAGCCCTGAAATTAGGCTTCAAAATTGGGATTTATCGGTTTTCTTCAAGTGAGGTTTCGGAAAAACCCTGCTCTTCAGAGTCCTTCGATTTCATCTTTTTATATTTGTTATATCCAAAGAAAGCTAGAATTCCTGTAACAATAAGGATTCCAAGCACAGAGAATAAGCTTGAGCCTGTATTTTCGTCAGGCAAAGTAGAACCTTCTGTTTCTTCAACAGGGGAAGCATAGAGCGAAAAAGTTTTCTCAAGATTCTGTCTTATCCCGTCGTTTGAGGTATAACTGATCTCAAACCTTATTGGCAAATCCTCTCCGATCGTCTTTGGGTCAAGGTTGAATTCAGCAATTGTATAATCCCCTTTTTGCAGGTTCCCGAGGATTACGGAATTGCTTCCATCGGTTACAGTCCAGTTCTCCTGTGCCGGGATTATGACTTTTACCGAATTTGCCCCGTTATTACCAATATTTGAAATTGAAAAAGTGTAAGCGCCTGTAGGTCCTTTTTCCATAAAAGCGATATCAAAATCCGTAACCCCTCCTATGTAAATCCCGGCTTTACTTTTAATCTCCTTTCGTTTCTGGTTCTCTACAGTGCCTGCTTCCGTGATTGTTTTTAATTCTTCTATATCATCATATGTAAGCACCATATCCACTTTGTAAAGCCCGGGTTTTGTATTTACGTTCGTCAGAACTTCAAAACTGACATTTGCTGTCTCCCCGGTGTCGATCAGGTTAATGTGTTTAACATTGCTCGAGCCTACAGGGAGAATAATATCACCTGCACATTCCCAGGAAAACATTGCATTCTTAAGAGGGGAATTTCCTACATTCTTTATGCCGAAAGTAAGGTTGGTTTTTTCACCAGGCACCAGTTTTTCAATGCTTATGTGTTCGATTTCAGCGTTTGACTCGCTATCAATATCTATCATGACCTCTCGAGTAAGTGATGTTTTTTCGGTGTTGCCTGTTGTGTAAAGGCTTACTTTAAGGGGATACTGCCCTTTTTTAATATCATTTTCAATCCCGAGTTTAAACTTTACAACCTTTCTTCGCTCGGACTCCGAGCGTTTTGCAAGCGTACCTATGTTTTTTACTGGTTTTTCTTCACTAAGGCTTTTAAAAGGATATTCAGGCTTAATCTCTACAACACAGTCTTCTACATCTTCATACCCTGTATTTTCAATTCCGAGTCTTACTTCAAGAATATCTCCTGGCTTTACAGGGTCAGGGTCCTGATTCAGAAGGTCAATACTCAGCCCTCTATCAAGGCTTACCTGAATTTCATCGGGATTGTCATCAGTATTTTCATCTGCATTATCGTCACTTTCCCCGGTACTGTCAGATTCAAACACGGAGCTGGAGTCCTCGGCAGCCAGCACAGGCCCGCTCCATACAGATAAACATAAAAAAATTGAGAGAATAAAACCGGTAAATTGTTTAAGGTCCATTTTTGGATTCCTCAGTAGATTATTTCGATGATATTAACGGATCTAATTTTTATTAATTATTTTGATTGTTTTAATTATTTTAATTGATTTAATTTGAGGTTATTACAAAATTTTTAAATTAATATCAAAACTAATGTAAGATTTTGATAAGTTGAGTTAATTTGGAATTAGTTGGAATTAATTAAAAACAACTGAAAATAATTGAAATTGAGCTGAAATTGATTTGTCTTTTCCCTGAAGCTCTATTTAGCATAAATTGAAATTTAATTTGAAGATTCGATATCAAGTCCAATCTGTTCTGTGTTTGGCTCGTCGCTGACTATTTCGCCGTCCTTTAGCTGAATATGCCTCATGGCATACTTTGCAAGCTGCAAATCATGAGTAACCATAACTACTGTTTTACCTTTGTCTTTCCAAAGCCTGTAGAGGATTTCGATAACTTCTCTACCGGTTACACTGTCAAGGGCTCCGGTAGGCTCGTCTGCAAGAATTATTTCAGGATCACAGGCAAGAGACCTTGCAATCGAAACTCTTTGCTGCTGGCCCCCTGAGAGTTGAGCAGGCTTGTTTTGCATTTTATCGGAGAGCCCAACAAGGGCTAAAAGCTCCTTTGCTCTCTTTTTTGCAAGCCTGTCCTCAATTTCCTGAATCTCCAGAGGTAAAAGGACATTTTCAAGAGCAGTCATCCCCGGAATCAGGTTATACTGCTGAAAAACGAAACCTATTGTCCTGCCTCTGAGGACTGCGAGGTCGGATTCTTCAAGATGAGCTATATTTTTGCCTTTCAGGAAAATTTTTCCTTTTGAGGGCAAATCAAGGCAGCCTACAAGATTCATCATTGTAGACTTTCCACTTCCAGAAGGCCCGATTATAGCTGCAAATTCACCTTTTCCAAGTGTTATACTAACATCTTTCAGAGCATTGACCTGAAATTCCCCCATTTGATAAGTTTTCCAGACATCCTGAAAGACAATCAGTTTATTTTCCATACTTTCTCCTGGGAACTTTTAAAAGACATAACTCTTATAGTTAAAAAATTTATTTAATTTCATTTTTATTTTAAGAAGATACGAGTTATTATTTTAAATTTTTAATTTTGTTTTAGTTTTTTTAAAGTCCTATTTTATTCAGTTTATCTTTCAGTTAACTTTATTCGGTTATTCTATTCAATTTATCTTATTCAGTTTGTTTTATTGAATTGATTTCATTCAGTTTATTTTATTCGGTTCGTTTCGTTTGGTTTTTTCCATTAGTTTTATTCAATTTATTTTTTATTTTATCTATTTCATTTAACCAGGGTTTCATTTCCAGTTAAAGCATAATTAAAAATTTCGGTTAAATCAGTCTAGTTCCGAAGCTTCAAAAGAAAACAGCTCATCAACTGTTGTGTCAAGAGTCCTGGCGATTTTATATGCAAGTTTAAGTGAGGGGTTGTATTTTCCTTTTTCAAGGA
>JBNAKO010000214.1:0-1704 GCA_049706495.1 Methanosarcina sp. | reverse complement strand
CTTAATGAATATCTAAAAAAGGTGGCAGAATGTTTGGGAAAAATATTTTAAAATTTTTGGTAAGCTGGCTCCTGGTGACTTGCTTATTAATTAGTAACATTACATTTGCATGTGCTTCTTCATCTGACCCTTTAACAGATCCGAACTTTTATCAAAATAACACTCCTGAAGCAACACCTACGGAAGAGCTAGAAACAAACCCTATAGAACTTCTAACCCAAAATCCAGAAACTAAGTCTCCTGATAATAATTTAACTGAACCTTTAAAAGGAAACGATACAAATTATTCAAAAAACATACAAACAGAAGATTCAGAAAATACCCATAATAAAAATTTAAAGAACATACGAATAGAACGTTCGGAAAGTACGCAAACAAAAAAACCCGCAGTTCAGGAACTTCCAGAACAATGGGAATCAAAACCTGCACCTCCTTCTGCAAGCGTTAGTTTGCATGGAGAAAAGACTGATGTTATTGCAGGAGAAGATATTTTACTCAAACTTTCAGCAGTAAATCTTATCACAAAACCCCCTATGCATGTGCAGGTCATAATTATCCCTCCATCAGGAATGAGCGTTTCTTCTTCAGAATTTGTGCAGTCAGGAGCAGGCCAGTATACGACAACATATGAGTTAGACCCTGGACAGGGAAGAGACATTGAGGTAAGGATAGAATCGTATCAGCCAGGAGAATTTAATGTTAAAGGAAGAGTAGTGTACTATTTCGGAGGAAATATAAAAAATGCAGAAGACTACACCCTTGAACTTCCAATAACAGTAAAAGAAAAACCGGCTTCTCCACAAGAAGCTCTGCCAGGATTTACAATTTCAGGCCTGGTAGTTGTATTAATAGCTGCATTAATTCTAAAAAGAAATTACAGATAAACAAGGGACATAAATTTTTCTTGAACTTCTGTTTTCCCTATTTCTCTCATTTTTTCCTTATTTTTTAAGTTTATATTTTACTTCTATTTTTGTTTTTATTCTTAATTTATCTTTATTTATATTTAGATTTACATTCAAACTTATATTCAAATTTATTTCAAATTATATCTTAGCTGGTATGCTATTTTTATTAACAATTTTATGACAGGCTATTTTCATTTTATGCTGGATACATACATCCGAACGAAGTTTTAATCTAAATTTTTAAAAACATGAAAATAAAAATATGTAAAAATGGCAATTAATTTACAGGTTATTTATAATAAACAATTTCTTTTTCATCGGTATTCAGATCTTAAAATATATTTCACAAAATTATTGTATGGGTATTACATAACTCCACAAGGAGGTATAGAAATTGAAAAAACATTTGTGTATATTACTAACATCACTTTTTCTTTTAGGGTCTATTTTCTCAACGGCGCTTGCAGGAGCAGAAGAAAACATTACAAAAAATAAAATAACTCAAGAGGGATCAAGTATTGATTCTTCTCTCAATAAATCAATATCTGACAACAAATCTTGTCCTGTAAATATAACAAAAGACTCAGAAATTCCTGTTTCGGAACAAAAATTCAGGGTCGGGCCTACAGTAGTTTTAAGGCCTGTCAATGATGTGATCACGGAAAACCAGGATGGACTTGTTGAACTTTACATTGACAATCCTTCCCTTAACGATGTTACTTTGAATGTCGATGCAAGAATAAGCGTTCCTTCTGGAATCCATGTTTATGGACAGGGCTTTGCCCAGACAGGAGCA
>JBNAKO010000213.1:0-6552 GCA_049706495.1 Methanosarcina sp. | reverse complement strand
AAGGATCGGAAAATTTGAGCCTTCTTCAAAGATATGTAATGTTTGCGGTTATCATAATTCATCTCTGACCTTGAAAGATAGGGAATGGGTATGTCCTGATTGCAAAACAAATCATGATAGAGACATAAATGCTGCAATCAATATCAAAAAATTCTCTCTTCAAGATCAAAATCTAATAGTTATATAATTTGATTTGACACCGTAGGAACTACGGGGATGGGCTTGTGGATTTGTGAACAGAAGTTTGAGGGATGAAGCAAGAAGCTCCGTCCTCGCTTTCATTAGAAAGCAGGGCGGGTAGTTCACACTGTAATGAGAATAATTGTGTGGGGATAATCACGGAAGAAAAAATAAAAATAAACGTTATTGAGACTGCAGGAGAAAACTGCTGTGTCGCTGCCTGTGATGGACAGAAAATATACGAGAAAGTTGCAGCAGCTTTTTCCGAGAGTAAGAAGGTTGAACTTTCTTTCGCAGGCACGAGTGATTTAACTCCTGCTTTTTTGAATTCGGCAGTAGGGCAGCTTTACGGGCATTTTCCTGTGGAACTGATAGAGAATAACCTTTCCTTTGCAGGAATTTCAGAAGAAGATGAAGCTATTCTTAAAAGGATTGTCGAGAGAGCAAAAACTTATTTCGGGCATGAGCAATCCTACAAAAAAGCCCTCAAAGAAGTGCTGGAGGATGAGGATGAGGATGCGTAAAAAAACCCATACTGCAACCGTGTATCCTGTAAGGCGCCGACCAAGGCTTCATGCATTGGGTTCAAGGCAGGTTAAATTTGCCCCTATAAAAATTCATTCCGTAGAAGATTATGAATTCCCCGAGGATAAGGGTTATTTCTTTGATACCAATATCTGGCTTTATATTTACGGGCCTTTAGGCTGGCCTGATGAAAAATCCGACCTTTACTCAAGCGCTCTGAAAAAAATCCGAAATTCAAATGGCACAATCTACATAAATTGCATGATAATTTCAGAATTTATTAACGCTTTTTCCAGGATAGAATTCAAACAGCAAACCGAGTTTACCCGATATAAGGAGTTTCGAAACTCTCTGGCTTTTCGGGCAATTGCCCAGGATATATCCCGCAACGTAAAAAAGATTCTCAAGAGCACCCTGGCCTGTGACCCTGAACTGCAAGCTATAAATCTCCCTGAAGTTATGGACATGTTCGAACAGGGAAAATATGATTTTAACGATCTGCTTTTTGCACAGATCTGCCGCGCAAAAGACCTGATTTTCGTGACCCATGATAAAGATTTCAGTGACCTTGGGGTTGAGATTCTAACTGCAAACGAGAAACTTGTAGGGACCAAAAAAAGTTAATTATTCATTTTGATTTAATCCAGAACCATTAAGAGCAATTCGAAATTATTTACAACTATATATAGTTGTTTAAATTATCAACCCATTCAGAACCGACAAGAACCTAATCAAAAAATATACTTAAAAGATTAAAAGTCCAGGTCTTTTATCTGGAAGGCTTCATTCTGTAAATAGAAAAATAAATCAGTTCCCCATTTGAGGGCATATGGGTCTGAGCTTATAAGGCTTTCATGCTCAAAGAGTTTTGTTTCAGGAAACACGGTAAAAAGGAAAAACCTGTCTGTAACTGTCAGGCCTGCAAGCTTCGGTTCGCCAGTAAATACAAAAATCTTAACGGTTTCGGCTTCAATTAGAGTTTCTAAAACTTCCCTGTAGTCTGTTTTAAATCTCTGAAGCACGCTCCATGTAAAAACTAAAGATAGATTTATTCCTTTTTCTGCAAGTGTAACATAGAGTGAAGTAAAAGAAGGATGGAAGTAAGAGATAAAACTTAGAATCTGCTTTGAAGTTTTGAGACATTCCACAACTTCCGAATTGAGTTCAAACATATGGCTTGCATCAGGCCGAATAAGTTTGCAGTTTTTCAATTCTCCAATGCGAGCCCGTAAAAAAGGGGGTATTCCTTCTAATCTCCGTTTGGACCAGTAATCAAAGTTATCTTCAAGGACTTCAAGAGTGCTTACAAGAGGAAACATTCTGTCTACAATTGCCTTCCCTATAATAGAAAGTTCGTAAGTCCGATCTTTTTGTAAAATCAGGTTTCGATCTTTGAGTTTTTTTATTTGAGGCAGTATAGAAATAGGATCAAGGCTCAAATGTTCCTGAATTTCATCTATATTTCTGGGCTTCTCTTTTAAAAAAAGAAGAAGATTCGTCCGCTTTTCTGACCGAAAAACCAATTCTGTTAAACCTATTTTTGTGCCCATCCTGCCACCCTTTAAAACAATACAGAATAAATATAGCTTGACAGTTATATATACATTTGCACGTTTTTTATAAATGGTTCAGGGTTGCCAAAATAAAAATATTAAAATAATTTACATAAATTTTATATTTTATTCTATTTTTCTATTTATTCTATTTTATCCTATTCTTCTATTTTTGTGGTTTTATTCTATAGTATAGAATATTGGATTAGATTATAAATAAAAAGACATACGACGAACGACTGGTCAGAACTTTATCCGCTCAAGGACAGCTAATCTTTTTTTCCAGTGGTCAAGTCCCTTTTTTGCAGCATACCACTCATAATATTTTTCATCGTCCATAAACTCTCCTGTTTCGAATTTTTTAATGAATTCGGTAGAGATCAGATCGTACTTGTCCTCAAATTCATCGCAGATCATGGAATAACGGTTTATCTTGTAATGAGCATAATGTTTTTCATGTTCCAGAGCCGAGCGAATAACCTCGCTTGCTTCCTGAAGCGAGTAATCGGTGTCAATCTGCAAGGTAAAGTTCATGTTTATCCCATAGCACAATTATCCTTGATATTAAAAAAATAATCCTATATTTCTTTTTCTATTTATTAATGAGCTGCACCCCTTAGTCCTCAAGGGAAGATAGAGAGCATGAGCCAATTCTCTGAAGCGAAAAGTATTTTAATTAAGAACATTAGATTTGAAAAATTGAAAAACAGAGATATTTTTGAGATTAGATTTTATGTTGAAGGTATATGCACCTCCAATATAAATGTTAGCATAAAAAAATCTCCAAAAAAGTTCGTAACAACCTGGAAATCTTTTGCCTTTAAAAATCATAAACTGCAGAAATAAAAGAGCTAAAGAAAAATTGTAAAAACAAAAAGAAAACTAAAAGACTGAAAAGGATGAAAAAGAAAGGAAAAATAAAGAAGTAAAAAGAGTTTTTTCGCATATAAAAGCAGAATTAAAGGGAAATGTAAGATAAATTTAAGGCAAAATTAAGGTAAAATAAAGATAAAGTAAAGATAAAGAATAGGTAAATTAGGATAAAATAAAAGTAAAATCGGAATAAAATACCCATAAGATCAAAAAAGGCCAAAATAAAAGTTAAATTAAATAAAAGTAAATTAAAATAAAAAAGTATGTTTAAAATAAGTGAATTAAAATAAAAGAAAATTAGAAAGTAAATTAAAAAGAAAACTAAAATAAAAATTAAAATATGTTGAAAATTAAGACAGTACACGTTAACGCTAAAATAAAATTAAGATAAAAAAGAAATAGAAAAAAATAACAGAGCAGTTAGTTAATAGTAAGGGCGGGCTTATAAAAAGAGATCCACGCCTTATTAATTCTCAACTGGAACGGAAATTTTCCCTGAATTTTCAAGGTGCCTGTATACAAATGCTGAAGAGTAAGCAAGTAACATGAATTTAAGCCCCTCGTTGAAATTAAATTCAACAAAGCTTAAAATCATATATATGAAGAAAGCAAACTGAACAGCGCACAGGACCATTCCGGCTACAGTGAGCATTCTCTGGCTACTTCTACTATCACTACTGTCTGGATCATCGGATTCTTCTGACATTGTGTTTCTGACCTCACAAATAAAGGTGCTAAAGGTATTTTGTATTAAGGTCGTTTTTTAGTTGTATTATTTTATTAGCTTTATTTTTGTATTCGGTGCGTTTTTATTTTATATACTCCTGGTTTGTACCAGGTTTTTATTTTTGTGTTTATTCAGCTTCATTTAAATAGAGTTTTCAACTAGCTCAAAATTAAATAGAGTCCCCACCTGATAGCGTGGAAACTATAGCTTAATTAAGCCATAAAAATGAGACAAAGGCTGAAAACTTCAATAGATGCATCTGAAGGTTCAGTTACAATGATCTTCTGGTGCAACATTTATCTGAAAAAACACTCTCCATTTAGAGATATTTGATGAAATTCCTTTACAGAAACTTCTATACAATATTCTTATTATGAAGGATTAGTATATAAAACTTCCGCAGGAAGAGACTTGATTGGCTTTTCTGCTGCCGTTTTTGGACCAAATTTAAACTGAATTTAAACTAAATTAAAACTAAATTTACAGTTTAAAGATGCAAGTCAACAACCAAAAGATAACTTAAAAACTAGCCAAAAAATAAAGAATCAATATTATTTCTAATCATACGTAATAAATAATTCTTTGACTTTTATCTACTGTAATTTGTAATTATTATTTATTTTAAATGTTTATCCTCTGTTATAAAAAATTGATTAGAATATTTTATTAGCTGAATATAGATTGCCTAATTTAAAAAATAATTATTGAATTGATTTTCTTTTATAATATCCGATTTTATTTAGTTTCTTTTGACGAATATATTTATATTTCCTCGAAACATAAAAAAAGGTTTTAATCAAAAGAAATCTACATTGTAACGATTGCCACGCGGTCTGGAGTTTACTGGAAGATAAAACAACTATTTTAACTTTTCAGAAAGGTATCTAGATTTGTTTTATTATGGCTGGTATGAGGATCTTTCTAAACATGCAGATCCTGGAAAAACACAAATAAAAGGCAAATATTTTTCCGGAATTCAGTCCGAAATTATTTGGGAATTTATTCCCAAAGGCATTTAATAACGTATAATTTCAATAAGAGTTCAAAAAATTGCTCACATAAATAAAAAAAGAAATTTTTCAAGAGGATATTTATGAAGATAATCTTAAAATCGTTAGCATTGCTCCTTGTCATCTCTGCTGTTCTCTTTGCAGCCGGCTGCGCTGGAGAAGAGCCTGCAGAAAATGAAGAAGACTCTGACGTTGCCCCCGAAGACCCGGAAACTGCAGATATGGCAGGCGAAAATGAAACTGAAAACAATATAACAGCCCTCGTAATAACCGAAGCTGAAAACGGAACAAATATAACTCTCAAAACCGGAGAGAATTTTACCCTTAACCTGACCGAGAACCCTTCAACAGGCTACGCCTGGGAACTTAACGTTACAGCCGGACTCAACATTACAAGTGATAATTATACTCAAAACCCGGCTCCAGAAGGAATGACCGGAGTCTCGGGAGTTCACTCCTGGATAATCGAAGCCATAAAAGCGGGCGACCAGCAGGTAAACGGCATATACAAGAGAGCCTGGGAAAACACAACCGGCACTGAGCAGAACTTTAGCCTCGGTGTAGAAGTAGTCTGAAAAGAATTTCAACTTTTCAGATAATTTCTTTTTCTTTTTTATTTTTATCAGAATTTATTCGGAATAGAATTTATCTGGAATGAATCTGTATTCAATTAATCTGTATTTAATGAATCAATTTTTTTCAAGCGACCAATTGTCTTTATTCATTTCCGGAAGCTTCTCCTCTTACAATAAGCACTGTTTTACTGGAGTGCCTGACTACTTTTTCAGCCACACTTCCAAGCAGGAACCTTTTAATTCCAGTTCTCCCGAGTGTACCCATAACAATAAGATCAATATCATTTCTTTCTGCAAAACCAAGAATTTCCTCTGCAGGGCTGCCTCTTAGAATAACAGATTCAACCTCAAGATTGACAGCTTCTGCAGCATTCTCGACATAAGCTGTTGCTTCTTTGCCTTCTGTTGCGATCCGCTCTTGAAAAGCCTTTTCCCACTGCTCATCTGTAGGAAGAGTCATGGAATAAAAACCCATTGAAATTACATGTACTGCGTACAGTTTTGCATTACTTAGTCTTGCAATTTCAATAGCTTTATCAGCCGCTCTTTTTGCAGGCTCCGAACCATCGGTTGCAATCATGATTTTCCTGAAAATATGACTGTTCATACCTGATCTCCTCTTTTTCTGGTTTTCTACATTAATTATGATAATATTCAATAAATAATATCAGCTCAATAAATGTCATCAGCCATCAGCCGGGAAAAATGGAAAAAATTGCTTAAAAAATAGCTTATTATGTCCAATGCTTTCTTATTTGTTTAATATACGCTGACCGTAAAGAAGCTTATATTCGCTGGCTGATATATCAAAATGCTTTTTTGATTCAGAAAGTCGAAAGAAACAGATGCTGGAAGCTTTTTCAAATGTGCCAGTGATCCAAAGACTGCAGAGAATATGAGGACTTCCTTTTCCACCACTTTAGAAGACAGCAGAAAACTATTAAAGAACTTTAGCTGTAATTACCAAACTCAGCAATACTGCCGAGCAATTGTTGTAAATGAAAAGACTGCAGGTTCTGTTGCTTTATTTATTAAAAATGACAGCATTGGTAATTAATTAGAGATATAGATATATAGTATTAGAAACTATATTTGTGTATGAACTGCCC
>JBNAKO010000212.1:0-1159 GCA_049706495.1 Methanosarcina sp. | reverse complement strand
CTTAACCATGCCTTTAACATTCAGAGTTTCCAGTGCAATAGCTTGGTTCTCGCTGATAAGTTTAGAAGAGACTTTGTGCTGGAAATTGTTTCTCTGATTGGTTATTTTTTCATGGATTCTTGAAAGCTTTTGTCTTGCTTTATTTCTATTTTTTGAACCTCTTTCCTTTCTACTTACTCTTTTCTGTAAACATTTCATTCTTTTCAGAGAATTTTGCAGATATTTAGGATTCTCAACTTTTTCTCCATTAGAAAGAATTGCAAAATCTTTGATACCCACATCAATTCCTATAGTACTTGATTCTCCAAATTTGTATTTCTCAGGCAATTCTTTTCCATCATCTACAAGAATAGATATGAAGAACTTTCCAGTACTTGATTTTGAAATGGTTACGGTCTTCATTTCTCCTTCAAACCTTCTATGAAGTACTGCTTTTATTTCTCCAATCTTAGGAAGTTTGATAATATTTCTATCAAAATCTACCATATAATGTTGTGGCATCTGATAAGATTATACTGGATTTTTCTTTGATTTGAATTTTGGGAATCCGGTTTTTTCTCTGAAGAATTTTGTAAATGCTGATTCTACATTTACCAAAGATGCAAGCAAAGCCTGCGAATTGGCTTTTTTCAACCATTCGTTAGAAGGTTTTATTTCGTGAACTAAAATCTTTTGCAAGTCAAATCTTGATATTGATTTCCTGGTTCGCTCATAAGTTTTTATTTTCTGTTCCAAAGCCCAATTATAGACACTACAAGCACCAAAATGAAGGATTATAAATTCTTCCTGGTCTTTATCCGGGTAGATCCGGTACTTATAGGCTTTTAACATACTATAGTTTATACGTTTTAAAGGAATATATATATTTAGCTAAAAAATAGTTAATTAAGTTATAAAGTTTTATTACTTATTGTAGGAGGCTCCGCTTTCATCCCCCACCTGTCGCTTCACTCCGAGGAAGGGGACTTCCCGATGTGACGCCTCCGTGCTCCCGAAGTTAAAAATTCAGTTTATTTAAAAAATGCAGTCAAATATAATAAAGAGCTCATCCCAAAACTAATTTTTATTCGACATCAATAAGATTTTGAAAATCATTTTCCGTATCATAAGATCAATTGATTATTTCAAATTCCAGATATAGTAACATAAACCTGAGTTT
>JBNAKO010000211.1:0-6902 GCA_049706495.1 Methanosarcina sp. | reverse complement strand
ATGTGAAGCTGGTCAAGCCCTATTAACCTGCAAAGTTTGGCAACAACAACCATGCTAATCCCGTGGCGCGGGTTCCGGGTATAAGCCGAGTGCATACAGCGGTGAGCATGCAGAACCAGGTCGGCGTCCTCAGATTCTTCCCTCAAGGTCTGAAGCGCAGTCCAGCCCACAGGCACAACATCAATCATTGCATAGCTGGCCCCAAAATCTTTAAGAACATTCATGCGTCGAATCATTTCCTTACAGGTTGGGGCTGTAATATTGCAGAGATACATTTTGCGTTCCCCGGTTTCAGCTTCTGCTTTTTCTGCAAGCTTGAAGGTCAGTTCAGCTCTTTTTTCAAAGCCGTTAAACTTCTGGTCTGTAAGGTTTTCGTCATCTTTGACAAGGTCGCAGCCCCCTACAAAAGAAGAGTAAGCAACCTCTGCATGCTTTTCAGAATTCAAGCCTACTTTTGGTTTTACTATAGTACCTATGAGAGGTCTGTCCTGAACCCCAATAAGTTCCCTGATGCCTGAAAGCCCAAAAGCCGGACCTTTAAATTCTTCAAGCATGGATTTCGGGAAAGCAATATCTTGAAGCCTGAGATTATCTACAATTTTCATACTCAGAATATTTCCTGCAACAGCGCTTAGCACCTGTGGAACAGAACCCAGTTCAAAAAGATCTTCGGAATAAGCTACCCTTACTGTCTGCTCCCCCTCATTCACATAAAAAACATGAGGTTTCAATTTCTCTGCAAGCTCAGGACTCAATGTAGCAATTTCAGTCCAGGAGTCTATAGAACTTTCTCCTGCCATATGCGTGGCAGCTTCCTCAAAATTAATTCCTGCTGCCGGCTCAATGTGGAATTCACAAACCACATCCGTATCTTTTGGGCTGTAACCAGTATCTATATAGTCCCTGCGCATGATCTCACTCCTGATTAAATAAATAGAAATGATTAAGTTAGTTTGAATTAAATTCTACCAAATAAATTGTAATCCTGATTGAAGGAAGTAACTGAATATACATAAAAACTTGTTTATAGACCAAAATTAGGTCTAAATTAAAGAAATAAAAAAGAGGTAAAAAACAAAAATAAAGTACTTAATAGACTCTAATGGACTCTGTAGTAAGAAATGAAAAATAAAGCGATATAAGCGAAATTAAAAAGGTTTTAAAGATTTTACTGATTTTTAATAATATTAATTTAATTCAACTTTTTGATTTATCCTTGCTTTTTTATTTGTTTATTACCTGATTATTATCAATCTATCATTCGATCTCCTGTTCCAATTTTAAAGGGTTCCCTATTCCAAGTCCTATAAGCCGGGTTTCTTTCAGGCTGCCAAAATTGAGATTTAGATCTTTTCTTTCAAGCTCAAAACGAATTTGCTCTTTTTGAAGTCCATATTCATTCATATGATCGAAGATTAGTTTTTCAATAAGCTGAACCCCATAGTCCACAGCTTCCGGATATCCATTTGCAAGCGTTCTTTCTTTTTCCGAAAATATATAATACTGATCAGTATTTGAGTCAGCAGCCCGGATAAGAACCTTACTTCTTCGAATAATATTGCCCATCAGGGCTCCAACTGCATTTCCTACTTCATAATATTGAGGAATTCGGATTTCTGCTTCAAGGAATTCCTGAATTTCATTTACATAGGCTTTGACGGGTGCGCCTATCATTACTATAGGAATATCAATTTTAAGTTTCAGGAATCTTGAGTCTGAAAGCAATTTGTCTATATCTTCGCGCTTGAAATCTTTTACGAAAAAAGCTGCAATATCAAGAGCAATATTTCTTGCAAAGGCTTTTTTTATTTCTCTCGAAAAGCTTACCGGATCAAGCCCAAGGTAAGAACCAAGGATTTCTGCTGCCAGCCCTGATGCTTTACGGTTCCACTCTTTATATTCGCCAAGTGTATGCAGGGCATCCGTAGGGGTAAAACCTATATGATAAATACAGCGTTTTTGAATAAGAGAACGAAGAGCCTTTATTAAATAAAGAGGATGTTTTCCAACTTTTTCTGCAAGCTCAAAGATCGAAAGGGGCTCGTATTTAATGGCATTAAATATCTGGCGTTCATAGGAATTCATCTCAAATTCGATTGAATAATTAAGTGCATGTATGTCATCATCCGAATCCGGGTTTCCGCTTCTGACAAAAAAACTTGTTGGCTGAAGAATATCATCTGTCATCCTGTCTGAAACCTTTTGGGTTTTCCGAAGTTTATCCTCAAGCTGAGGGTAATCAAAAGCTGCAAGACAGAGGGGAATTACTCTGTTAGGCCCGATACAAATTTTTCCCTGCACCCAGACATGACTGTCTCCCCCCATTGCCGAGGTGAGAATTTTTACTGCCCTGACCATTGTCTTCCAGTTCCCGACAACTGCTCCATTTTCACTGATTTCCGGGACCCCGTCTTCTATAAAGGCAATATCTGTACTTGTCCCCCCTACATCTACAGCTACACACGTTTTTAATCCACTCAGGTGAGCTGCTCCGACAAGGCTTGCTGCAGGCCCTGAAAAAATAGTTTCTACCGGCTTTTTAAGGGTTTCCTGTATGCGGACCAGGGAGCCGTCGCATTTCATGACCATAAGGGGAGCCTTAATGTCTCTTTTTTCCATTGCTTTTAGTACTGCTCGAATAAACTGGGAAGTTACAGGAATCAAACGGGCATTGAGAACTGAAGTTACCGCTCTTTCGTATGCTCCAAGATTAAGGGAAAGTTCATGTCCACAAACAACCGGTTTATCGGTAAGTTTTTTTATTGTGTCTTTTATTGAAAGTTCATGTTCCGGGTTCCGGATGGCAAAGTAAGAAGAAACCGCATAAGAAAAAACCTTACCCTGGTTATTATTAACAAACATTTCCACAGCTGCAAGATCCGGAGAACTTACCTCGTTCCCTTTTGAATCATGCCCTCCGTCTATGGAAATTGTTTCAAAGGCAGGGATTTCTCCTTTCGCAGTATATCCTGCCAGAATCAAGCCAGTAGAATGTCCTTTCCCTTCAAGTGTGGAATTTGTAGAAAGGGTTGTAGATACTGAAACCAATTTTATATCTTTAAGGTAGGCCTCTTTCAGGCCTGAAATTACGTTCTCTATGCCTTCAATCAAATTCGAATGAGTCGTCAGGGCTTTATGAGAATCAAGGATAGTGCCGTCTGAAAGATCTATTAATACGGCATCCGTATATGTTCCACCAGTATCGATTCCTAGACCGAGTTTCATATTTTCTAATTTATTTCGGAAAAAATATAACATAGCCGACCAGGAATTTACAGCAGGGTAAAATATTGAGGGGTATGAAATAATAGAAGCGGTAAAATATTAGAGGTTAAAAGATAAAAATCTAAAAATCTAAACGTTTGAAAAAGTGAAAGAGTTTCTAAGTTAGAAAGCTTTAAAAAATCATATATTAATTTATTATTGTTTAATTATTCTTTAATTACTGTTTACTTATTTTAGGATTCAAGAAATCGCGCGTGCTGTCAAAAATAATTATATTTATAAATTGGTTAGATTTTAAAGAATAATTCGGTTTTAAGAATGATTGTATAAGAATAATTATATAATACTGTCAGTTATTCTCTCTTTTTCTCCATTCTGGAAAACCCTATAAGCCCTGATATGCCATCGAGTACATTCGGGTTCAGGTGTATCAAGCTCAATCAGATTATAGCATTGAGCCATTTTTCCACGAATTTTAGAGGAACAGACAGTCCCGGCGCTGAGGACAAGCATATTATTTAGTCTCCAGAACCAGGGAATATGCCAGTGTCCGCAAAGAACAAGGTTTACATCTGAACGGTCAAGCAGTTCCAGAACATCACCCGCATCCACAAGTACATTATTTCCTCGACCGGTTCTGGGAATTGGAATAAGGTGGTGATGCAGGGCAAATACTTTGAAACCGCTTATCGAGAAAGTTTTCTCTATCCATTTGTAGTTTTCCCTGCCAATATGTCCTTCATCAAGCTCAGGCTGAGAAGAATCAAGTCCAACTACAGTAACTTCCCCAAAGTGTTTAAAACAAGACCTGGCTTTAAAAATATCTTCGAAAAACAGATAACCCGCATTTCTAGCATCATGATTTCCCGGAACAATTACTTTATTCTTGCATTCAATTCTGTCAAGGAAATGCTTTGCCCCGCTATACTCGATCGCAAGCCCGTTTTCAGTAAGGTCGCCGGTGACTATTACTATGTCCGGGTCACTTTGATTTATATTCCTAAGCATTGCTTCTGCAATTTCGGGTACATAATAGATTTCTGAGAAGTGAATATCTGAGAGATGTATAATCCGTGTTATTTTTATTCCTCTTTTGCTCATCTATATTTTTTCTTTCTTAAACCTAATCGACAAAGTAGGATATATATTTATTCGATATATTCTATAGAGTTAAAGAAAAATCAGTTTTTATTAATTTGACTATATTCTTCATATAAATAGTAAAAATTAAGTGCGAATTGCATGATTAAAAGACATACAGGGAACTCAGTAATGTAGATAATTTGACGCCCTCAGATTTCGAAAAACTATATGCCAAAAAAACGGAAAAACATAATTAAAATTAGACTAAAATTTAAATTGAATAATGGAAAATTGCATATTTAAAGGTATGTGCCACTCAGAAAGAAAGGTAAAAATATAAAATTCAGTTCTAAAACCCGGCAATTTTAAGGCAGTAATTTTAATTTAATTACCTGATTTTAGAGTTAAATCATATTAAAAGTGGATCTCTATTGAAATCCTTATTAGATTACAGGATAAGTTTAGAGGTTAAGTACAAAAATTACGACAAAATATACTGCCATTGAGACAAGTCCCATTGGAACACCAAGTCTTGCCCATTCTTTGCTTGTTATACCTAATTTACTTGCGGAGATAATATTTGGGATGTTTCCCGGGATGAGCATTCCACCTGAAATTAATAGTCCCATAAGTATGCTCTTTATCTGGAATTCACTGAGAGCAGGGCCAATTTCTGCAGCCGCCAGAGTAGCATTATCAAGAACGGCAGAAGCCATATTAATCCAGTAAAGTACTACAGACGGTACCTGTATGAAATATTCAAGGATAATAGGCTTGAAACCTTCACCAAGTAGCACAAGGGCCATAATAAATACATAGACTTTAACAGCCCTCATAACTACATCTTTTACGGTTTCATTGTAGTCTGCTGCTTCCATCCCCTGGTCTTTTGCATTAACTTTTCCAAGGAAGAATGTTCCAATAAGCCCATATACGAGGACACCTGGCAGGATATATTTACCAAGCATATTAAATAGGAACATGAAATCTGCATGGTAAGGAGCACCAGAAAGCTTTGAAATGGCTATTGTTGAGAGAGGTTCTCCAAGAGGAGTAAGGGCAGCGCCAAGTCCAATAGAGAAACACGAAATTACTGTAAGATCTATCTTGGATCTCCTTGATAGGGGTAATGCATTTACTACTTCAACGAGAATTATTGCTGCAAGAATGGCAGAGATTATGCTAGAAGACAAGCCAAGCACTACAACAAGCAAGAAAGCCATAACTTTAAGAGAAAGCGCATCAGTTAATTTTCTGATTGCCTTATGAATAGGGCTATGCCACTTATAAATGATTAAGCCTACAAAGAGCACTATCTGTACTATACCGATTGGGATGCCAAATAGATCTCCGACGTGCAGAGGCGCAGTCACTGCTTCCTCGATAATTTCCATGCTCCATCCTGTCTCTATACTCGGAAGCTCAACAAAACCTGATATTGTCATTGCTGTTATTCCACATATAAAAAGGAAAACTTCAAGATTTTCCTCTATAACGTGGATTTTAAAAGGCCCCAGCAATACAACCAGGAATATTATAAGATATCCTATTAAAACGCCTGCTTCAATAGCCATTACTCTTTTTCCCTCACATACTGATTTAGTTATCTGAATTATGGATCATAAAATGTCTGAAGAATTCATTTACTGTTGGAATTTATGAAACCTCGAATATTTGGGCACTATAGAGACTCACTTTTCTATCTATTATCTGATAATATAGTATTCTTTAATATATTTATTCTGACTATAATCAGTTTAAAAGTACATGTTTCAATAGAGCAAAATTTGATATTATTTAGCAAATCAGGCCTGAAATACAAGCTCTGATGCATGAAAAAAGGTTATGATTGCGATCTGAATAAAATAAGCATATATCAGCCCTTTATATGTAGAAATATACTAAAAAATATCTACAAAGATTTTAAAAGTAGTTAAGATAGTTATGAAAATAGACTCTAATGGGATTAATAATAGCGTAAATAATAATAAAAAAACACCTATAATAGATAAATGAATAATAAATAAAAATACGAATTTAAAACACTATTTATTTCACATTAAAAAGCGAATTTTTTGCGGACAACAATAGTTAAAAAATAGAGTCAGATAATTTTCTTTATTTTACCTAAAAATATATGAGACTTAGTTTTAAAATTCAGTAATAGTTGTCTCCTCAAATTTAAAACTAAATCCACTGCAGATCTGTAACTTTTTTGAACTTAGATACCAAGCACAAAAATAATTACAAAATACACTGCCATTGAGACAAGCCCCAGAGGAACACCAAGTCTTGCCCATTCTTTGCTTGTGATACCAAGTTTTCCAGCAGAAATAATATTTGGAATATTTCCTGGAATCAGCATTCCGCCTGCAATCAGAAGTCCCATAAGGATACTCTTTATTTGCAATTCACTCAGAGCAGGGCCAATTTCAGCGGCTGCAAGGGTAGCGTTGTCGAGAATTGCAGAAACCATGTTAACCCAGTACAGGATTGTGGAAGGGATCTGTATAAAGTATTCGAATATAATAGGCTTGAAACCTTCACCAAGTAATACAAGGGCCATAATAAATACATAGACTTTAACAGCCCTC
>JBNAKO010000210.1:0-9549 GCA_049706495.1 Methanosarcina sp. | reverse complement strand
ATCTCCCTGATGTTTAATGCCTTTAACTGGCGTTCGGAAAAGGAATCGGTTTTCTCACTGGGAATCTTTACAAATAAAGCCCTGATTTATGCGGTTGTAAGCACAGTACTCCTGCAACTGGCTGTAATTTATATTCCACTTTTGCAGATAGCTTTCAGGACTGTTCCTCTTACCCTCGAAGACTGGGCTCTTATTCTCCCGCTAGCTTCAACCTCATTTATAGTTATGGAGATTATTAAGTTCCTGGAAAAAAAGATCCGAAAACATAGTTAAGGAAAAGACTGCCTTTAAGGAGTTTTTCCTTTTCTATCACTTTTCTTTTTTATTCAATTCAAAGACTAAATGATTCAAAAACTAAATGATTCAAATACTAAATGATTCAAAAACTAAATGATTCAAAAACTAAAAAATTGCGCAAAATACATATCTTCTAAAATAGTTATTGAGATTTTTTAAGCTTGTTCTTTTTCGATCTTTTCTAGATTTGTATATATCCAATTATATACCCTTTTATTTTGTTATTTAAAATATCGAGACTACCTAGCTAAACGCTGTTTGCAGCAGCGACTTTTTGAAAAATGAACTGGTTATAGCATTACTTATCGAGACTAAATCTTATTGCAAGTCCTGCAATTTACTAAACAAAATAAAAGGTTATTTGAAGGAAAATAATCCTCCATATATAAGATAAAAACAATAAGATGAGAGCCATGACCTCGACACATAGAGAAAAAATCTCTGATTTTGATTTTATAGTTGGGGTGGAACCCCCTGCTGAGAAAACAGAAAAAGCCCTCTGGTTTATTTTTCGGGGGCGAGAAATCCTCCTTAAGGTTAATAGAAATCCAGGTGGGATTCCCAGACTATTAAATCCAGGAGAAATCGGGCTTTCCGGGCTCAGAGAACAATATCTAGGCACTCTTAAAGGAGTTCACTGTTATTCATTGGAACTGCCTGAAAATGCCAAGCCTCCAGAAAGTATGAAATTTGTGGATCTCAGGCAGGCATACTCTGAAATTAATGAAGGATGTTTTGCCCTTATAAACAAGGCAGTTCAGGTTATGGAATGGGACAGGACAAACCAGTTCTGCAGCAGGTGCGGAAAAAAAACCCTGCAAAAACAGGGAGAGAGGGGAAAACAATGTCCTGCCTGTGGAGAGCTTTTTTATCCCAGAATTTCCCCTGCTGTAATTGTGCTCATTAGAAGAGGGGATGAAGTCTTACTTGCAAGGTCTCCTCACTTTCCCAGGGATATGTACAGTTTAATCGCGGGCTTTGTTGAACCCGGGGAATCGGCTGAGGACGCTGTTATTAGAGAAGTCAGGGAGGAAGTAGGGTTAGAGATAAAGAATATTAGATATTTCGGAACCCAGGCCTGGCCTTTTCCTAACTCGCTTATGATTGGTTTTACTGCAGAATATGCCTCAGGAGAGATTAAGCCTGATGGAGTTGAGATCGAGGATGCACACTGGTTTTCTGACAAAGAGCTTCCGGTTTTGCCAGGTAAAATTAGTATCTCAAGAAAACTGATCGATCATTTCCTTAAAGAAAAAAGATTGGATGTTTAACTTTTCCTTTATTCTATTATCTTTTATTCTTCTATTATCTTTTATTCATAAACTATTTTATTCTCGCATTACCTTTTATAGTTATTCTCGCAAAAAATTACACTTAAAATTGAGAGAGCCAATTAAACATAGTCTAAATCATTATAGAGCTCTTTTAAGAAATGAGTGTAAATATTTGCGACCGAAACTATATTTTACCTTATTTCTTTTTGCTTATCCTCACATCCTGTATTTTTCCTTACCATGGATCTTATATTTTTATGAGGAAAGAGAACAGGAAGACACGGATGTAATTTTTTCCGCATCTTCAAAATAATAGCCCCTGACCTGTATTGAAGATTAAATTAAATTAAATTAAATTACAATTCTAATTTTTAGAATAATGTTGCCGTAAACATTTTTATTTTAACACAAATTTTGTTTTTTGTATTATAACCACATTAATCGTAAAATGGCTTAAGCTCGACTAATGTAGATGCGTGGTATAACTTCCAATTTTGCTATTTTCTAATTTTTTAAATTACTCTTTTTTACTTCTTTGTTTTAATTTTTCAGCTATATCGATTCCGAGTCTTTTACATTCCTGTATATCTTTTTCTGTAGGTTTATGCAGAATCCGAAGCACAGGATCGATAACAGTCATTCCCATTTCTCTCATTTTCTCAGCTATTAATATGGGGGCTTCTCCGCTCCATCCATAAGACCCAAAAGCTGCTCCCAGTTTTCCTTCCGGGTTTGTCGAAGCAAGCGTTTCATTCATGAATTTCTCCATAGGAGCAAGCATTCTATAATAGAAGGTAGAGGAACCAACCGCGATTGCTTCTGCTTCCTGTATGTCTTCAGGCTTTACGTCATAAAAGCTGACAGCTTTTACATCTATGTGTTTTGATTCGAGTCCATTAGCTATGGCTTCTGCCATAATTTTTGTGTTCCCTGAGGTACTTAAGTAAACGACTACTGCTTTCAATCTCATCCCCGTCCAATATTCCATCTGGTTATAATGCTTTTTATGAACAAAAAGTGAGTAGGAACTGACAACCCCGACATCTGACTTGAGTATCTTACCAGAGCTTAAGGCAATAAAAAGGCAAGATCTGGAGCCTTCTCACTTTTTAATCCTGCATTAGTTATAAAAATTATTTTAAATAAGGATTTCGTCCATATTCAGGATCATTTTGAGTGTAGGCAAAATATGTTTACAGCAGATCTGCTTCAATGCGGATAGGAGCTATGTAATTGACAATCTGGAGGGCTATGCTCTCAAGGAAATTACGAACATTCTGGGAAATTCGTTCTGTTGTATGAGAAGCAAAGTTCAAGCTGCCTATAATTTCCCCTCTGTGTTTCATAGGAATTACAGCAACAGCAGTAATTTTCTCTTTCCTGATTAAATCTGCCATATTGTCAGAGAAAAAGTTCAACTTATAGATTGGCTTTTCAGTCCAGATCTGCCGGGCTTCGGGAGAATCTATCCTATATGCGGAAATACTTTTCACAAACTCCTGGGAAAGCCCTCTATGCGCAACCAGATTAATCTGGTCTAGAAGCTCGTCTTTCAAATAGATGCCTCCTGCATCTATTCCTCGGATCTGCAGACAGGCATCAAGTACCCTGTTCAGGATAGTCTGAAGATTCCAGGTGGTATTAAGGGACAAACCGAGTTCTCTCTGGATTTCAAGCATTTCCTGTGCTTCTTTTCTCTCAGTGACATCGATAATTATTCCCTGGAAATGAATTGCGTTTCCCTCAGAATCGCGTTGAATAAATGAATGTTCTTCAACCCAGCGAATACTGCCTTCCTTAGTGAAAATTCGGTATTCCATCTCAAAAGAATCATATCCTTCTCTTACTGAACGAGCAAGGTTTTCAATAACTGCACGTACGTCATCTTTGTGAATTATATTTCCATAAAGTGTCCTTCCGGAAGTGAAGTCTTCTGCAGTATATCCGAACTGAGCTACATTCTCCGAAACAAACTCTGCAGGCCAGTTTTCTATATTCTTCCATAAAAAAGCCACCGCAGGGCTTTTATTAATTATTGTTTTCAGCATTTTTTGCATTTCAACAGATTTTTTCAGGGCTTCCTCAATATTTTTTCTAGAGCTTATATCAAGTATTATCCCCTGAAAATAGGTTACCTCTCCACCGCCGTCCCTCTGGATAAATGTTCTTTCATTTACCCACCTGATGTCTCCTGCCTTTGTAAAAATTCTGTACTCGGAGTTGAAGCTTACTTCTCCTTTCTGGATACTTCTTTCAAGTTCATCCTCCACTTTTTTGAAGTCATCAGGGTGGATTATTTCTCCATATAGAATTTTTTCTGAAAGAAAATCATCGACTGTATAACCAAACTGTATTACGTTCTCGGAAACAAAAACCGCAGGCCAGTTTTTTTCATTTTTCCAGAGAAAAACAACTGCAGGGCTATTGTTGATTACCGTAGTCAGCATCCTTTGCATTTCAAGAACTTTTCCAAGCTGCTCTTCACTTTGCTTCCTCTTGGTAATATCAAGCACAATTCCCTGAAAATGCGTTATTACCCCATCTTTATCCCTGTAGATAGTAGTTCTCTGGTTTACCCAGCGTATTTCCCCTGTTTTTGTTAAAATTCGGTATTCAATATCAAATTCTGAAAGCTTGCTTTTAATTTTTGTTTCAAGCTCTTCCTGAACCCTTTCAAGATCTTCCTCAAATATTATATCCCCATACAATATCCTGCCAGAAATAAAATCTTCTACCAAATATCCAAAATTGGTTATATTCTCAGAAACAAACTCAACAGGCCACTTTTCTTTGTTTTTCCAGAGAAAAAGCACTACATGGCTTTTATTAATTATTTTTTTTAGAGCTTCTTCTTTTTCTAAGGCGGCATGCAAAGTCTCCCCTTTTTCATTATTATCTTCATTTCCCTTATTCCCAACGCCTGCTGTATTTGCGCCCTCATTTGAAGTTCCTTCCTGCTCAGTATCTCCAATCACCACGTCTTCACTCACCTGTACAGGGCTTTTAATTTTAAATTAACCTATCTTCCTTCCTAATTTTATTGATATTTATTTTATATAATTATGTCCTAATCAAAATTTTATTTTCATTTTATATTTGTATCTACTCCCGATTCTGTTACACCTGATCAAATAATATTTTAATAATTTACTAAAGTATCTCTGCCGAATATAATCTATTTTTTCAATTTTTAGAAAACTTAAAACCCTGGAGATAATTATAAATATAATAATAAGGTAATGAGCATCCGTATTCCTTATAAGTAGGTCGGTAAAACTGTTAGGATTATAGATTTGAGGGATTAGATCCGGAAAGTTAAGGACATTTAAGTCTCTCATGAACCCCATTATAATCTGAGTTGCAGGTAAAAAGAAGATATCTATCGGCCCAATATTAGAGTGAAAATTCCAAAAAAACATTTTGGAATTTATTGCCGGGAATACATAAAATGGCAAAAATTCAAAAAATTAAGATATCATAAGAAGATATCTAAAAATGGCAAATCTAAAATACATGCAGGTACCTGAAAATGGCGCAGGTACCACCAAATAATAAATTTATTAAAATTAGGAAAAATAAAGAATTACTTTTACTCCTGTCTCTGATTTATTTTTCGGCATATGCCTCAATCTCTAACCGTATCATAGTCACATGCACATTCCCATTCTTATCCGGCAGGTAAATTCCGTAAAACTTCTCGGCAAGGTCTTTTATAAACTCCTGTCTGAGGTTTTCAGGCACTCTCTGGGTATAAGGGTGCCAGACTGAAGCGATCCATCCAAAAAGACCTTCTTTGTTTTCAAAAGCCATATCTTTTGGGTATACTTCAAGCCTCACTATCGAAAAACCAGTATTTTCGAGCCATTTCCTGTAAATTTCCGGCCCATAGAAACTGAAAGGAAAAGTAAAGCCTTCAAAATAGGGGCTCCATTTTTTATCTTCCAGCATTAAATCCGTGACCCTGAGAATTTCAGAAGCATTTCCTTTTCCTCCCATCTGGGCAAGCAGTTCTCCTCCAGGCCTGAGGCTTCTCCAGAAGTTCTTCAGGGCAGTTTCCGGGGATTTTATCCAGTGGAGGGCGGCATTGGAAAAAACTATGTCAAATTCCGAATCAAAAGGGAGGTCTGTTGCATCCACCTGCATAAAAGAAAGAGAAGGGAATTTTTCCGGGGGGTAATGGCTTTTTGCAAAAGCAAGCATTCCTTCTGAAAGATCAACTCCAAGCACAGACCCTTTAGATAAACAGGTTGCGATTTCTGCACTGAGCTTTCCGTCCCCACAGCCCACATCAAGAACATGTTCATTCCCCTTAAGCTTTAATTTTGCAAGAAGTTCATGGCCCCAATTTTTTTGAGGGGAAGAGTTAGAAGAATAAAGTTCCGGATCCCATTCATACATGGAAATAACTTGTTCTTCCGGGAATAAATTTATTAGGGTTTTTAAAAACAGTAAATAGTTTCAGGCTTTCTTGAATTTTCCAGAGTCAATGTCAGAAATAATATTGAAAAAAATAAAACAATGCAACAGGAATGATCAGGGACAAAACGATTAAGATAAGATAAAAAATATTTTTAGAAGAAAACTAATAAAATATTCAAAAAAGAAATATAAAACTGTGAACGGGAAGAACCCTGGTGTGGTTTACTTTTGTTGTTCTGATATGGGATAACTTCTGTAGATATTTTTGTTCGGGTGTGATCTTGTAGATGTAGCTCAGAGTAAGCCCGTTCACGGTCTAATTCGCTATGCAATAAAACAAAGTCTTTATTCACTATATAAATATTTGCTTATCATTATAAGGAGTAACCTTATTGTACTATTTTACCTGATTTAGGTAGCCCAAAAAGACTATTCCCTTCCTTATTTTCTTCTAAAACTCCAGAATAAAGAATCCTTTGAGAATAACTCGTGTAATTAAACCTATATTTATATTTTCCCCCTTGTTAAGTGAGAAAATTCTTGTAGCTGGAGATTAAAATCAGTATTATTAATTTTTAAACACATTTTAATAAAGTTAATTGTTCCAATTTCTAATTTTATTAATTTTAGGTTAATCAGGGATGTTATGATAAATAAAATATTTATTAAGTATTAATCTAACTCTTATTTCTTATTAGAAATATTTTATTTCTGTTTGTTTTATAATTGAGTTTTTTCTTCCCCAAGCTGTTTATACTATGAAGTTTTTTCCTATCTATACATTACAAGCTTTCATTACAAGCTTTAATTCCTATTTCTGTCAGAAATTCCAAGGAGATTCACATAATGAGAAGTGCTATCATTAAAGAGGGGCCTGAACGCGCCCCCAATCGTTCGCTTCTAAAAGCTACCGGGGTCACGGATTCGGAAATGAGGAGACCCTTTATTGCAGTTGTCAATTCCTGGAATGATATAATTCCCGGACATATTCACCTGAATAAACTTGGAGAGGCTGTAAAAGCCGGAATCCGAAATGCTGGAGGGGTTCCTTTTGAATTCCATACAATAGGGGTATGTGATGGAATTGCAATGGGACATGAAGGCATGAAATATTCACTTCCAAGCCGGGAAGTTATTGAAGATACAATTGAACTTATGGTTAAAGCCCACCAGTTTGACGGCATGGTCCTTATCCCGAGCTGCGACAAAATTGTTCCAGGCCACCTGATGGCAGCAGGCAGGCTTGATATCCCTTCCATAGTCTTGACCGGAGGGCCAATGCTCCCTGGATACGTGGACGATAAATATACTGACCTTATCTCGGTTTTTGAAGGGGTTGGAGCCTACAGTGCAGGGAAACTCCCCGAAGCCGACCTTAAAAGGCTTGAAAACCTTTCCTGTGCAGGGGCAGGGTCCTGTGCAGGCATGTTTACTGCAAATACTATGGCCTGCATGACAGAAGCCCTTGGAATGAGTTTGCCAGGCTGTGCAACTGCACATGCAGTGGATGCGAAAAAGACCCGAATAGCCAAGGAAACAGGCGAACGCATTGTAGAAATGGTCCGGGAAAACCTGACTCCAAGAAAAATTGTCACATTCAAATCCTTTGAAAATGCCATAATGGTAGATATGGCAATCGGAGGCAGCACCAATACCACGCTGCACCTTCCTGCCCTTGCCCACGAATTCGGACTCAACCTTTCTCTTGAAACCTTTGACGAACTGAGCAGGACTACTCCTCACCTGATTTCCCTTCGTCCGGGAGGCCCGAATTTCATGCTTCATTTCGACAGGGCAGGCGGGGTCCAGGCAATTATGCAAAGGCTTATTTCAAAAATGAACCTGGACCAGCTTACAGCCAATGGGAAAACAATTAGAGAAAATCTCGAAGAACTGGAAATAATAAATCCCAAACTCAATAAAGAAATAATATCAACCCTTGAAAATCCGGTCCATGTACAGGGAGGAATTGCAGTTCTTAAAGGCACGCTTGCTCCTGACGGCTCGGTTGTAAAACAAAGCGCTGTTGATCCAAAAATGCATGTCCACACAGGTCCGGCAAAAGTTTATGATTCTGAAGAGGACGCTATGAAAGGCATTCTTGCAGGAAATGTAAAACCCGGAGACATTGTGGTAATTCGCTATGAAGGTCCTAAAGGGGGGCCCGGGATGCGGGAAATGCTTGCAGCAACTGCTGCAATTGGAGGCATGGGCTTGCTTGAATCTGTAGCTCTTATAACTGATGGACGCTTTTCCGGAGGAACCAGGGGCCCCTGCATCGGACATGTCTCTCCGGAAGCCAGTGAAGGCGGACCAATTGGATTTGTAAAGGATGGGGATCTTATAGAAATCAACATCCCTGAGAGAATCCTGAACCTGAAACTCTCAGAAGAGGAATTCAAGCAAAGAAAAGCAGCTTTTGTGCCCAGGAAAAAAGAAGTTACCGGATATCTTGCAAGATATCAGCGCTCAGTACACTCTGCCAATACTGGCGGGATAGTGGATTAAAGCTCTGAATTAGGCCTGAAATCTAATTAAATCCAATTTTTTAGAGTTTCGGTCTTTTTCTTTTTTATTATCTATTTTTTAGTTTCAGGCTCTTTTATTAATCATTTTAAATAAAGTCTGTTTTATAAACGAGGTTGTTTCAAAACTACCTCCAATCCTTCTATTCCAATTTTTTGGAGCAGAGATATCAAGATCATCAGAGCAGAATGAAATATTCTCTGTAGATCAAAAGCATGCGTAATCGGAATTTTAAAACCAGCTCGACAGATAGTTGAATAAACATATTTAATATCTTAAGGAGATTTGAATTAAATATATGTTTGACTGAGGAAGATTTGAAATAACAATCTAAAATAAAAGTAGATAGAAGGAAGCTAGAAAAAATAAAAAATAAAAATAAAAAATTTAATTAGTGTTGAAATTACCTAGAGCTCAAATTCTGAGCTTTACCACCCGTGAATATCCCCTTGCGGTTCTTCGTCTGTTTGCTGGAAACTGAATTCCTTTTTTTCGTCGTCTTCGACAAATATGAGTTTTTCTTCAACTCCTACTTTTGTAAAAGCTAAAGCATCATCTGCATCCCTTACTGCAGGCAGAGTATCAATATCCACATGACCAGGAGCTTTGCTTTCAGACAAAAAAGCCGTGATAATGAACCAGTCAATATCCCCTACATAATCTTTACTCACATACCGACTCTGCCCGGGTGGAATTTTTGAGGCTTTCTGATGCATCTGGGCTCCATCAGCCCTGTAAGCTACAAATCGGATTGTATGCTCGGTTTTATTTGTAATAATTGTCAGTCTTTCACTCCCTATTTTTGACCCTTTTAAATAACTCCAGAATAAAAATATATTATTAAGGATTTGTTTCGGAGAAGTAAATACTTTTCGAGCAAATTTTCTGAAAAAAGTAATTTTATTGATTTACGAATTTCTTTTTGGAAAATTAATATAGAGCTCATCCCAAAACTAATTTTTATTCGACATCAATAAGATTTTGAAAATCATTTTCCGTATCATAAGATCAATTGATTATTTCAAATTCCAGA
>JBNAKO010000209.1:0-25143 GCA_049706495.1 Methanosarcina sp. | reverse complement strand
ATAACATTTTGATTTTTCTTCACCTTCGGAACGAAGGGTAGGGCTTGTGCGACTTATCCTCAATAGAGGGAAGAATGACCCAAGAAGCTCCTTCCTCGCAAATCGTCAGATTTGCAGGGAGGGGTAGTTCACTTTTCATAACTTAGTGGATTTCAATCAATTTTTCAACTAATTTGATTTTCTTAGATCAATTTTCGCCTCTAGAGTGATTTTTAGCTGATAATGATTTCTAAAATTGAGTTTTGGAGTCACTATTTTTTATTATTTTTTCAAAATCTGTATATTATTTTACAAACTCCAATGCTATTAAACTCCAGTTAAACGGAAAAAAGAAAAGGGTTAAACTTTCGTCTTTTTCCTTTATTCGTATCTTAGTGCATCCACTGGCTTAAGTTTCGAGGCTCTATAAGCAGGGATTACTCCGGAGATTATTCCTATTATTACTGCCAAAGCAAGCCCAAAAGCCATTAGCTTGGGAGAAAAATACATGCTTGAATTGCTTCCTCCCATCATTCTTATTCCCAGCATTGGGAAAAGAGTTGAAATACCGGCTCCCAAAATAACTCCAAAAATGCCTCCAACAAGCCCGACCATTGCAGAGTTAAAGAGGAAAATCATAAGTATATCCCTGTTTTTTGCCCCAATGGCTTTCATGGTTCCTATTTCCTTCGTTTTTTCCAGGACTGAAGTAAACATAGTATTGGCAATACCAACTGCTCCCACAAGGAGCGATACTGCTGCAATGGCCCCAAGGAAAAGAGTCATTGAACTTGTCATTTCGGTAACAGACTCAGCCATGGACTTAGATGCTGTCACGGAAAAGTCTCTTTCATCTTCCCGGACAATATGCCTTGAAATCATGAGCTTATTTACTATATCTTCCATCAACCCGTCTACAAGGTCTTCGCTCTTGGCTTTTACAAGTATTGTATCATAAACATCCTTTTGTGCATCATCAATAAGGGTTACTGCCGCGTTGATTGGCATGTAAATACTCCTGTCACCCTGGCCTTCTTCTGATAGGATTCCAACAACACGAACTGCCTTACCGTTAATTGTTATTACCTGGTTGATTCCTATGTCCTGGTCATAAGTTCCGCTTGCAATCCCACTCCCTATAATTGCAACATAATTGTCAGAGGGCTCAAGTAGTCTTCCTGATTGCGTTTCGAGAGTAGTCATATACTTCCAGACCTGGGGGTCCACACCCGTAATTGAAAGGGTTGCATTTTGTGCGGCATAAATAACTGGCTCGCTGCCAGAAACTTCCCCTTCTATGTATTGTATGCCATCCAACCCCTGAAGTGCTGATATATCTGTTTTTGTCAATTCAACATCTGTTGTCGTACCTCCAGAATCTCCTCTCGAGCTTCCTCCTGGAGGGCCAGGCATATTGGATGATGCTTTAGTATATCCCGGACTTATGGTTATTTTTGTCAGATCCATCTCAGCGAGCCTGGATTGGACCTGCTCCTGCATGGCATCTCCTAGGGAAAGGATGCCGACTACGGACCCTATGCCTATAACGATTCCAATAATGGTCAGCCAGCTTCGCAGTTTGCTGTGCACAAGCATGTTCAGGCCCATTTTCAGATAGGTTGAATTTCTCATAGCATCCTCTGTTTTGTACTGGTATTATCTTCAGTCCTTCTTTACTTCAGGTTTAGGGACCCCGGTTCTTTTTTCTCGCCTTGCCTGTATCATTTCCTGTATCTTGCTGCGGTACACGAATATTCCTCCAAGAAGTGCTATTATCACGATATACGGCAGATATGAACTAATTCCAGAGCTTTTCGGGCGGGCACCCGCTTGTGCAGTCATATTCCCGGAGGTCAACTCGACTTTTACGTCTCTATCAACTGTTAATCTCTCTCCTTTTGCATCTGTATATTCAATCTGCACCTTTAGTGGATTTGAATTCATTGAACCTGAAGTTTCATTACCTCCTACACTACTGGCTTTTGCGGAACTAGGTAGTGCTTCGGGAGGTTCTCCTGCATTCCCTGCCTGGGCCTGATTGTCTGCAACGTCGAAAGAAGCGATTGTGTAATCCCCTTTCTCAAGATTTCCCACAATGGTTGAAGAACTTCCTGAAACTCTGTAACTGTCCTGTGTTGGGACGGATACTTTCACTGCATATGCTATATTATTGCCTACATTTGCAACCGAGAGGGAAACTTCTCCCTGGCTGCTTTCAGAAAAGGAAACATCAAAATCTGTTGCTCCGCCTATGAAGATCCCTGCCGTAGTCTGGATAGATTTGTTCTCGGACTCATAGTTTTCAAAGTTAAGGTTTACGTCCAGACTATAGAGCCCTGGATTGGCATTAACATCAGCCATTACAGAATAAGCAACTGTTACGGATTGCCCGGATTCAAGGTACTTGACGTACTTTGTATTATCCGAGTATACTGGAAGAATTACACCCTTTGGATCTTTCCAGGAAATAACCATGTTTTTCAGAGGAGAGCTTCCAGTGTTTGTTATTATAAACTCGAGGGGTTCTTCCTTTCCAACATCAATATTTGCTTTATTTATGGTTACAATCTGGGCGTATTCTTTACCTCGGACTTCCAGATGGATAGTTTGTGTGGTAGTAATTGTATTTGATGAAGCGCCATTTTCTTTTGCAGTAGTGGTGACATCAATATCGTAAGTTCCTTCAGAGACATTTGAATCTGTCATGAGTTTGAACTTGAGTACAGAGGCATCGTTATCATCCTGCCTTGCATTCAAGTAAGAAATGCTTTTTTGAAGCTCTTCTCCTGAGACCTGGCTGAAAGGATATTTGGGTGCAACTGAGACAGTAATGTCTTGCAGGTCTTCATTTCCTACATTTTGTACGCTCAGACTTAGTTCGACAGGTTCTCCAGGACGTGCAGCATCAGGATTCTGATTGGTCAGGTTTACTTTTAAGGATGCAGAGTTTATATCTCCATTTGAACCGAATGCTGTGCCACTTCCAAAGCACATCAATACAGTGGCCAGGAGTAAAAATGTTAGAAAAGCAAATCTCTTCATTTTAATTCCTCTTTTTCGTTTTTCGTCTGTATATTTATTTTTTCAATTTGACCATCGCGAATGTACACCACTCTTGTTGCGCATTTTACAATATCCAGGTCATGGGTAACAATGATAATCGTCTTCCCTTCTTTTTTATTTAAGTTGTCCAGAAAGTCCAGAATATAATTTCCTGTTTTGGAATCCAGGTTTCCCGTAGGCTCATCCGCCAGGATTATAGGCGGGTTTACAGCCAACGAGCGAGCTATTGCAACTCTTTGTCTCTGCCCTCCTGAGAGCTGAGAAGGAAGGTTTTGTTTTTTATCGGATAGGCCAACTATATCAAGCAGATAATCTGCTTTTTTTCGGGCTATTTTTGCATCCTCTTCCTGAAATTCCAGGGGCAACAGAACATTTTCGATAGTGTTTAAAGTGGGAATAAGATTAAAGCTCTGGAAAATGAACCCTATAGCCTGTCCCCGGATTAGGGCTAGTTCGGATTCTTCAAGACCTGAAATATCCCTTGAGTTCAGAAAAATTGTGCCTCTGGAAGGTAAATCAAGGCAGCCAAGAAGGTTCATAAGTGTGCTTTTCCCACTGCCGCTTGGGCCAAGCACTACCAGAAACTCGCCTTCGTAAATTTCCAGGTTTATTCCTTTGAGAGCTGCAAACTCAATCTCTCCCATCTGATAAGTTTTCCATACCTCAGTTAGCTGGATCAAAGGTTTGTCTGAATTCTGGAAAATCTCTGCTTGTTTTGAGCTTTTAATGTGGTCTCGCACAATACTGCTGTATGAGTTATTTTTTGAATCACCCCCTGAACTTCCTCGCTCTAATCGGTTATCCAGTTCCTCGAAAGAAGAACTGGTTTTTTCTAGTAAACTCGTAGTTTTGGGGGAAGTGAAGTTATTTTTGAATATTTTTGTAACTTTATTAAATTTCATAAACAGCCTCTAAAAGGTTAGTTATATCCAAACCGAAGTATTAAATTGACCTAATTTGAATTTCTAACCCGAATTTTCTTTATTCTGATGAGCCAGTCTTAATTAAGTATTAAATTATTAAATAAGTCTAAAATTTTGAGTGGATATAATTTGTTTGATTCATAAACCCTCAAAAGTCTGGTTGTCCTCAGAGACAATGGGGTCAGGTAATGTTCAATTAGACTGGATGGTTCTGAAATAAACATGAAGCTGAGGCATCTGTGGATTCACAATGCCTCTTGTTCCGTAGTGCAGGTTTGTTCTTTGACCGCTTTTTTCACTTCTTTGATAGGCGAAATGCATGATTCCAGGGTGCAATCTGTTAATTTTCGAGAACGGCGATTCTATTTTGAATAACAGATTTTTATACAGGTGCTCTCTTCTAATGTGATCCACAGGATCACTATCTGTTCATTTACCTGTGTCAGGATATCTTACTGCCTGCTATCTCAGAAAGATTAAAGCAGTCAATCTCTTAATCGACATCTAAAAATAAATACATATTTTACAGAAAAGAGATGATATGTAGAATAAATTTAAAATTAAAGTTTTATTCTGGCTTATTTTCTCAAATTACTTTTTATTCATGATCTAAATCTTTATTCCTATCTTGATAAAAGGTTAAATCTTGCTATCTATCAAATATCTTATATTGTGATTCAGGCATCCTTCTATGAAAAACAAAAGATCTGATGAAAAATAAAAAACCTGAAATCTTTATATTGTCCACTTAGTTCCTAAGAATTTAAGACAGGAGGAAATTAAGATACTTCACATAAGATAGAGATTTTAGTCCGAACTATATAGCTTTTTCAGGTTAGATTGAGATAAAATTACCTGAAAAATATTATCCTGAAAAAAGCTGATATATTAATATAAATCAAATCGCTGACATGCCATTATAAATCAAATAATTTTCAAAAATATAATTTTCTTCCAATATTATTCAAAACTCAGGATTAGATCATAAGTTTTAACGCTCTTCATCTTTTAGAATCACTATATTTCCGCGCCCTTTCTTGAATTTATCAATGAGTTCTCGTCTTTCCAGGTCTGCAAGCATTAAGCTGACTTTTGCATCGGAACACTTTAGCCTTGTGCATAAATCTTTCTGGGTCATTCGCCCTCCCTGTCCCCTAATTATATTCATGACGTTTTGAAGGTCAGCAGGGAGCGGAAGTTTCTTCTTGGGGTCCAGAGTGTTTATTTCAGGCCCATCAGCAGTTTTTTCGGGGAGATCCTTAGAGACCTCAAACTCTTGTCTTAGCTTCTCGTGGTCTATTTCCTGAGTTAGAGACTCCTTTCTACCTTCAACTTGCTCTTTTGTTTCCAGGCTGTTATACTTTTCTTTTGTTCCCTGTTCAATTATAGAGCTTTCAGGTTCGGGTTTTACTACTTGCCCTTCTATTGATTCAAAAACTTCAGTGTATGCCTTAACCTTCTTCTGTTCATGGTTAGAGTTTTTATCAGAAACTCTTACTGAGGGTTCTAGAGTGTTCACAGGCATGGAAAGATCTTTTGATCTGTATGCTATTTTTTCTGTCTTCGATGCACTCCGGAGCTTTTTTTGCTTTCTGGAAAAGTGGTAGCCTGCGGCTGACAGTAAAATGAGACTAAGAAAACCTATAAAAAGATAGTTTAGAGGTTGGCTGTAAAATCCGCTACTGCTCGCAGTGTTCTTGTCTTTCGAACCGTTTAGATTACTTACAGTCGGCTCCGTTACTGGATTTCCGACACTCAACGTCGAGTTATTCAAAGATGCGTTTACTCCGGAACTACTCATCAGTTCTTCGGAGTAGACAGGTAAAAGCAGGAGATCCCGCACATAAGTTCCATTATTTTTTATATTAACAGTCTCGTCTACTTCATATGTGACAGTGCTGTTCTGGTAATACTTTGCTGTAATAGTATAATTTCCAGGTTCCAGTTCAAAAGAGTACATTCCATATTTTGCCACCATGGATTGGGAGGGAGTAGAATCTACATAAATTACAGCATTGTCCAGAGGTTCAAAAGTATCCAGGCTGTATACTTCCCCATGAACTGTGGCGGTATTATTGTCTGCTGTGGCAGGTATAACTAAAGAGAGTATTGCCACAACACAAATAAGTATACTTAACTTTAAGCTCATCTTAACCGTAAACCTGGAGTGCACTTTTTTTGCAGTACTGATTTTTATGATATTTTTATGATTATACTTCAGGCGAATATCTCAAATCTTATCTCGGTCTTAATATGTTTTTATTATTTCTTTTTAATTATGTTTTTTCTGAAACTTCAAACTTCATTAATGTTATTTTGTCAATTTTGTGGAATTTGCAGGATCTACTGGATTTAACATTGTATTGTTGATTCTCTCTTCGGCTGGAGGAATTATATCTTGGTTTTTTCCATCAGGTCCATGATCTGAACTTCCATGCCGCTTTCCACCTGGATTCATTCCTTCTTTAAAGAAAGGATGAGCCCATTTTTGTTCTTTCTTTGTTCGGTTTGCCTCTTCAATACTATATGTGCCATTTCCCAGAAGAGTTACGTAGCCTTCTCCATCAGCAGTCAGGGTAATATTTTTGCCTCTGAGCATTACTGCCTTCCGAGAGCCGGAAATTTTCACGTCAGCAGATTGTATCCGATACAATCGTATACTGCCCTGAATATCGTTTTTCTCCTCAAACACGTAATCTCCATTTATGTAGATTTCCGCATCCTCAGAGAGATTAGGTATTGCCAATTCCCCTTCTTCCAGATGCAGATTCAACGTTAAATTCCCCATCAGATTAACCATTCCATCCCCTGTTGCCGTTAGACGGGATGTGTTATTTAATTGCTCATTTCCTGGCCTCAGATGCTGCAATTCCTTAAAGATTTCTTTCAGAACATCATTTGCCTGGATCATATAATTTTGAGACTTAATCAAATATTCCCTTTTCAGATTTTCGGACGAATTATCTTCCAGCTTTGAATCCGAAACTGAGCTGTTGTTTTTTTCTGCAGATGTTTTATCGGCGAGAGCCCTGTATTCTTTTGCTTTTTCTATAAGGAGTTTATATTGCTCAAGTAGGGCTTCAACTTTACTAACATCCTTTCCTTCTGCTTTTTGGCGCTGAATTCCATCTTCAATCCGCATTATGGTAACATCTGCTTTCTGGATATTCCTATCAAGCAAAGTTGTTGCGTTAGTCAGGTTGTACATTGATTCGGATCCAGGTTGAGGCATAAAAGGGTCCTGAGGAGGCAGCTCTGATTGAGGGCCTTTGTGCTCCAGAGATCCAAAATAGGGATCGAAAAAGCTCCTATGTATACTGCCTGGATCTTTTGAAGTGGACGGCTGTTTTTCCGAAGCTAGACAGCCTGATATTATTATGATCCCTGAAACTACAAGGAGCAGAGGCAAATATTTGATTTTCATCTGGACCATATCCTTTGCAAACAACTAACTGGAATTTATCCTTATTATTTAAATTATCCTGTAATATTTTTAGCCTTAAATTTGATTTAACTTCACTTTTTATTTGGTTTTTAGTTTAATTTTGTTTTATTTCCTTCAGTTTATATTTATTCAGTTTATATTTTGTTTTTTCTTTATTTCTCAGTTCTATTTTTTTTCCGTTCCATAACCTATTTGAAGACTTGCTTATGACTTTTTTAATATTAAAAAAATTATTTTTTCCAAAATAAAGTCATTTTTCTCTACTTTCCTGTGGGCAGGAGGATAATCGCTTCTAGAGAAGTATATATTTTATTCCACTTCATTTTCCGGTCTTTTTTTGCCCTTTTTACTTTAACTCTGGGAGTGCGGAGGCATAGCAAGAAGTCCCCTTCCTCGACAGATCAACAGATCTGGCAGGTGGAGGATGAAAGCGAAGCCTCGCACCTTTGTTAATATACTATTTAATATCTAAACTGTTAGCTGTTATTGATTCTGAAAACTTACTTATATTTTTAAGTATATTATATATTTGCATAATGTCACTCCAATACTGTAGCGAGAACCAAGCGAAGTTGTGAGAAACAGGTTATGACAACTTCTGAAGGGATCGGGAAAAAGGCGGGTAAAGCCGTTAGCTGTTATGCATCTCCTGAATATTACAATCATCTATGTAACATTTTGATATTTCTTCACCTACGGAACGTAGGGTAGAGCCTGTGGAGTAGTCGCGAGTGGGCGGTGCAATGAAGCAGTGGAACAATAGATGTTTTTTTTTGGGTCTATTGACCACATGGAAGTTCCTTCCTCGCCATCAGGCAGGGAGGGGTAGTTCACTTAATAGATTTTAGTCGGCTAAAACCACAATTAACTTCTAACATTGAAAAACTTTAAATATATTATCCTATGAATTTTTAGATCAGATGGAGCATACGGACGCATGATATTTTCCTTATAGAATACCTCTATTTTAATCTGAAAATAAAAGGATACTTATTTGCTTATTAGTTCTGACGTTTAAATTTACAGATTAAATTTTAATACAGGTTCTTTTAGCTAATTACCTTTTATTATAACCTGATTCCAATTTCAGACATGTTTTATCTCTGAAATTTCTCATAAATGGCCTAAACTGGGATTTTTCTGAATTAAAAACATCTGCTTCTACTTTTAATATTCAGTTAAATATAGTGATTTTAACATCTCTGAAAGGTTCCTGGAAATCCTGACGAAATTTGAGTTAAACCTCTAAGATCCAGAGAATAAGACAATTACTTTTCTCCGACAAAAATTATGACATTTAATGAGCCTAAAAGGGATCGATTAGGGGATTTAAACTTTAAATTCATATCAAACCCCAATTAAATTTTTTTTTAAATTTAATCCAATAAAATCCTTAATTTCTGAAAATAACCTTATATTCAAGCCAGTGATTTCTGGATTATAGTCGGCTATTGGCCGGCGGAACAGTCAAAGAGAACAGTCAAAAACTGGACTAAACAAAATAACGGAGGTACGTTATGAGAGTAAAACAAGTAACATCAATTATGCGTATTATGGGAATACTGATAATAGTAAGCATGATTCCGTCGTGTGTTTCTGCTTCAGAAAATAATCCACCAGCTCAAATGTCTGACATGAGATTTGGCTCTTCAGGTAATATAACCGAAGAAAATTTTGCTGAGATTCAAACTTCCATACTCGATTTTATTAACGAACAAATTACTGAACTTCAAAATTTCCATACAAATGTAAGCGAAGCGTCTGACGCAATTGAACTTAAGGAGGCTCTGGCAAGTCACAGGCCAGCACATGCATTTATGAGACATGCCAGGATGGACATGGGGCTCTGTCAAAAATGGATCTAACCTTGACAGCATTAACAGTGTAACTGATGAGAATTTCACTGACGTTAAAACTCAGATAGTGGGCTCCTTATCTGATAAGACTAACATGTTAAAAACTGAGTTGAATGATACAAGAGTCAGTCAGGATAGCAACAGGACTGTAGAAATCAACGCAAGAATCACTGAAATTCAAAATTTATCTGCTGAAATAAATGAGGCTTCGAATGCATCAGAGTTAAAGGAAATTGTCTTTACCTTTATGCAAATTCAGACAGTGGACTCACTAGAAAAAGAAATTGAACGTCTCCAGACAACAATAGGTGAAAATGAGAACACTAGTGCAAACATGACTGAACTCAGCAACAGGATTACAGAACTTACTACTCTGAAAGAAAAGATCAGTGACGCCAGTTCACTTGATGACCTCAAGACAATAATTTCGTCTTCCCAGATTTCTTCCAGGGGAATTCCTGGAATGAAAGATGACATGATGAAACATGCAAGACATAATAGATTTGAATGCCAAATGAATGGACCTGAAAATATGGATGATATAAATGAAGTCACGAATGAAACGGCTTAATACTGCTTAAATCAGTTTCAGTTACTAATACTGAAATCTGGATTTCAATAATTTTGATCTGATTTTTTAATAACTGATATTCTGGATATTTGACATTCTAAATGCTTGATACTCTGAATATCTGGTAAAATGTGGGAATTTAAGGAGGGGGTAAATTGAAATCCTCTTTTAATTTCTTTTTAATGAAGATTCAGAAGTTATATCATTAAGCAAAATCCGAATTTTTTAAATTACTTATCCATACAGAAGGTGAAAACAGTTTTTAACTCAAGGTGTAATCAATGAAACAAATTAAAATTTTCTCTAAAAAAGGAATCTCGATTTTTCTTTTATTAACGCTTCTAAGCGCAATTCCCTCGTGCGCGTTTGCCGATACCCAAAACATGTCTCTAAATCCTGATTCAGAAGAATCCTTTGTCAAATGAGAACCGGATGATAGAATCAGTCGATATTACAGTAGAAAATCTTTAAAGTTCAGAAGCAGGTTTAGATAATGAATCAATTAGGGAAGCATCTGAAAAACTTACAGCGAATCTCAAGCTAATAAAAGACGAACTCTCTAATGCCAAAACTGAAGATGACTTTAATAAGATAGGACAAGAACTTGATAGTTTGTTTAATGCATTTCCAGAAGAAGAGTTAAAAAATGCTGATGGGCTCCGGCCTCATAATATGGGTATAAGGCCAAACATGCAAAACTCAAGTCCAAACTTTTCTTAAGACTTTAAAAACAGGTCTGAAATAATTAACAATAGAAGTGAGCCTGAAGATTTGAACGTACAGATGAATGAAGGGAGAGAACCTGGATCGAGACCCGCAAGAATAGAAAAGGAAAATAAGTCAACTAATTTAACTGTAGAAAGTGATAACATAAAAGGAAATAAATCCAATATCTTAACAGGTTTATTAGTAAAGACAATTAGTATTTTAAAATTCTTATTAAATTAATCTAAAGTATCGGCAGTCTTTTCTTGGTTAAAATAAGCTTCTCTTAAAATAAGAATCTCATCTTTAAATAATATTTTTCTCTAATCACCCAGACTACCTTTCTTTTTATTTATTCGCTTATTTGGTCATCAATGAATTATTAAGTTTTCAAAATTGTCAATATGAAAGCCTTTGTTTGAAAATGAATACTCTGGCCTATTTCCGTAAGTAAAACAGAGAACAAAGTTCTGACAAAATATGAGATTCTTTCAGGAAAAATTTGGTCAATAAGATAATGAAAAATGTTTCCTGCATAAAGTAAATTGTGAAAAATGCCGCATAAAGCCAGAATTCCAAAAAATAATAAATAGCGTGAGAGAATTTATAATTAGTAGATTAATATAGGAAGAATAAGGGGGTTATTTAATGAATCTTAAAAAATTAATTCTGGAAGAGAATGTAGGCGGGTATGACCTGGCATTCCGAGCAATGTGTGGAGTACTTGCAATTATTGCGCTGGCAAACGAAATTGTTAAAAATTCTTTCCTGAGATGGATTGTTACCGGGATTGCTTTTATGGGACTCTACAGCTCAATTCTGAGACACTGCGATATCTATGCTCTTCTTGGAATTAGCACTGCAGAGAAAAAATGAAAGTTCTTTAAGGAAGTTTCTTTTTACGGAAAATATTTCCCAATATTCTTTTTCCAATCTTTTTTTCAAAAATATACATCATTAAAATCATTTATTGTTTTTACTTTCTCGTTTTTATCTACTCAATTTACTTTTTGAAGGTAATAATGTTGAGGTAAGTTTATTACAAATACGCATATAATTTATAATATATGTCTACATTGATTGAAGATTTCGGGTCTCTAAGCCATATCCCTCTCGATATTGCTTCTCGGGATGCCATATTCATTGGAGTCTTTAGCATTATTATGCTTCTGATTTTAATCTTAGCTGTGCGCCGTAAGATCCAGTCGAATATCTGACTCAGCTAAGTTTCTTACAACATGGTTCCTTTTTAACTCCTTTTTGATATTGCGTAGCCTGCTATAGTCTACAAACCCGGTTTATGCCGATTAAAAATTACTTAATATAACTTAAAAGCCTCATCAGTGGTTCATTTTCTTAAATAATTAAAATGCTTTTTATTTTTCTCTTTGTTAGTATTCCGTACCTAAATAAGGTTAAAAAACTTTTAGCATCCCTTGGAAACTGATTTCATTAATTTTTAACTCAAAGTGTTGGATTCTTTTATTTTAAATAATATAAATGAATATAATATCTTAGATAAAGTTAAAGCAGGGGGCAGGGGACAATGCAGGGGAAAGAGAAAGGAAAAGATAACGGTAGTTATAAAACGCAGGTAGATGAGTATACCCTTTCTCATAAAGAACATCATTCCAGTGGAGAAATGTCAGAGAATCCTCAAAAATTGAAAAATTCTCAGGAATCTGAGCGTGAAAATGAGCATAATCCTGTTATAAATCTGATGCATGAAGGCCATTCAGAAGATAAAACAGCACCTATTGAAAACAAGCCTCTGGAACATGCAGAACATGCTGGCATGAAACCTGACAAGCATGGGCAGATGCAGCATGAAGCAATGCAGCACCAGGGACATGAAGCTTCTGGAGGAAAAAATCATGGAAGCCATCATACTCATATGCTCGAGGATTTCAGGAACAGGTTTATTGTTTCTATGATATTGACAATTCCGGTTTTACTTCTCTCCCCAACTATCCAGGATTTTTTTAATTTTGAGCTCAGGGTCCCAGGTGCAGAACTTATCACCTTTGTTCTTTCCTCGGTTGTTTATTTTTATGGAGGATATCCTTTTCTCAAGGGCATGAAAGAGGAGCTAGCTGAGAAATCTCCTGGCATGATGACTCTTATTGCGATTGCTATAAGTGTGGCTTATTTTTATAGCTCGGCTGTAGTTTTCGGGCTTCATGGGGAGGTTTTTTTCTGGGAACTGGTTACTCTTATTGATGTTATGCTGCTTGGGCACTGGCTTGAGATGCGTTCGGTTATGGGAGCTTCAAGAGCTCTTGAAGAGCTTATAAAGATCATGCCGTCTGTTGCCCATTTAAAGCAAAACGGGGACTTCGTTGACGTAAACGTTGACCAATTAAAGATAGGAAATGAGGTCCTTGTCAAGCCAGGAGAAAAAGTGCCTGTAGATGGAGCTGTTGTAGACGGCACAAGCAGTGTTAATGAATCCATGCTTACAGGAGAATCAAAACCTGTTACAAAAAAGCCTGGAAATGATGTTATTGGAGGATCTATCAATGGAGAGGCAGCTTTTATAATGAGAGTTGAAAAAACCGGGAAAGACACTTATCTGAACCAGGTTGTCGAACTTGTCAGGACTGCTCAGGAAAGCAAATCCAAAACCCAGGATCTGGCAAACAGGGCTGCACTTTACCTTACAATAATAGCGCTAACTGTAGGTACACTTACCTTTGTGGCCTGGATTCTTTTCGGGCAGCAGCTTGTCTTTGCTCTGGAAAGGGCTGTAACTGTAATGGTTATTACCTGTCCGCATGCGCTTGGGCTTGCAATTCCTCTTGTTGTTGCAGTTTCAACCTCAATTGCTGCAAAAACCGGGCTTTTAATCCGGGACCGGCAGGCTTTTGAGAAAGCCCGCAACCTTCAGGCCTTGATCTTTGACAAAACAGGTACACTTACCGAAGGAAGATTTGGGGTTACAGATATAGTCTCAGTTTCAGGTGAAAAGGATGAAAACATTCTCGGGCTTGCAGCTGCTTTAGAAAGCAGTTCCGAACATCCTATTGCAGCAGGGATTCTGGAAAGTGCACGGGAAAGAGGCATTAATACTCAGGCAAGCTATTCTGTGGAAGAATTCAGTTCTATTCCTGGAAAAGGTGTACAAGGGGTGATTGATGGAAAAAAATTCCTTGTTGTAAGTCCTGGTTATCTTGAAGAGAAAGAAATCTCTTTAAATGACAAGAAAATTGACGAAATTAAGGAAGAGGGAAAAACTGTTGTGTTTTTGCTTGAGGGAGATAAAGTAATTGGGGCTCTTGCCCTTGCCGATATTGTCAGGAAGGAATCAAGAGAAGCAATTTCAGAGCTTAAAGGCATGGGAATAAAATGTCTTATGCTTACTGGCGATAACCGCTATGTAGCAGCCTGGGTAGCCAGGGAGCTCGAGCTTGATGATTACTTTGCAGAGGTTCTCCCGCATGAAAAAGCAGCAAAAGTCAAAGAGGTTCAGAAGCAATATGTAACTGGAATGGTTGGCGACGGAGTAAATGATGCGCCTGCACTGGCCCAGGCTGATGTAGGGATTGCCATTGGAGCCGGAACAGATGTTGCGATAGAAACTGCAGATATTGTGCTTGTTAAAAACGATCCGAGAGATGTTCTGAATATTGTCAGGCTTTCGAAAAAAACTTACTCGAAGATGTATCAGAATTTACTGTGGGCAACCGGATACAACGTTTTTGCAATTCCACTTGCTGCGGGGGTGCTATATGGGTATGGAATTTTATTGAGCCCTGCTGCGGGCGCAGTTCTTATGAGTCTGAGTACAGTAATTGTAGCGATAAATGCAAAAACTTTAAGGATGGGGTGATTTGATGCTGGGATTATTTAGTAAATTCAATAAGCTGCTTGCTATAGTAGCGCTGGCTTCTGCAGTAATAAAATTTATTTCAAAATTTAGAGGAAAAAAGTGATAATATCGAATTCTAAGATTGAAGCTTGCGACTGTATGTAATAAACGTTATTTTTTAAAAAGAAAATTTCAGACAAAGACAAGGAATAAAAGCGTTAAATAGCTGATTATTCCTTGAATTATTATTTTTTTGCTCTCTCTTTATAAATATTTTATTTATTTTATATGATCTATTTTTTTCACCTGCCCTAATTTTTCCTGGTTATTTTTTATTATTAGTTTCTTATCTTTTTTTCAAAACTTATAAGCCTGAAATTCAGTATAAAAACAGTGTAGATTACCAGACCTGCAATTAAGAATGCGCCTCCTGAGAGCCATTCATATAAAAAACCTCCAAGGATCAGTCCGTTAATGCTGGCCAGGCTTCCAAAACTGCTTGCAAAGCCCTGTACTGTGCCCTGATATTTCCCTCCTGCAATTTTCGATAAAAGGGAGAGAAAAGAAGGCCACATAAGCCCATCTCCAAGCGCGAAAAATCCAGTTGCAAGGTATGTGAGGAAAAGATTTCCCGGGATCAGGAGAAGAAAATTTGTACCGAGCATAAAGCTCCCGAAGATTATAAGAGCTGCATCTGAATATTTTCTTGAAGCTCCTGGAAGTACAGTGCTCTGTACGATTATTATAAGTGCACTCAGAGCTGTAAAATAAAAGCCCATCTCTGCAATACTCCAATTGAGACCTGTAATTGCATGCATTGGAAAAGAGGTATAGAATATATTATAACCAAGATCGATTAGAAAATAGAGGCTCAGCATATAAGGTATGTATTGCAGGCTGAAGATTTCCTTGAAATTAAATTTCTTTGTCTCATCCGTAGTTTCGCATTTCCTTATTTCATAGCCAAAAATTTTCCGGCTGCCATTAGCAGGCTTTCTAAAAATGCATTTTTTGTCTTCAGGAAGATAAAATATTATTAGTAAAGCGCCTGCAAAAGAAATTATTACTGCCCCAAGCACAGGGACTGTAACCCCAAACTCTGTTAAGCTTAAAATTCCGGCAAGGGCAGGTCCGACTATATATCCCAGGTTTTCGGAAATTACCATTTTGCCGAAATTCCGGCTCCTATTTTCCTCTGAAGTAATATCTGCCAGGTAGGCATTGGCAACAGATATATTTCCCCCGGTTAAACCGTCAAAAGCTCTGGCAAAAAAGATTATTGCGAGCGGCAGGGTGAAAGTAAAATTCCCAAAAATTCCAGAATCAACTTTCAAGAGAGGTAAACTCGGGAGGAAAAGAGCTCCAAGGAAAATGATCCATGAAAGCAGTGTCCCTAATTGGCTCAATAGCAGGATTTTCTTTCTCCCGTAAATATCAGACCATTTCCCCAAAATCGGAGCACCCATGAGTTGAAAGGCAGGATACATGGAGCTTGCAAGCCCATAAATAAAGGCGTTTCCTCCGAATTTCTCAACTAAGACTACTAGAAATGGAAGTACAATACTAAACCCTAGCGAGCCTATAAAATTAACTGCAAGAAGAGGAAGAAGAGAAACTTTTTCTTCTATCAAAGGAATTGAACGGTTTTTCTGGATCGAATTTTCTTTAGTAGTTTCCGGATTTTTCTGTTCCTGTTTTTCTAAATTTCCAGGAAAATAAGGTTGATTCCCTGAATTCTTTTCGGGTTTAGCTTGTGAAATTTCCCTTTCTCCCCTTTTCACAAGCAATAATTTCCTGCTATATAGATAACCCTTTACTGCTTGATTTAATTTTTAGTTAATTCTCTCTTTCGTTAATTTTCAAAATCTCAGCCCAGGCCCTCCTTCTGCATTCAGGACACCTGACATATTTTTTCTTCCCCCCGTTTGGCCCAACGAAATCCTCAAAAGTCGAAACTTCAAAAACTTTCCCGCATCTCGGGCATAAATATGCAAAATTTCTGGCATGCCAGGCTATAAGCATTATTATTCCTGCCAGAACTATAAGAACCCAAAAATACCAGAACCCTGAAAGTAAAACAAGAGATGATATCGTCAATAATATAATAAATGCAATAAGTATGATTGCTGTGAGATGCCAATCTTTCTTTGCAACTTTTCTATAATTTTTTATATTCATACTAATCTCTGATGAGCTTATTTTTCTATTCTTAATTTTCATTTTTATTTTAAATTTCGAGTTTTATTTTTAATTTTTAATTTTTCAATTTATTTTTTAATTTTAAGTTTTGAGTTTTTATCTCAAAATTCTATTTTTGATTTTTATTTTCTTTTCACATTCTCCCCGCTTTTCTTGCCTGAAAAATTCTAAAATTAGGACTATTTATAGTGTTTCTCTTAACTTATATAGTATTGAGAATCATTTTGTCTGAAAAAAAGCCAGTAAAAAATAAGAAAAAATAATTTGTAATAAAAATTAATTTACAAATTTAGGTTTAGGCAGATCTTTCTTAAAAATTCTATTGGATAGTATTGGATAGGAGAAAAATTAATCTTCAATATTAGAACTTTAAACTGTCTCATTTCTATTAAAATTTCAACTAAAGCAAAAATAATTCCAAAGAAAACCAAAATAAAATCAAGATAAAGTTAAAATGAAATCACTTAAAATCTAAAAATAAATTAATAATATAATCATAAATAAAAATAAAAATAAAATCAAAATAATAACTCAAAATTAAAAAGGGGCAACTTAAAAATAAAAAAGCCTTAAAAGGCTTTAATATTTTATATCTTACAAATTTCGCTTTTTCTTAGCCAGTCTATATCAGATTGATACAGGAGTCTCAAATCTTTAAGCCCCAATTTTAACATTGCAAGCCTGCTGACTCCCAATCCCCAGGCAAGGACAGGCTCTTTTATCCCGAAAGGCTCGGTAACTTCTTTTCTGAAGACGCCTGCGCCTCCAAGCTCAACCCAGCCAAGGCCTTCAACGTAAACTTCAGGCTCTACACTTGGTTCGGTATAGGGAAAATATCCAGGCCGGAAACGAACTTCTTCAAATCCCATCCTGTGATAGAATTCTGCCAGCAGCCCGAGCAGGTCTGCAAAGGACATATTTTTATCCATTACAACCCCTTCAAGCTGTTCGAACTCAGGGGTGTGAGTAGGATCTATTGTTTCTCTGCGATAAGCCCTGTCTATACAGAAAGCCTTTGCAGGGGGTTCTGGATTATCCGCCAGATACTTAATGGTGACTGCAGTAGTGTGCGTCCTTAACACATTGCGCCTCGAAAGTTCTTTATCCCAGAGCCCGCCCCAGCCGCAGGAATCAATATCTCCTCCGCATTCGTGCATTGCAGCTACTCTCTCATAATAATCGGCTGGAAGTTCGCAGATGCTGCCCAAATGGAAAGTATCCTGCATATCTCTGGCAGGATGGTCCTGAGGCTGGAAAAGAGCATCGAAATTCCAGAAAGAACTCTGGATAATTCCGCCTTTAATCTCAGTAAAGCCCATTTCCAGGAAAATTTGGCGCATCTGCTCTATAAGGCGCCTGTAAGGATGAATTTTAGCCCCATAGATAGGTTTGGGGGTAATATCAAGCCTGTAAGGCCTGAATTTTTTCTCTTTCCAGGCCCCGCTTTTAAGCAAATCAGAAGTAAGTTGGGCAATTTCTTCTTCAAGCACAAGTCCCTGTGCTGCAAGTTCTTTGCCGGCATCTGTTATGGAAACAGTCCTGGATTTTTCTTCATGCTTTACTACAAGCTTGCGTTTCAGGAGATCTTTTACTGTACCTTCATCTGCTGAAAGTTCTTCAAGGGTTTTTTGTTTACCTGAAAAGGTTGAAAGTACCTCTTCATCTTTCCCTGCATTTGCTTTTCCAGATGGTACCATAACTCCATTTTCAATTTTTGCCCATCCTTTTTTTACAAGCCATCCGGTTGCAATACCTACTAACTGAGGGGAAAAACGGCTCCTTAATTCCTCGAGGGAAACCGGGGATTTCAGCGAATCAATAACCTGGCGCTCCGGAAGGCCGGTTTTCGAGTACTCTTCACCCTCTTTTGTAAGAGAATAACGTTCAAGCACCTTTTCGGAAACTGAAGCCAATTCTTTTTCCGCAAGCAGAAAAGCCGCCTGCATTGCCGCATCTACTTGCAGCCCCGATTTCTCTTCAAGCTTTTCAGGCGCTGCAGCCCCAAGTTCCTCAAGAGCAAGCAGGACTTTTTTTTCGTTAATAGTAAGGTTTTCCTGAATAGACATGTATAATCATATCCTGAGTTTCTGAAAAAAATATGATTTGGTATTGATTTGGTATAAATTCGGTATATATTCGGTAAATTCGGTAGTAATTTGGTAGTTAAATACTGCTTAATTTGATCACGTTTTACCTTAATCAATGTTAGATTTTTATTGATTTTTATTAATACTAAATTTTGATCTTCTGTATAACAGTAAAAGTTTGTTTATAATAAATTTAATAGGTAAGAGTTATACTTATAACTGATTTATTTTTTGTATACAATTCTGTACTCATCCAGATGTTCGCGTGCAAGTTCTCTCTTTTCCTGATGATCTTTAAGGAATTCGTACAGCTTCTCGGCAGCTAGTTGTTTGCATGTGCCACACATCCTGGTTCCTGATAAACATCCTTCCCGAATTTCCAGCAGTTCTTCATCGTCTCCAAGCAAATGAAAGAGCATAAGCTCAAATACTGAGCAGTCTTCGGGTTTTCCTCCCAGCTTTTTCTGCTCTTCAAGGGTCATACAGCCCCCTGTTTTTGCTTTCTTAACTTTTTTTGCAGCCTCTTTAGGGTCATCTGTAAGAGCAATATAGCTGTCCGGAACGCTGCTCGACATCTTCCCACCCTGCAGTCCGCTCATGAAGCGGTGATAGGTGGATGCAGGAGGAATAAAAGCATAGCCTCCGAATTCGGCTGCAACTTCTGCTACAACTTCTTCAAGGATTTTCCTTGTGTTTTTCCAAAGTCTTCTGAAAACAAAATATTTCTCATACTCTAAAAATTCAGGCGGCTTCGGATCACTGGCAAATTTACAAACCTCTTTGATTTCCTTAAGGAAGTAGTTTCTTTTCTCTGGCTGATTTATTTGCAAGACAAACCTTTCAAGAAAAGCCTGGTCAGGAGTTTCAAGTAAATCGAGATGCGCTTCATAAAGTTTTATTTTACCAGGAATACGTTTTTTAAGCTCTTTTAGAGCCTCTTTTGGGGCCCCCTTTCCACGCACACTCAGATATTTCCAGCCATTCGCATCTTCTCTTTCCTCGACCCGGAACATATTCATTTTGCCTGCAAGGCCTCTTGTCAATCTAAGATGAGGGTCCTGATCAGGTCCGACAGGGACTACAACGGGTTTTGAGCCTCCGAATTCTTCCAGTTGGGGCTGAAGAATATCTGCAGCCTGGGTAGCTACACTGAGCATATGAGAAAGGTTTGTTTCTCCTGAAAAACCGTAAATTGCACTCAATTCTGAAAAATTAACCTTAACCCCGAGTTCGAATGCAAGATCTTTAACACTCTCGCAGCCTGACTGAAAATAAATAAGCCCATCCGGCTTGAAACCAAGGGCAATAAGGCTCAAAATGTATTCTTCAACTCCGATTTCCCTGCATTTCTGCCAGGAAAATCCACGTACGGAAAATGCTTCTCTGTCTGCAATTCCAACAAAGGCCGAGCCTCCCATCTGCTGGTGCCAGACAATCTGGTCCATGACCATTTTATGTCCAAGATGCACCTTTCCTGACGGCATAAACCCGTCCATGACCGAAAAAGGGGCACCTGTCCGTATGGCTTCTGCAATCTGTTCGTAATCCCGGTGCCCGAAGATGACTCTCCTTCGCATGTACATCTGCGGAGATGGAATTTCCGGCAAAATGTTATCAAAAGGAGAAATCCCGAATTCTTCGAATAATTTAGAATAATCAGTAATATCGCTTGAACTCCAGGGGTCAAGTTTAGTTTCCATAAAGTCCCTCATGAGCTGCCTGTTTTCTGAAAAAATTCCTCAGATAGGCAATTTTCTTTATTATTAATAATCGAGGAGATAGTGTAATTCTGAGTAACGCAAGTAAAATCTCTCTTTAAAAATACCTGCTCATATGTAAATGTTTATCTTCTTATTTTCAGTCTTCAAAATTGATACTAGTTTGAAAATCAATATTAATTAGTTGGATCCTACAACTTCTTATTGTTAGTATGATAATGATTTCACTTGTTATTGCCTGGTTTTCATAATAATGGGGTTCCAATTGTTACTATGAAATTCCAAAAATACTAGATTCAAAAAAATAAAAAGAATTTAAATTTTGATAAAGATCAGTTATTAACTTCTCTTCAAATCAGGAATTTCCTTTTACTTCCGCTCTGAACCCTCAAACATAAATATCCAGAAGCTTAATTGTAGTAATAAGATGGATAAAAGTTCATATTTAGCAGACATCACAAATATCTTATCGAAGTTCAAAGAAATAGATGCAGCTTACCTTTTTGGTTCATTCCTTGAGAAAGATCAATTTAACGATATTGATGTAGCTTTGCTTTTGTCCGAAGAATCAGGCATTGACTCTTATAAAAATCTTAAGTTATCTCTGAAAGTAGCAGGCGAGCTTGAAAGACAAATCAAGCCAAGGTTTGAATTTGATGTTAAATCCCTGAATAGTGCCCCTGTTGAATTTCAGTTTGAAGTTATTAAAAAGGGAAAAGTTATTTTTTCCAGAAATGAGTCCAGAAGAGTAAATTTTGAATTTGAGGTTATCTCAACATACCTCGATCTAAGATATATGTATGATATTTTAGATAAAGAATTCCTTGCGAGGGCTTGAAAATGAGAGCACTAGTTCATCTCAGAGAGCTTGAGGAGTCTCTAAAAGACTGGCAAAGATATCAAAGTATATCCCTTGAGGACCTGAAAAGAGAAAGGGATAAAAGAAATATGGTCCTCCATGCTATGTTTGTTAGCATTCAGGCAGCTATAGATGTGGCAACTTATTTGATAGCCGAAGAAGGCTTGGGAAAACCTGTTACATATAGAGAGACCTTTGAAATTATGGGTCGAGACGAAATGATTCCAGCAAAGCTTGCTGAAGATCTCTCGAATCTAGCAGGATTTAGAAATGTTCTTGTCCATATATACTGGCAATTATAGTCACCATTTTAAATAATGCGACATTTTGTGAGTAGATTTATGTTTCTCCCAAAATTCACCCAGTTCTTTCTTTAAAACTTTAATATTTTTGAATGATTTTATTGATATTAAATCCTCTCTTGTTATTTTCCAACAATATTCTGTTGGATTTCTATCTGGAGTTGCTGTAGGAAACAGCGAGATTTTCAACCACTGCTTATTATTCTGATAAAATTCTTTTATCTTGTTTGATCTATACCATCTAGCTCTATCCATTAAAAGAAATATTTTTGTACCGATATATCTCTTAAAATCAAGTAATGACTTTAAATAAGAGTCTGTATTTTGTTTGATTCCTAAATCATACCAATAAAACTCTCCGTTTTCAGTGTAGAATCCTCCAATGTTGATTTTGGATTTTGAACCACTCATAAATTTAATAGGTTTAAGGCTTTTGATTGCCCAACATTTTGACCTATTCGGATCTACACGAAAGCTACTTTCGTCGTGGGTGACAAATAAATGGTTAGGATTTAGAAGTTTTTTTTGGTTTCAACAATAAATTCGTTCGTGAGTGCTTCATTTCGCCTTTTTGATCTAGATCTACGTGTTATTTTACTCAATCCTAAATCTTTAATGATCTGTCTCATTCTTGATTTGGAATAAGATATTCCAAATTTCTCTTGAACAAATTGAACTGCGTCTTTTGTTTGCCAACCGCGAGAATACCCGTCATCTGTTGGTATTGACTCTGAAAATGCTTTTCTCAACTCAGAAATTTGTTCGTCAGTTAAAAATGACTTTGCTCCTTTACCAGGTTTGCATTTTAGGCTGAATAAACCTCGGTTTCAGCTCGTTTTATCCAACGATGAACATTTAAACGGTGAACTGAAAATTCTTCTGCAACTTTAGCTGGACTCAAAACATTTTTAACCAATAATAAAGCTTTAAGTCTAATCTGCTCATTTCTCTCGCAGGAATTACTTACGGATTTGACGATATCATAACTGGTAAACATTTCCAAACTCATAATTAGAATAATATAGTTATCTCAAGTATAATAACGTTGCATTAAATGCAGAAGTGACTGTAGATCTCGATCAGGTATATGACATCTTACAAAATGATCTTGAGATTTTGAAACAATTTTTAAAGGAAGTTAAAAAATTATTGAGTACGGATTAATTTTTCTTGTATTTAGTAAGTTACCAAAGGGCAAAAATGACAGAGAAGATTTACAGAAAAAATTTACAGAAAAGATCAAGCGGTATAAAATTATTTTATTTTGATCACTTTCTACAAACTTTTTCGAAAGGATAGGGCAATTTTTCTCCTTCTGGAATTCTGTCCACAAGCTCCAGAAATTCAGGGTCATGCATAGGAGTCAGGCTTTTTTGCTTCTGAAAATATGGATAACTTCTGATTTTTTGCCAGAGGTCTTTTAAGGCTTCTTCTTTGACATTTCCAAAACTGAATGGAGGATAAGGGCTTGGTTTTACATCCCCGTCTGCTGTTATATGCATCCAGCGCCTGCCTGCCATTGCTCCAAACATCTGTCCTTCAAAATAAGTGTTGGAAAACATTCGCGGACCTTCTGGATCTGAATTTATTTTATGATACATCTCAAGAATTTTCTTCCGCTCCTCGCCAGAAATTACAGGTTCGGATCGGGCCTTTGGCATTGCTTCCCATACTGAAAATTCCTGTACCCCAAGTTCGGATGCAAGATTATAGAGGGCTGGAAGTTCCTTGATATTTGAGGGAGATGCATGTGTAGTCATCACTACCAGAAGCCCTGCTTCAAGTGCTATTTTTATTGCAGAAACAGCTCTTTCATATGCACCTTTTGATTTTCGGATAGCATCATGTTTTTCAGGATCAGTGGAATAAATTCCAACCATTAGAGAATGGAGTCCTGCGTCTTTCAAAAGAAGGGCAGTTTCTTTTGAAAAATCCGTTCCCCAGGTAGAACAGTTTACTATAGCCTTTTTTTTGTCTACATAATTAATTAGTTCAAAAATTTCTGTACGCAGGAGGGGGTCATTTTCAGTAAAGGTTATTATAAAAGAACCAAGCTCAAGGGCTTCACTTATTATTCTTTTAATAGTATCTGTGTCGAGTTCATTTGCAACTATTCGCTGTGGATATCTAGAGCTGTTCTGGCGGGTAAGCTCAATAGATACAGTTTCCGGAATATATTTTCCCAGAGCTATTTGGATTTCCGCAAAAATAAGGCGTTTGAAAACAGGGCCTGGAATTGGGGGGAGCCAGGCAGAGGCAATAACTTCATTATCCCTTACAAGAGCTGGTTTTTCTTCCTGTAAACGGGAATTTATTTTTTTTAGAATAGGAGTGTATACTGCCTTTAAAGGGCCGGAAGCTATAAGTTCCAGGTTTTCTTCTCTGTGATTAAGATTTACAGATAGCCCTGGTATGGAAAGGATTTCTATATATTCTGTTTTTACTGGATAATGTCTTTCTAACCTCTCCTTTACTAAATCAGCCTTTTCTGAAACGCCCTGTATCTTTTTTCCCCTTGGGATATCTTTTTTTTCGAGACTCATTATTTCCTCAGTTCCTGATTATGCCAGAATATTTAAAACCTGTTTAAATCTTCATTGTACATACAAATACTCAATATCTTTCAGTCTAAAGATGTAATCTGTAATTGAGATAATCCATAATTTAAATAATCTCTAATTAAAATTCTCTTATTTTTGTTTTATTATATTAATTGAGTTTAATAATTACTCTTATATTAAATCTAGGTTAATTAAAATCTGGATTACAAATTAAGAAAATAGGTTGTCTATAAAATTATTGAATATATATTGAATTTATGAATGCATTATTGAATGTGTTATTGAATGTATGAATCTATTATTGAATGCATTATACATTAAGACTTAAAATAAGAAAGTAATGAAATTAAAAAGAAGGTAAAAAAGTAAGCCTTTCAGCAGATAACTGAATTAAAACTAGATTAAAAGCCGTCTGCAGGATTTTAATAAAAAATAGTCTCTTATACAATAAAGAATATTTAAGGGTTTAAACTTTAAATTTAAAGTTTAAATAAGCCTTAAATTGAAAATCTTAATTAAAACCTTAGACCCTTTCTGAGAAGGCAAGGTTTCCGCTGATTTTCTTTATTTTTACTTTGACCACGTCGCCTTTTGAGGCTCCGGGCACGAAAACAGTGTACTTATCAATCTTTGCTATGCCGTCGCCTTTGGACCCGACTGCATCGATTCTAAGTTCATAGGTTCCGCCTTCTTCAATAGCGTCCCTGACAACTACATTACTTACTTTCCTTTTCTTGACAGGTCTGTGAGCTCCACAGGCTGAACATTTAAGGACAAGCACCCTTTCTACTCTAACAAGTTGAGTATCAGGACGCTCACATTCTGAACACATAACATATTCATCTACGTAAGCCTGAATATTATCAGTGATCTGGGATCTCGTAAACCTTCCCTGGAAGACTGCACGTGTGCCTTCTATTTTCCCTGCAGTCCCCAGTTCTCTAGTGAGATATTTCATCAGATGGTCAGGGTCCCTGTTAAGGGTATCTGCAATATTTCCAAAGTTATCCAGAATTGTGGTTTTTCCTTCGGAAAAGAGTCTGGGTTCAGGGATTACGAATCGAGCA
>JBNAKO010000208.1:0-6970 GCA_049706495.1 Methanosarcina sp. | reverse complement strand
TTCAATGCTTCTGTCAGGTTTGCAGCTTCAACTGCACTTACGAAAGTGCTGAGATTTGTCTCGTTCTGTGCAGCTCCAATGATAGTTAGCTGTGAGACTCCGGTCTGATTTCCATCAGTCTGGTTGCCACCTGTCTGGTTGCCACCTGTCTGGTTACCAGTCTGGTTTCCTGCAGGAGCGGTTACATTAACTGTAACATTGGCTACGTAAGTAGCGTTGTCGATTTCTGCTCTTCCATTCTGCTCGGTTGTGTACCAGAAACTGAGGTTAGTTCCATTACTTACATTGTTCAGACCGAAGTCTCTGTTCGCCTCGGTACCGTTAATATAAGTAAACCAGCTCTGTCCGGTGGTATTATTGTTTCTTATGCCTTCTATGCTCTGGAGAACGAATGGCAGATTATTCATGTTTGCTGTCATGTTTCCAGTCATATTCTGCAGGGATACAGCATACCTGAGACCTGTTGCATTTAGAGCTCCTATATCGGTCAGGTTATTTGCCTGATATGTCTGAGTGGTGTTTTCAGGGCTGACTGTGAAATTCCCTTGAGTAAGAGTTACTGTATCATTATACAGTTCTGTAAGATTCTGTTCTGTTTGGTTTCCATCGGTTTGGTTTCCGCCAGTCTGGTTGCCATCAGTCTGGTTGCCTGTCTGGTTTCCTGCAATTATTCCAGGAGGAACAAGCACATTGTCAATTACATAGAGTGCTCCATTACTTGCAGCAATTGCCTGAGTAATAGTTGCATTGCCTACAGTAATGTTATTTCCTGAAGTGTTGATTGGCAGGACATTGCCCAGGACATTTGTAACATTATCCATGCCTGCAAGCTGCTGCTGAGTCAGGTTTCCATTTACCACATGATACAGAAGAACCTGTCTGAGCAAAGTAGTATTATTTGCAAGTTGGCCGAGAACTTCTGGAGATAGTTTTCCGAAAGCTTCATTGTCAGGAGCAAAAACCGTAAACGGACCTGTTCCATTCAATGCTTCTGTCAGGTTTGCAGCTTCAACTGCACTTACGAAAGTGCTGAGATTTGTCTCGTTCTGTGCAGCTCCAATAATAGTTAGCTGTGGAGCTCCGGTCTGATTTCCATCAGTCTGATTGCCCCCTGTCTGGTTTCCATCAGTTTGGTTCCCGTCAGTCTGGTTGCCGTCTGTCTGGTTACCAGTCTGGTTTCCTGCGGGAGGAATAAGGACTGCATTTATTGAATGAATCACACCATTGGTAGCATTTATATCGCTGACAATAATCTGGGCAGTTCCAACAAATATACCCTGATTTGTAACAGTTACAGGCAAATCGTCACCCTGTAATGTTGTAATGTTTGTCAGATTGAGAACGTCACTTCCCATTAGCCTCTCGCCTGCAACATGATAGCGAAGAATATCGCTCAGAGCAGTTGTATTATTCAGGAGAGATTCAATTGTACCGTTTGGAAGGGCTGCAAAAGCCTCATCAGTTGGTGCAAACACTGTAAACGGCCCTTCTCCTCTTAGAGTATCTGTAAGATTGGTGGCATTAAGCGCTGTAAGAAGTGTGGTAAAGTTTCCGTTATCAGCCGCTGTATCAATTATACCTTTTTGCTCTTCTGGTTCCGCAGGCGGAATCAGCACGGCGTCTATTATGTGAATTATTCCATTGCTGGCGTTTATGTCCTGGACAATGATCTGAGCATTGCCTACAAACACACCCTGATCAGTTACACTTACAGGTAATTCACTACCCTGCACTGTAGTAATATTTGTCACATTAATAACGTCCTGTGCCGACAGATTCTCGCTTGCAACATGATAGAGAAGAATTTCTCTTAATGCACTCGTGTTGTTAAGCAGAGATTCCAGAGCACCAGCCGGGAGGGCATTAAATGCTTCATTTGTTGGAGCAAAGACTGTAAATGGTCCTGTTTCATTTAACGGCTCTGCCAGGTTAGCGGCTTCGACTGCAGTTACGAAAGTAGTAAGATTGGTTTCGTTTCTTGCAAGTTCAATGATAGTCGCCTGTACATTACCTGTCTGGTTTCCATCAGTTTGGTTCCCGTCAGTCTGGTTTCCTGCGGGAGGAATAAGGACTGCATTTATTGAATGAATCACACCATTACTGGTATTGATGTCGTTGACAATAATCTGGGCATTTCCTACAAATACACCCTGATTTGTAACATTGATAGGTAGCTGACTTCCCTGCAGAGTAGTAATATTTGTTAAATTCAGAACATCTGGTCCTGTTACTCTTCCCTCTGCTACATGGTAGAGCAGAATTTCCTGTAATGCAGTTGTATTGTTAAGGAGACCCTCTAAAGTCCCATTGGGCAAAGCATCAAAGGCTTCATCAGTTGGTGCAAAGACTGTAAACGGCCCTTCTCCTCTCAGAGTATCTGTAAGGTTTGCAGCATCAAGTGCTAAAAGAAGTGTTGTGAAATTTCCTTCACTTGCTGCTGTGTCAATAATATCTTCTTGCTCAGTGAGTAATTCCGGCGGAATCAGTACAGTATCTATGACGTGTATAATTCCATTATTTGCAGTAACATTTGCCTGCAGGACCCTTGCATCTCCTACAAACAGGCCCAAATCTGTATTGTTAATTGACAGATTGTTGCCCCGCAAGGTGGTCACATTACTCATATTAGCCAGATCTTCGGATCTCAAGGTCCCATTCGCAACATGGTTGAGAAGGACGCTTTCCATAGCATCCGGATCCTGTAATAAGGCTTCCAGAGTGCCTTCCGAAAGATTTCCGAAAGCTTCATCCGTTGGCAGGAAGAGCGTGGATTGGCCCTGACCGCTTAAGATATCATTTACACTGCTGTTATTCAATGCTCCTGCCATAATAAGGAAGTTCTGATTCTCCCCTATCCGGTCTCTTATAGTCATATTTGTTTCTTGATCCTGCTGCGCATACGCTGTGCAGGTAGCTAAGCTTAGTATTAATAAAACAGTTAAGGTATGGACTAGCCTACGTGACCCTAATTTAATTCCTAATTCCCCCATTTTATATTTCTTCAGCAGACCTGGTTACACATATTAAAAATTAAACCCTTCTTTCGTCTGTCTGAAGTTTTATTCTGTGTGAAAATGATAATTTCCAATCTTATATATCATACAAAGAGTATTTGTATCTTCTGATTAATATTATTTTACAAAGAATTATGTCTATTTTATAAAAGTTTTTTAAACTCTTAAATCAGGAAAAAATTCAGAGAAAGAGCTGATACTCTTATTTTTTTGGCAGGATTTGCGGAATAGAAAATTATTCTCCTCAGTTATTTCCCAAATTAAAAGACCTAAAATTATTATTTATTAATTCGAGAAAATTAAAATTGGAATTTAACATTTAAAAATATGTAATACATAACAAAAGACTTTAGAAAATAAAGCTATTATTATGTTTTAATAGCTAATAAAAAATATTTTGACAAAGTTTAATATAAAGCCGTCTGCTTAAATAAAAAACATCTTTAATATATAAATACCTTAGAAATGAGATACATACAAACTTTACTCCAGATCAACAAATTACGGTTTAAATAGAAAATACTTTGATTAAAAGAAAATTTCAGAGGTAGTTTTAAATAAGAGAATTTTTTTGAATTTCAAATAAAAAAGAAGTTAATTTAATAAAGAAATAATAATAAAGAAATAATAAGTATGCCCTACGATAAAATATTGATTATTATTGAATATATCTGGAAAACTTATAATCCCGTTAAAGGAAATAAACAGTACAACATATTAGGAATAAAGGCAGAGACCAGTCAGCTATTTGCTTAATATCCTTCAAGACATACTCTTCAAGTTTATATTTTAATAAAATTTTAAGAATTGGAATTTTGTTGATATTTTTTGAAGTTATATTCATATTTTGCTTCTGGCTAAAACTTTTATTATTTTCCTATATTATTTCTTATTATCAGAACCATTTTTTAAATAGAGGCGGTTTGCATAGAGGGAGATAGTCAATATCACTTCCATTGACTGTGTAAGCAAGGTCGCAGATCCCGTCCGAATCCGAATCATTAGAGAGCTGTGAAAACCCGCTTCCGTTCAAATCTGCCCAGAAGTTTCCTCCAAGATACGGGCCTCCAATGATGTTATTTCCAGGCATTTTAGTTGAATTCCATGTATTGTTTCCTTCAATGTTTTCGAGTTTGACATTTACACTGTTATTGAAATAATTATTAAAAATGGAATTGTCAGAACTCTGGTCAAGCAGGTAAAGGCCTGATTCGCGACAGGAGGATATTGTATTATTAAAGACCTTATTGGTGTGGCAATCTTCTCTTAAAAAAATACCTGTACTGCTGTTTACGATGGTATTGTTATACACCTGGGACCCAAAGATAAACGAGAGGGAAATCCCGTACTCACAGTCCATAATTTTATTATCCCTAAATTCGGTCTTTGCCTGGACATCATAAATATCGATACCAGTACTGCAATTTATTATCTCATTCCCTGCCACGATATTGTTTCCTCCGCAGCAAGCAATACTTATTCCTTCCCCATTAAGGAGTTTATTTTGAGAAATTGTATTATTCCAGCAATTTGCCCCAAGAATTAGAGAACTTCCTTCAATTGTATTATTAACTAACAGGTTTTCAGCACACCACTCTTCTAGCCATACGCTGTTGCGAGAAAAATTATTTTCTGAAAGCGTTGTGTTCATAGAATTCTGAATATATATCCCAAACTGGTTGTCAGAGAGATTGTTTTTCTCTATAGTGCAGTTGTCTGCAAGCTCAAGGCAAATTCCTGCAGGCAGGCACCCAATTTCGTTCCACTCAGAACCAGCTTCGTCTGGTGCGGAGTCATACATTTCAGTTTCATTAATTTCATGACTCTCGTCAGCCCCATCAGTCTCAGCAGTCTTGTTAAAATTTCCAGTTTTATCAGACTCATTATTTTTACCGGTTTCAGTAGAATTGTATCCTGAGTCTGAATTTTCAGTAATATTTAGATTTCCAGTCATGTTTGAACTTTGAGAAACATTAAAAGGTTCCTCCAAGCCTGTTATATTAAAACCCCGAATTGTAATATTATCTGCAGTAAGGCGAAAAACGCTGGAATTCCGGTCACGAGCTCTTATAATAACCTCATCTGGATTCCCGAATTCAGAACTAACGGTCAGACCTGAGATGTTAACAACAATGTTTTCCCTGTATTCTCCGGGTTTAACAAGAATAAGATCTCCTGCTGTAGAATTGTTTACTGCTGCCTGAATAGAGTTTCCAGGATCTACATAAAAAATTTGTGCACTGCCGACACCTGTTGAAAGCAAAAATAAAAAAGTAACAATCATAACATTTGCTAATTTGAGAAAATACCCTCCCATAATTGGAATTCCCATAATCGTAATCTTCATCAGCAACCCCTTTCCAGATAATTTGCAACATTAGTTAATTTGCAGCATCAATTAATTTGAATTAATTAATTAATTAATTAATTAATTAATTAATTAATTAATTAATTAATTTTAATTATCTAATTTTATTCAAGTAATTTTATCCAAATAATTTAATCAGATGAATTTTGAGTCAGGCTCAATTTATATTAATTATTAAAGTAAAGATTTAAGTGGTTCCTAAAATGGTTTTCATTTGTTAAAATTGTTAAATTTCCCAGTAATCTTTTTAATTTCCTGATATACAGATTCGATCTAATATTTAAATATCAACTCTTCTTTTGTTTTGGGTAAAAAGACTATTGATAGAACAGTTTTAAAATATCGGGTTAAAACTGAATTTAGATATATTTCTCGAATTAACTGCACAATTTCTCACAACAAAAATATAGTTATTGAAAAACAGAAGGAAAAGAGAAGAGAACATAAAAGCCTGACAGCAGGAAATTGCAGCCAAAAGTAAGAAAAGTAAATTAGAATAAAAGGAATAAAGGAATGAGAAAAATGAAAGATACCGCCTTTACAGAAAAAATAAAAAATAAAGCTTTTGAAATGAATGCGGATTTATCGAGGTTGCAGATCCAGCTTGTTTTGAAAGCCCGGAATATACAGGAAACAGACCTCAAGATGTAATGCCTGATGTTAAGTCAGTTATTGTGCTCGGAGTTGGTGTCCCCAGAGGAGCTTTTGAGAGCCTGCCTGAAGAGCGGCCCGAATATACAAATACTTTAATGGCAGCAACTGAGGCTCTTCGGATTATTGTCTTCCAGCTTGCAAAAATGCTTGAGAAAGAAGGATACAGAGCAACTATCGTACCAGCAGAAGGCAGCGAATTCGGATACTGGTATGCTGACCGCGAGACTCTTTAAACCATTTCGAAATAATAAAACCTAATATTCCTTTATTTATAAAAAATAAAGATTTTAAGCTTGATGTTGAGCAGAGAATTATGTCTATTTATCTGGATAGAAAATATAATGAAGAAATTCTAAAAAGGGGTTCTGAAGAGATTTAAAAAGAGAGGGGGATTTTAAATTTCAGCAGAAAACAAAATACTGAGGAAGCTAAACTTTATGTAGCGCCCTGTAAATTACCTTAAATCGATTAATACAGAAGACATTAATCTAAAGAAGATATAAGGTACGTTTTCCAATTGAGAGAAATTTTATCAAGTATATAAATGTCTTAATCTATTCTCATCGACTTTATCCTAATCCGATCTTCCTCTACAACTGCAAAATTCCCTTCCCAACTATCATATGAACCTATAGCCTTAACGAGAACTTTCGTTATATAAGCTGAAGAGTTCATAGGTATTCGGAAAAGAATTATTCCAGGCGCAAGTGGCTTCTTTGTACTGAAGGCCAGTTCTCCAAAGTCTTTGTCAAAAGTAATTAAAATACGTGCTTCCCTGTGAGCTAGAATCATAACTTCCAGATCGGTACTTCCCGGAACTTCTGCCCTTATCCACAGAACATCATGTCCTACCTCTCGAAGAGCCTCCACTGCGTCTAAAGGAATATTTTCATTAGCTAATATCCACATCAGATACCTTCTTGAGAGATTTCAA
>JBNAKO010000207.1:0-13169 GCA_049706495.1 Methanosarcina sp. | reverse complement strand
ACCGTTCAAACTTTTACCTATAGAACTTCTCTATAGAACCTTATAGTTTAAGTTCAGAGCAAAGTCAAATTGGCCTATTCAGCGTTTACAGCTCAAATAGCAAAGATTTAACAATATGGCATAGGTTTGAAAGTTTAAAAACATTGGCAGTAGCCTTATTATGCAGAAGTTGACGTATTCATCCCACGATTAAAATCGCGGGGATTCTACTTCGTTTCACTAAAAAGTCTCAATTGGATTTTTCCTCAATCTGTTTTTCGAGGATTTTCCTGACAGTGCCGGGTCCGTCCAGTTCTTTAGCCAGTCTGCGCAATCTTTCGGTTTTGTTTCTATATTCCTTATCTTCCAGAATTTCCCGGATGCATTCCAGAACAACTTCCGGAGGGGTAGAATAGCTTAGCATCCTGCCATATCCTTCCTCTTCTATTACTTTGGAATTGTTTTCCTGCTCGCTGTGGCCTTTGTCAGGAAAAGAAAGGATAGGAATTCCAAAACTTAAGGCTTCCATCATGGTACTGTGTCCTCCTGGAGCAATTATGGCTTCGGAACTCTTAAGATAAGGAAATGTATCTTTTATAAATTTAAAAATCTGAACGTTTTCGGGCACATCCGACAGTTTTGAGGGATCAAAGGAAGGGCCTGAAATAAAAGTGTAATTAATAGATTTGTCAAGCTTTGCAGTTTCAAGTATTTTCCTGAATATAGGCTCTCTATATCCGAAACCTCCTATCAGGGATACGATATGAGGCTTCTTTAGAGGAATACCCTCAACATTTTCATATTTTTCCTGGACAAGAGGGCCGCTATAAACTATCCTATCTTGAAGTTTAGAATTAAAATTTACATTCTTTTTACAAACCGTATATGGTAGAGGGTAATCAGGAATAATTATTTTATCTACATTCTCAAAAATCTCTTTATAGAATCTCTTGGTAATTCCTCCAAGAATTCGTAAGGGAACCCCTCTGTCTTTGAAAAATTCTTCCATATTTGACTGATTCAGGATAAGATATACCGGAATCCGTAATGTAAATGCCCCAAGAGTTCCCAGATAGTAGCTGTCTGAGATTACGATCTCAGGGTCTATATCTTTAAGAAGTTTTAGTAGTTTTGGGCCTCCAAGAAGATCTGCACTTTTAAGGGTAGCCTCAATAGAGCCTGTTAAATCCAGACCTCCTTCCTTTCCTACCAGTTTTATCTCCGAAGGAATTTCATGCGCCTTATACCCGGCTTTTTCAACCATTTCTTTTGAATATCCATAAGCCCCAAAATGGACTTCGTGTTTGGAAGAAAAAAGCTCTTTTCCCAGAGCAAGGCAGCGGCTTGTATGTCCAAGCCCTTCCCCGCATATCAAAATCATTATTTTCATCTGTATCCCTTCTTTTTAGAAGGCATTCCTTTCTATTTGTTTTTTCGCTCAACCTTTGTCAAATTTTAAACTTTGAGTCTGGATTTCTTAGTGTACTTCTTTTGGTTAAGTTTTAGTTTTTTGGAGAAGTTCCAATCCTTTAAAGAACTTTTTCAATCCTGCTTTCAAGAAGTTTTCTTACAACTGCAGGCCCATCAAGTTCTTCTGCAAGATTTCTTAGTTTTCCAGTCTTTTCATACTTTTGTTTTTTATTCAGGATTTCCAGGATAGAATCAAGGATCTTTTCAGGAGTATCTTTATAGTTCATCTTCTTACCATATCCCTCTTCTTCAAGGACAGTTGCATTGTTTTCCTGTTCTATATGGTTCTGATCTGGAAACGAAAGCACAGGAAGTCCGAAAGCCAGGCTCTCAAGGATCGTTCCGTGGCCACCTGCAGTAATTACAAGTTCAGATCCTTTATAGTAGGGAAAAGGATCTTCTATAAAGCCTGTAAATTGTACATTTTCCGGAATTTTTGAAAACTGCTCTGGATTTATTTCAGGCCCACAAATAAAGGTATAATATACATTTGGATTAAGTTTTGCAGCCTCAAGTACATTTGTAAATATAGCTGCTCTATATCCAAAAGCTCCTATTGTTGAAAGTATATTTGGATACCTGAAGCTTTTTGCATTTACCTCCTTATATTTACGTCTTATCAAAGGTCCACTGAAAACTATGCAGTTATTGATGTCTTTTCTGAGAGTGAAATTTTTTCGGTTTATAGAATATGGAGGTGGATAATCAGGCACAATGATCCCGTTTACTTTACTAAAAACATAATTGTAAAAAGTTTTAACAAACTTTCCTGCTGTTCTTACCAGAAAGTCCTGCTTCTGAAAAAAATCTATCATATTAAACTGATGACCTATAAAATAAACTGGAATTTTCTTTTTTTGCGCAGCAAAAATTCCATTATAATAGCCATCTGAAAGTACTACATCGGGCTTTACCGTTTCAAGAATTTTTAAATTTTCTTTGAAACAGAAAAAGGAGGTATTTTTAAGAGTTTCTTTTATAGATTGTTTCAGATCAAAACTTCCTGTAGTTCCTCTGAGTTTTATCTCAGAAGGAATCTCAAATACGGGGTATCCTGTTTTTTCCACAAGTATCTTTGAATATCCATATGTTCCAAAACTGACCTCGTGCCCTTTTTCCTGAAACTCTTTTCCCAGAGCAAGGCAGCGGCTTGTATGTCCAAGCCCTTCTCCACATACGAACATTAAGATTTTCATTTTTTTCATACCACTTTTTCATTTACATTCTTTGTTTTTTATCGTCTTTTTGTTAACCTTTATTTTTTTACTTTTATTTATTCTGGTTAATGTGACGCTATTAACTGTGTGAAAATATCTGATACAGAGAGTTGTATGAAAAAATCCCTGAGTATTACAATACTTATTTAAAGTAACATAGAAAACGAACTGCCTATAACCAGCCATTCAACTGCAAAAATAGAATGAAGAGATTTAGAGGTACTATCCAATTTGAAAGGAAGTAACATGGGAAATTTGGGTTTAAAAGATGTTGGCGTGTTTTTTAATTTGTTCGTATATTTTTCTGGTCTGTTCGGCTTTATTGGTCCCACGCTACTAAATAATAATAAACATTCTTTCTATATATAATTTTCCTTTTTCTATGTAAGGAATCCAAATACCTTTATTATCTAGCTAAAATCATATTTCATTACTAATGTATTTTTATTTTTTATGCGAAACGGTATTTTTCAAAATATATTTATTTGTACTAATATCTTTTAAAAATGATATGAGGCTCTAATTTTTTCACTCATTATATCTTATTTAAAAGCCACAAAAAAGGATTTACTCTAAGACAATTTTTATCATTTCGTTTTTATTAATTGAACTTTTATTCTGTGTTATTTATTTCTTCATTTGATAACTTTCCTTTTTTAATAGCTGCCTTCTCTTAAATCAGATAACTATCGTACATTAGGTATAATGTATATACATTTCTGAAATTACCTTTATTTACAAAATAAATGTATATCAGAATAAAAAAGTATATTGTTCAGCACAATTGATATATATTTTCAGCCCCATGGCTAATTGAGGAAAGTTAAAAAGTTTTGTAGATCAGAAGTTTTGAAAATGGTGTGTTTATGCAAGAAAAACACAAGAATAATACAAAAATTATGATTAGCTCGGAAACTGCAGAAATTTTGCTTCAAGAAGGCTGGAAAAAGATGGACTTACATGTCCATTCTTCGTGTTCCTATGATGTTCCGCCTGCCAGGGCAATGCATCCTGCAAATCTTTTTGAAAAGGCGAAATTGCGAGGTCTTGACTTTGTAACTTTTACTGATCATGATACCGTTAAAGCATATGATCTGCTTGGTTGGGATCAAGAAGGATTGGTGCCAGGAGTTGAGATTTCGATTAGTGATTTTGAAAATATAGGACATACAGTTCATGTTAATGTTTTTGAACTTAACTCCCAGGAATTTGAAGAACTTGAACTAATTGCAAACCAGGAGAAGGATTTTAAAAGTTTTATTCGTTATTTGAGAACTCATGAACTCCCCCATATATATAATCATCCTTTCTGGTTTGCTCTTGGAGACCATCCTAACCTTCTGGCTGTACCTGAAATTATAAAGCAGTTTCCGGTTATTGAATATAATATGCAGGACTTAACTGAAAAAAATCTTATGGTGGCTGCACTTGCCAGAAAATATGAGAAAGGTCTGGTTGCAACTACAGACAGCCATACCGGAGGGATGGGAGAAGTTTACACCCTCGCAAAAGGAAATTCGTTCAGGGAGTATTTTGAGAATATTAAAAACGGAAAATCCTACGTTGTGGTCGAGCAGGGGCCCTGTAAACACCTTACGAAAGAGTTGAATACCTGGGTTGAACTTGTTTTCAACATGGATAAGCATATAAGAGAAGAAATTGATTTCACAACAAATGTACAGACTTTTGATAAATTAATAAATATTTTTACAAATGAAAAAATAAAAAAATTTCCTAGAATTAGCAAGCTTGTAATGAAGCTTTTCCAAAATTTCTCCAGGTCTGGAGTCCCTGCTTATATGTATATGAGGGCTGAGAAACCATTAATTTCCGAGATAGAGAAAATGATGAGTTTAAGTATTATTTAATATTTATTTAAAGTTCTATCTTTCAAGATTTTTCTTGTAGTCTTAAATTCTTTCATTAATTTAATGTCTTATTTTTATTTTTAAAGTATAAGTACAATCATTTTAGAATATAATTAAGTTTTTATTTATGTATTTTTAAAATCATTCTAATTATTTGCATGAAATTATAATATAATGCTCCATATCCTGGCATCCCAGATTTTAAATTTATTTGTAATGATTGAGTAATTTTAAATAATTTCTTTCCTATTTTAATTTAAGGGGATGCCGTTTTTATAATTTTGTCAAAACCCCACAGGTGGTCGAAATAGATATCAGTAGAAAAGTTTCTATATTAACTATCTTAGTTTTTATAGTCCTGACTGCTGTATTTACTTTTGCCTATAATATCCAGTTCTCTAATTTATTGAATCTCGAAAAAGAAGACACATTGGAAAATGTTGAGCGGATACAGAATGCAGTGTCTACTGAGCAGGAATACCTCAATTTTTTAGTAAGAGATTGGGCCTGCTGGGATGATACTTATATTTTTATTGAGGACAGAGATCCGCGATTTATAGATGTCAATGTTCAGAATGAGACTCTTGTAGGACTTAAAGTTAATATTATGCTCTTTGTAAATAATTCCGGATCTGTTGTCTATGCAAAAGCTGTAGATATTAATAGTGGACAAGAAAAACCGGTTCCTGATAAGCTTCTCAGGTTAATAGAGAATAAAACCCTTTTAACAAAAGGGCAAAACGATACTATAAGCGGATTTATTTTACTTGATGAAGTCCCTATCTTTGTTGCCTGTCATCCTATTCTCACAACAAAATTTCAAGGGCCTTCTAAGGGTACTTTAATTTTCGGAAGATATTTTGATATAAATCTGATTTCTACTTTTAAGGAAGTAGACTCCTCTCTTTTAATCTACAGAGTAGATAGAGAAGTGCCCCCTGATCTTCAGGCAAAAGTTGATAACTTTTCAAAGCTTCCGGGAAGAATTCTTGTTGAACCTTTGAATGAAAATAGAATAGCAGGATATTTTGAATTAAAAGATGTTTTAAATAATCCTGCCCTTATTATGAGGGTAGACTTCCCAAGGAAATTCTATTTGCATGGGACACAAATTCTGAATTGGATGTACTGTTTACTTTTATTAAGTGGGCTTATGACAGGAATTGGGGTTAAAATTGCACTCGACAGGTTATTTGTTTCAAGATTGGTTGGAATTGATAGTTTCATTGCAGGCGTCAGGTCTGAAAAGGACTTTGCCAAAAGATTACCTCTCAAAGATAACGATGAACTTTATCGGTTATCCAGAGAAATAAATGGAATGTTAAATGAAATATATTTGACAAAACAGGAGTACCTGAAAGAACAGGAATTAAAAGTACAGGAAAAAGAAAAGAAGATTTTACTTGATTCTCTGAGCGAACTTGTTGTTTTTGTGGGGCCTCAACTTGATTTTGTTTGGGCGAATAAAGCTGCTCTTAAATACATGAAAATGAGCCTTCAGGAAACTGTGGGAATAAACCTTAAAGATATTCCTGGCGGAAGTTGTCCTTTCTGTGAGTGTACCCAGATTGAGCAAATTTTTCTTACAGGGAATAAGAGATCATGGGAATTTTCAGCACAAGACAGAAGTACATGGTTTGTTCAGGCAAATCCTGTAGCTGATGAAGATGGAAAAATTATAGGAATTCTGGAAACCTGCAGGAATATTACGGAAAGGAAAGAAACCGAAAAACTTCTTCAAGAAAAACAATTAGCAGAAATTGCAAATAGAACCAAGAGCGAATTCTTGGCCAACATGAGCCACGAGCTTCGAACTCCACTTAACTCTATAATAGGATTTTCTGATCTACTTTATGAACAGGCATATGGGGAATTAAATAAAAAACAGCTCAGATCGATTAGAAACATTTCTCAAAGCGGGAAGCATCTTCTAAGTCTAATTAATAATATTCTGGATCTTTCGAAAATAGAAGCTGGGAAGATGGAGCTTGATTATAAAGAGTTTGAGCTTGAAAATAAACTTAGAGGGCTAAAAAATCTCTTATCTCCTATAGCAGATAAAAAAGATATTAGAATTCTAATTGAAGTTGACAGCAAGCTGACTACTGTAAATGCCGATGAAGCCAGATTTGCCCAGATAATGTATAATCTTCTGGATAATGCTATAAAATTTTCCCATAAGAATGGATTTATAAAGATAACTGCAAGAAAAAAAGGAAAATTCGCGGAGATAACAGTCAAAGATTCAGGAGCCGGAATTAAGCCTGAAGATCAGAAAAAGCTTTTTAAGCCTTTTAGTCAGGTTGATTCTTTTTCTTCAAAAGAATATCAGGGTGCAGGACTTGGGCTTTCCTTAGTTAAGCAGATTGTCCATCTGCATCATGGGTATATCTGGTTCAAAAGCAAGCCTGGAGAAGGCAGTATTTTTGCTTTTGCGATTCCAATAAATGGAAATAAAGGCAATACCGAGAATCTTTGAATTAAATTGAAAACTAAAACTAGAAAATTCTGAAGCTGATCTTTTAAGTAAATTAAACTTTTTTCTGGCATATTATGGCACATTATTTTAGTATCCTAAACATGCATGAGACCAAATTAAAAAACTCAAAATTGTAAAATCTGTGAATCTAAAGGGATTAAAAAAAGAAAAAATGAACCGGAGGTTCGGCTTAGAAGCCGTAGTTCTCCGGAAGGAAGACTTTAACTTCACTCTTATATTTTGTAAGGCAGTTGTCCATGAAGGTGTCCATGTCATCTGGGAGAGAATCAAGAGCTGCCTTTGCATCTGCAAGGGCTTTGGTTTCAAACCTAGAGAGCTCAAGCTTGCCTGCAGCGCCTTCATTGACAATGTCACAGCATGCAACTGCAGCGTTCTTTGCTCTGAGGTAGATGTTGTCTCCGTCCTTAACAATTGCCTGTCCGACCCTGTATGCATTGTCGTATGCAAGCACGTAGGACTGGGGGTCTCTGTATCTGTCTGAGAGCATAAGAAGGTCCCTGAGAACTTTTTCATTCTTGGTTTCAAGAGCAGTGTTCATGAGGGCACAGTCGTATGCAAGGGACTCGGACCAGCACTGGACTGTGGTACCGCCGAATTCCCCGTGGTATTCAACAGACTCATTGGACCAGCAGTCACAGCACTGCATAATGAGGTTACCCATTACGTCAGAGTGTGCACAGGTGGAAGTCTTACCTTCCTGGGTCATTGGCATACCTGTGATGGCTTTAATGATGATGTTTTCATATCCGCAGTCTTTTCCAGGGCCTTTTGCACCGGCTTCGTATGCAACAAGGGATCTTGGAGCGGAAATTGCTCTTGCGAGGATTGCAAGGGTGTGAGCAAGGTTCTTGTCAAGCAGACCGCCGCCAATAAACATTGCAGTGTTTGCCTGGGCACAGTCTGTGTCTCCTGCTGCAACAGTGCCTGTTTTCTGGGCAATTGCTGCAATGTCGGACCAGATCATTTCCATATCAATGGAACCAAGACAGCCGATTGCATAGAGCATACCGCCGATGTCGTTCCTGAGAACTGCATAGTCGAAAACTTCCTTACCACCCATGCTCTCTACTGAAAGCAGGTCAGCGCCAGCTTTTGCGCATTCTTCAAAAGCTTCAAGGAAGACAGAGTACTTGTCGCCTCTGAGTTGGAGGTAATCCCTGTTCTCACGGATGTCCCCGATTGTGTGGCGAAGTGCGCACTTTATGCCGTATTCATCGTGGTATTCTTCCATAATGGTTTTCTGGGCATGTGCAACTTCTGCTCCCCAGGAGGGGTTATTGGACATCTGCTGGACGTGCTCGGTTTCGAGGATCACTGCCGGGAAACCGACCTGGACCATTCTTGCCATAATGTCAGTGGTGATTCTCTCGTACTCTTTTACGAGTTTTTCCTTGGATGCACCGGCTTCTGGTCTTGGGGCATAGTTAACTTCAGGAATTGTGTAACCTGCACCGATTTCGAGGCCAAGGCCTGCCTTTACCGGGTACTTGGATACGCCGAAAGTCATTTCGTCTGCATTTGCGTATGCCATTGAAGTGTATCTTTTTGCTGCCATCTAACTCACCTCAGTGCTTGTGGAATTTGTCTCTTAATGCTGTGATATCTGTGGTACCTGCAATGATTGCGTCGGCAATCTTGGGGGCATCAGCTGCTTCTTCTCCGTACACGCCAAGTGCATACTGGGATACGAAGTCCTGGTTAACTGCACCGCCGCCGCATGCGAATGGAATCTTATATCCTTTCTCGAGGAGTTTGTCATTAACTTCCTTGAAGGCATACATGGTGGTGGTCATGAGGGCAGTACCTGTAACCATGATTGGGTTGTTTTCAGCAACTGCACTGATGACTTCATCGACGGGGACATCTCTTCCAAGGTCGACAACATCAAAGCCGTTTGCTCTGAGGAGAGCTGTAACGATGTTCTTTCCAATGTCGTGAACATCTCCTTCTGCGACATGGCAGACAACAGTTCCCTTGGTTTCAGGAGCAGTTTCGGAGTTTTCCTTACAGAATTCGATCCCGTCAAGCATGGCGTCAGCAGACATCATAACATTTGGCAGGAAAATGATACCTTCATCATAGAGTTTTGTTACAACACCCATACCAACCATAAGGGCATCATCAATGAGAGCAATTGGGTCTTTGCCTGCATCCATTGCAGCCTGGAGACCCTCGATCACATCATCTTCTTCTCCTTCGAAGATGGCTTTTGCGATCGGGTAAATCAATTCATCTTTAGGATAGAGCTCTTCTGCGGCATCTTCTGGGGACATAGCCTTTTCCAGAGCTACATTGTATCTGGTTAATACTTTTTTCAGACTTGCCTCTGTAAAGTCCAACATATTTCTAAACCTCCATTTTGAATTTAGGCAAAAAGGGCGTTGCTTTTCCCGGGTCTGCAGTTCCCGAGATTTCAGCAGTGTAAAGTCCCGTTTAACTCTTTGGAGCCTTTTTCTTTCGGCGGCATCCACCCTGAGAAATTTCAAAAGAGTATTCTTTTTATTTAAGATCTAACCCTGAATTTTCTGCGGTTTATACCCTTGAAAGAGTTTTCTCCTTTTTTCCGGGACTTTTTCCTTTTTGACTGGGGTGCATCTGAGTCCTGATACACCTGACAGCTTAATTAGGGGAAATCATCCCTTATACCATAAACGACGGAAATTTTTTTCTGGATTTTACAGATGAATACAGGGTCTGAAATTTTGAATCGATTTTGAGGTGTTCTGTCTGCGGATTTTTTGTTTCCCTTGTTTTTAGTAAACGAATTCTAAAATTTTGAGGCAAATCTTTTACTTACTCAAATTTTTGTTTAAAGTCCAATCTTCATTATTTTCATACTTTTTGATACTTTTAAAGCATTTTTATAGCTATCTCTCAGATCTCTCTTTTTTCAATAGTCTGAACTTTAGATAAAGCCTATCAAAAATTTCAATGTTCGAAATATATTTCTTGCACATGCCTTTCCTATTTTTTTCCTGGGTGCAGTAATGGAATTTCCCTGAATTCTGGCGAATGATCCTTTTTTCATTTTCTTTTTATTCTAAACCTTCACTGTTAAGTCTCTGTCTGGAAAACTCTTTCCTCTACGAAATTATTCATCCAAACCCTTTTATATAAATGAATATATCGGTTATCTCCAGACATTGCGCAGTTTTCCTTCCTTTAGGGCTATATAAAGTCGGATTGGAATTAATTTTTATTTGTCTGTGCGTTTGGCCTTAATATTATTTTAGATCCTATATTTATATACAAATAAGATAGAAGTGGTTTGAATGCAACCTGAGTTAATAGATGTCGTATTTCGTTCCCAGAAAAGAAGAGACCTCCTGTTACTCCTGGGAGAGGAACCCAGAACAATGAAAGAAATTAAAATCCTCCTTGATGTTTCTCCCACGGCTATCTTGCCCCAGATTAAAAGACTTACAGATAGTGATCTTGTTCTTCAGACAGATGGCACTTATAGATTAACAGACATGGGAGAACAGATTTTTAAAAAGGTCCAGGCCCTTGTTAATATCCTTATTTTACTTGAAAGAGAGAATTACTGGGTCGAACATGACCTGGATGGAATTCCTGAGAACCTTTTGAATAGACTGGGGGATTTGAAAGCCTGTTCCCTGGTTAAAACCGATCCGAGCCAGATTTTTGAACCAAGTACTGAGCTTTTGAATTTCTTTTCTTCTTCAAGTTCTCTTATGGTATTTTCCTCTTTTTACAGGCCTGAATTTCTTCCCCTTTACTCAAAACTGGGGAGATTTGGATTTGAGGTCAATCTCATTTTTACCGAATCAGTGTTTGAAAAAATTTTGCATAATTATGAGAGAAAAATAAGAAAATTTGCTGCAATGCAAAATACTGAGCTGTTTATTTGTAATGATGGGGCAAAATTAGCTGAACTTATCGTGTCAGATAGGGGAATGATAATTTCGCTTTTTGACAGAAAAGGACGATTTTATCCTGATTATATGTCTTGCTCTGAGGCTCAGGCTATTAATTGGGGGAGAGAACTCTTTGAGTTTTATAAATCAAAAGCCTGGAAAATTGAGAATGAAGCTATGATTGATAACTTTACTTACAGACCTGAACCTGAAGTTATTTCAAAATCTCTGCTGCTGACTATGCAGTGATCTGAAGTCCATGGTCAGGGGCGTTTAAGTTTTTTGAATATTTGAAACTTCCAGAGATTTGAAGTCCATCTCAAGCGATTTAATAATTTGTATAAGACACTCCTCTATTATTCTTAAATTCTACACAACGTATAAAAGTGGTACAAGTTAAATAGATACAAATTACATAATTTTATTAATTTTATAAATATGTACAGAAATTTAAAGATATCTGGATTAAACAGATTCATACAAATTTCATAAAGATTTCAGAACCCTTTTGCAGAGGCTAAAACGAATGAATATGGAATTGCAGTTAATAGATACTATTTTTTTTTCAGACAAAAGGAAAAATTTACTTTTGCTCCTGAAGGACGGGCCAAAGACAATTGAGGAAATAAAAACCGAGCTTGACGTAAGCTCGAGCCCTATCATGGCTCAAATCCGAATTTTACTGAAGGATGGACTTATTTTACAAAAAAAAGAAAGTTATGAACTCTCAGTAAAAGGAAAACTTATTGTCCCTAAAATGGAACCTCTCCTATCAACTTTTCGGGTTTTTGATGAAAATCATGATTATTGGGCCAGGCAAAATTTAAGGACGCTCCCTACTCATCTGCTGGACCGGATTGGAGAACTTGGCAAATGTCAAGAACTCGTACCTGAAAGGACTCATATTTTTGATTATCCCCCCGAAATTATGGACCCTCTTTACAGGTCCAAAACTGTTATGGAAGTCTCTTCCTTTTTCCGCCCCGGATATCCCAGTCTCTATCTTGACCTTGCAAAAAGAAAAATAGAAGTGGCTTTGGTTCTTGAAAGATCCATATATAGAAAACTTATTTCTGATTATCTGGAGGATGTAGAAGAGTTTCTAAATATGGAAAATACAGAACTTTTTGTCTGTGATCATAAGATTGAACTGCCTTCCTGTATTGTTACGGACCGTTTCATTTCTTTATCCATGGTATCAAAAGATGGAAGATATTATAATCATGAAATGGTGAGTTTTGAGAAAAGCGCAGTTGCCTGGGGAATAGAGCTTTTTAACTACTATAAAGCTATGTCAGAGCAAATTATCCAAATTTAAATTTTTCAGGCTATAATTTCGGGTTTTAACTATTCAGCTTTAATTTTTAAAATTTTAGCTTTAAGTTGAGTATTCTGGATCTTAATTTTCTATAAAAACCAATTTAAGTTCTACAGACCACCTAAATAAATCACTAATTTATATAATCTAATCTAATCTAATCTAATATAGCTCTAATATATATCTAAATGACTCTATACCTCCTGCTCCTGTCCTTTTCAGGGGAGATTTCGTTAGTTTAATTAGAGGCAAAATGTTTTATGCCAAGGTTTAAATAACCGCGAATTCCAGCTCTCTTAAGCTATGAGAAAACAAGGGTTTCCAGCAGTTCTTGATGAAAATACTGAGATTTTAATTCTGGGGTCTCTTCCAGGGGAAGTCTCCTTAAGGAAGCATCAATATTACGGGCACCCTGGAAATGATTTCTGGAGGCTTGTCGGACGTAATATTGGAGAAGATTTGCAAAGTATGGACTATACAAGCAGGCTCGAAACTTTAAAGCGTCATAAAATAGGGCTCTGGGACGTGTTTAAGGCAGGGAAACGGGAAGGAAGCGAGGATGCAAGGATAAAAGATGAGGAAGTAAACCAGTTTTCTCTTCTAAGAGAAGTGGCTCCAAAACTCAGGCTTGTTTTTTTTAACGGGAAAAAAGCCGGGGAATATGAGCCGGTTTTAAGAAAAATGGGCTACAAAACAAAAATTCTTCCCTCTTCAAGTGGGGCAAACAGAAGGTTTTCAAAAAACAGGGATCTTAATTGGGAGCTGGCTTTCAAAAATTAATCTTACAAAAACCATAAACTCTTGAGCCCCTATCCTTCAAGGATTATTTACAATAAGAATTTTAATTTATACGGTTTAATTCTTTCTTTTAAATAGCCAATTTTTATTAGCCGACTTATTCCCTCAATATTTGGTTTTTGGATAGATCGGAAGAGCACA
>JBNAKO010000206.1:0-45729 GCA_049706495.1 Methanosarcina sp. | reverse complement strand
TGTCCCCTTATCACGGTTTCCCGCATTGTAAAGTTTTCGCGCCTGCTGCGCCCCGTAGGGCCTGGATTCATGTCTCAGAATCCATCTCCGGGCTCTTGCTCTCACAACCCGTACCCGTTGTTGGCTAGTAGGTCCATTACACCCACTACTACCTGATAGGCCGCAGACCCATCCTTGGGCAGACGAATCCATTTTACGCATAAAGCATTCCAGCAGATATGCGTTATCCGGAATTATCCCCAGTTTCCCGGGGTTATGCCGGACCCAAGGGCAGGTTATCCACGTGTTACTGAGCAGTACGCCATGTATTGCTACATATGACTCGCATGGCTTAGGCGAACACCGATAGCAGTAACCTCTGGCAGGATCAACCAGAATTGTTAATGTATCGCACACTTAACTTCAAAATTAAAGGTCTTGGTCGCAGAAACTTGCACTAACAACATCAATTCAGTTATTCATGCAGTTGCGATAGAATGTTTTAGTGAAAAACTCCTAACCAACCAGAATTAACCGAACCGACAAAATCCTCGTCAGACAGAAAACAACTTCTGTCCCCATTTTTAATGAGTAGTATTTGCTGCATTTATAATGCAGGAAATTATAGTTACGCACCCATAGTATTTAAAGGTATTGATCTTCCCTCAAGCAAAGAGAGAAATATCACCATGCAACTATGAGAAAACCTCCCAGCAAGGCGAATTTTCGCGCTGGTAAGGGAAACACATATACATCAGTTTTAGTATATAAAACTTGTTATTCAGGGAACATTCTCAAAAAAACGAACTTTTTGTCTGGCAAAAAGTTATTTTATTTAAGCCCTAAAATCCACTCTGGAATTATATATTCAAGAGCAGCACACACTTGTTTTGTGTGTGAGACATACAAACACATATCCAATATATATACCTGTCGCTTATATAATGACATAGGAAAAAATAAAAATAAGAATGCTTTAAGAGAAAATAAGAAGAAACCTGAAAAGCGCAGCATTAAAATAGCAACAACAAGTTGAAAGCTGCATGACGAATAACCTTAAGGAGCCGAAAAAAGATATATAAAGGTGCTTAAGGGCATAAAAGTAAAAAACAGTATTAAATTAACAGGAAAAAATGAGGTATCACACTGGCAGATTTAAAAAAACCTACATCCAGAGGAGCTAAGCCCGGTACAGAAGAAACCGTCACAAGAGTACGTATCCCACGCAGAGACAACAATGAGATCCTTGCTACAGTAGAAAGTCTGCTTGGGGCAAACAGACTGAGGCTGCGCTGCATGGATGGGGTTGTCCGTATGGGGAGAATTCCAGGTTCAATGAAGAAAAAGACCTGGATAAGGGAGGGAGACGTTGTTATCGTCGTACCCTGGGAATTCCAAAATGAAAAAGCTGACGTGATCTGGAAATATACAAGACCCCAGGTAGACTGGCTTGAGAGGAAAGGATACTTAAAAGGATAATGCAGGGATGGACCAGGAAAAGAAAATAAGGCGAATTGATACCGCCAAAGACAAATCGCGTGCAAGAGAAAAAGACTCTGAGCGGCTGAAAGTAGAAGAAAATGTATTTGATGTGCCCACTCTTAAAATCCTTTATACTCTCTCGAACAAAGGTATAATAAAAGCTTTGGGGGGCTCTATCAGTACTGGTAAGGAAGCAAATGTTTTTTATGCGGAAGGTCCGGAAAAAGAGTTGGCCATAAAAATATACAGAATTGCCAGCAGCACTTTTAAAGCGATGGACGCTTATATCATGAAAGATCCTCGCTTTACAAACATCCGGAATAACAAGCGAGACATAATTTTTGCCTGGACACGCAAAGAGTTTCAGAATCTGAAACGCGCAAAAAGTGCAGGCGTGAGAGTTCCTGAGCCATTACTGACTGAAAAAAACATTCTTATTATGGAGTTTATGGGGGAAAATGAAAGGCCTTATCCTCTCCTGAAAAATGTTCCTCTTGAAGATGAGGATGCAAAAGCTGTCTTTAATACAATAGTTGAATATATGCGGCTTTTATACAAAGATGCAAATCTTGTACATGCTGACCTGAGCGAATACAATATCCTGATCGACCCTGAAAACCTGAGTCCTATATTTATCGACATGGGACAATCAGTTACGCTTGAGCACCCAGGAGCTCGGGAGTTTCTTTACAGAGATATACAGAATATACTGAGGTTTTTCAGCCGCTACGGGATCAAGGACAGACCTGAAGAATTACTTTCTAAAATACAGGCGGAATAATATGACCCAATATGTCAAAATCCCAAAAGAAAGAGTCGGAGTAGTTATAGGCCCCAAAGGAGAAACAAAAACTTTCCTTGAGGACAAAACTGCATGTCAACTGGATATTGATAGTGACAGCGGGAAAATAGATGTGACCTGCGAGGATGATCCATTAAAAGAATTCAGAATTCTTGATACCTTAAAAGCTATAGGGAGGGGATTCAGTCCTGAAAAGTCATTTCAACTTCTGGATGACGATATGCTTATGCTTGAGGTTATCGACCTTTCGGATGTTGCCACCACTCCAAAAGAACTGCAACGCGTAAAAGGCAGGATCATTGGAAGGAGTGGCAGGACCAGAGAGCTTGCAGAAACTCTGATAAACGTTAAGATCTCAGTATACGGAAAAACAGTGTCCATACTTGGCTATCCTGAACAGAACACTATAATAAGGACCGCCATAAAGATGCTTCTCGACGGAGCTACCCATGGAGCAGTTTATAAGTTCCTTGAAAAGAAACACCAGGAACTTCTGCAAACTCAGTTAGATTCAATCGAATACCATTAAAAAAGAAAAAAATTAATTCATAACTTTCTCTTTTCTTATACTTAATTTTTAAATTTTCAGATTTTAATTAATTTTCAAAAATAATAAATTTCATAATAATTTTAGAAAACTTCTTTTTTAAAGAAATCCACACTTATTTTGTACAGAATGCGCTTATAAATCCTCTAAATCTCCTTCACTCTCAAATCTTTTCCCTCTACCTTCCAGGAAATTCCCTCTTCCCGGCTTTGCGGAAATAGCTTCTTCCATCCAGATAATTTCACCTCTTGATATGGTATACTGTGGGAAAACCGCTTCCATCCCTTCAAAAGGTGTCCAGTTAGCTTTGCTGTGCAACATCTCAGCTTTAATAGGTTGAAGTTCTCGAGGATTCACAATTATCAGGTCTGCATCAAAGCCTACTTCAAGCCTGCCTTTGCCCAGATCATCAAGTCCAAAAGCTTTTGCCGGATTCCAGCTTGTAAGCATAATCATCTGCCCTAGAGGTAGGATATTTTTCTTAACTGCAGCGAGCATAAGCGGCATAAGCGTCTCGACACCCGGAACTCCGGATGGAGCTACTTTAATATCAACATCTTTTTCGGATTCCAGATGCGGAGCATGATCCGAGGCCACTATGTCAATAGTCCCATCATTTATTGCATTTACAAGCGCTTTAATACTATGATTTCCACGCAAAGGGGGGTTCATTTTTCCAAAAACTCCTAACCTACCCCAGTCCCTTGTTGAAAGGAAAAGATGGTGGGGAGTTACTTCCGAAGTAAATAGAGGTTCTTTTCTGTCTCTTTTTGCAAGGTACTTTTCCTTTCGGATCATGCCTACAGCTTCAAGGGTGCTGATATGGCAGAAGTGTGCCCTGACCTTTAATTTCGATATAAGCTCAAGAGCTTTCTGGACAGCAGCCGCTTCACAGGCATTGGGACGTACTTTTGAATGATATTCCGGAGAAACATCTCCTTTCAACAGCCCTTCAAGTTCAAGCCGCATCTTATCATCCTCTGCATGAATAGTTGCAAGCGCATCAAGGTTTTTAATCTCAGCAAGGGCTTCTTCAAAGGTTTCTTCATCAATATTTAGCCCGCCCGTAGATTCAGCCATAAAAATTTCCCCGAAGGCTGTAACTCCTAATTTCCAGAGCTCTTTTAATTTTTCAAGGTTTCCTGTAACCCCCCCATTAATCCCGAAGTCGACAATAGATTTTGTCCTGGCAAGTTTTAGCTTCTGCTCAAAGGATCGCCTATCAGTTGTAGGAGGAATTGTATTTGGTTGGTCGATAACAGTAGTAATCCCGCCGGCAGCAGCCGCGCAGGAACCAGTGTACCAGTTTTCTTTTGCATTCAGCCCCGGGTCTCTGAAATGTACATGGACATCGATTCCCGCAGGCAGAGTAAGAGCCCCTTCGGCATCTATAACCAGATCCGAACTTGGAACCCTCAGGTCTTTTGCAATTTTAATGATTTTGCCTCGTTCTATTAAAAGCTCGGCAGGTTGAAGAGAATTATTATAATAAATTCTTGTATTCTTGATGAAAATATCAGGCATGGGCGTCTATATGCTTATAAGTATACTTAAAACATAGCATCTGAGAATTATTGAAAGAAAAACAGGGGAAAGAGAATGATATGAAATTGAATAAAAATACAATTGCTATAATCAATATAATAATCAACATAAGGAAAAGAGGAGAGGAAAATTGAAAAAAAGAAGAAAACTAAAAAGGAAAAAATTAAAAGAAAAGCTAAGAGCGGTTTCAGTTTAATTTGATATGTTCTGCTGTCGTGAAATACACAATGCTTTCACAGATATTACAGCAGTGGTCTGCAATTCTCTCAATATACCGGATCAGGAAAAGCAAATATGTAGCTTTGGAAATGATACTTGTATCGTTTGCCATCATTTCTATTAGCTCAACCCATACTGTATAAAAGAGCTTATCGACTTCATCGTCTCTGGATGCTGCCTGTTTTGCAAGTTCAGGATCCTGTATCTCAAAAGCTTTCAGGGAATTTTCTAACATATATGCCGTAATATCTGCCATTCTTTTCGTGTCTAAAAGAGGTTTTATATGTTCTCCTTCAATTTTTCCAGGAATTTTGGCAATATTGATTGAGAGTCCTACAATTCTTTTAAGATCAGCTGAGATTTTGAGAGTAGATACAATAAGCCTGAGATCTCTGGCCATAGGCTGTTGAAGGGCTAGCAGGTCAAAAATAGAAACTTCAATTCCTTCCTCAAGTTTTTCAACCTCTGCTTCAAGAGCGAGGGTTTTTTGAGCAAGTTCTCTATCAAGATCAATGACTGAGACCATTGAATTATTAAAAATCAGTTCGACCATTTCTCCAAGGGAGAGGACGGATTTTTTAAGCAAATCCAATTGAGTTAAATATCTTTCTCTAACCATTTTTGATCACCCAAACCTGCCAGTAATATAATCCTCAGTACTTCGCTTTTTAGGATTATGGAAAATTTGCCTGGTCTGGCCAAACTCAACCAGTTCTCCCATAAGGAAAAATCCTGTATAATCTGAGATTCTTGCGGCTTGCTGCATATTATGAGTTACAATTACTATTGTATAATCTTTTTTAAGGTTCATTATAAGGTCTTCGATTTTTGCAGTGGAAATCGGGTCAAGGGCACTTGTAGGTTCATCAAAGAGCAGAATTTTAGGTTTTACTGCAAGGGTCCGGGCTATACAGAGCCTTTGCTGCTGCCCTCCACTAAGGGAAAGAGCAGGCGACTTAAGCCTCTCCGAAGTCTCATCCCAGAGCGCGGCTGAACGGAGAGCATTTTCAACAACTGCGTCCATATCCTTTTTATTTACCCCATGAATACGCGGCCCATATGCAATATTATCGTAAATAGACATGGGAAAAGGGTTGGGTTTCTGAAAAACCATACCTATTTGTTTTCTGAGTTCGACAACATCCACATTCGGGCCGTAGATGTCTTCGGCTTCAACTAAAATTTTGCCTTCTATCCTGCAGTTTTTAATAAGATCATTCATCCTGTTTAAACAGCGAATAAAAGTTGATTTGCCGCAACCTGAAGGGCCTATAAGGGCAGTTACACTATTTCTCGGGATATTTACGGAAATATTTTTAAGAGCCTGTTTTTCCCCATACCACAGGTTTAGTTCTTTTACTTCTATCTGGGGCTTGAATTGAGGCTCAACTACGTTTTGAATAATTTCAGTCATTTATCGACCTCAAAATATAATATGAAATTTGGAACTTACAGAAAGATCATTTGGAATTTACAGGAGAATTTTTTGGAAATTTTTCTAGTTTCTAATTTATCAGACATTCGTATCATAAAATTTAAATTAATTTTAAAATATAAATTTTAAATTTTCATTTTTAATATATTAAATTCAGAATTATTATATTTTTAATTTCTGTCTATAATGTCTGCGGATTAGAACAGCTATCACATTCAAGCCCAGGACAATAATTAACAGAACAAGAGCGGTTCCGTACTGAAGGGGACGGGTCTGTGAGATATTAGTTCCTGCTGTTGCGAGTACGAAAAGATGGTAAGGAAGGGCCATGAACTGGGAATAGATCGAATCAGGCAACCTTGGCAGGAAATAAGCTGCACCTGTAAGCAGAATAGGAGCTGTTTCTCCTGCAACTCTTCCAATACTTAGAATAGAACCTGTAACAATACCCGGAACGGCCGCAGGCAATACTACATGAGTTATGGTCTGCCATTTACTGACTCCAAGGGCAAGAGAAGATTCCCTGTATTCATTTGGAACTGCAATTAAAGCTTCCTCAGTAGAACGAATAATTACAGGCAGAATCAGGAGAGAAAGAGTAAGAGAAGCCGCAAGAAGCGAAGATCCGAACCCGAAATATTTAACAAAAAGGGCCAGCCCGAAAAGCCCGAAAACTACAGAAGGAGTTCCTGCCAGATTATTTATTGCCATTTCTATAATCCATGTAATCCGGTTTTCTCCTGCATATTCATTAAGATAGATAGCAGCCATTATTCCCACGGGAAGAGCTGCGGCCATCGAACCTACAATAAGAAGCAGAGTACCCACAATTGCAGGATAAATCCCTCCCTGAGTCATCATTCTTTTTGGCATTTCAGTAAGGAATTCAATACTAATTGCGCTGTATCCGTTATAGATAATATAGCCAAGGAGAATTACAACAAATCCGGCTACAAGCAATGCCGATAGGCTGAGCAGCGCAAAGGCTATTTTTTCAGTCATTTTTGCATTTAATCCCATGCTCAGTCCACTTTGAACCTGAATGGATTTATGATCATTCTCATTTGCTGGCAAATTAAATCCCATCTCAGTCCACCTTAAACTTATACCGTTTTTTGATCGAATCCGCAATCAGGTTAATCAGGAAAGTTATAATGAAAAGCACGGATCCTACAGCAAAAAGAGCATGGAAATGATCGCTTCCTTGAGGAACCTCTCCCATTTCAAGGGCTATAGTTGCAGTCATTGTCCTTACAGGGTCAAGAATCCCTCCGGGGAAAGCAGGTATAACTGCAGTATTTCCTGTAACCATCATAAGAGTCATTGTCTCACCTATAGCTCTCCCGATTCCGAGCATTACGGCTGCGGAAATTCCTGAAAGAGCAGCAGGAACTATGACCTTGTATATAGTCTGCCAGCGGGTAGCTCCAAGGGCCAGAGACCCCTGTTTAATAGTGCCTGGAACTGAGCTGATAGCGTCTTCCGAAATAGTAATTATTGTAGGAAGCGCCATAATTCCAAGCATAATGGAACCGGTTAATGCTGTTTGTCCTGTAGGCAGGTTAAAAGTGTTCTGCACCAGAGGGACAAGGACAACAAGCCCAAAGAACCCGAACACTACAGAAGGAATCCCTGCAAGAATTTCGATAAAAGGTTTTAGAATTTCCGCAAGTTTTGGAGGGGCGATCTCAGCAATGTAAATTGCAGAAGCAATCCCTATAGGCACTGCAAAAAGGATTGCCCCTGCAGTAACAAGAAGAGAACCTAAGAAGAGAGGTAATAATCCGAATTGTGCATTTACTGATGTAGGATACCAGAACTTTCCTGTAAGAAAGTCCGGAAGAGACGTACTTTCAAAAAGTAGTAAACTGTCTCTGAATAAAAAGAGACATATAAGGAAAAGGATAACGACCGTAAGAGCACTAACCGAGAAAAGCCCGGATTCGATAACTTTTTCCTTATACTTTCTGTCAAACATGTTTTTCCCTTAGCGTGTATTTTAAAATTTTTTTAATAATATTTCAGTAATATTCTGATAGTTGCTAACATTTTAGCAAGTTTATTTCTGCACAGGGAAATATCCAACTTCACTTACTATAGTCTGCCCTGTTTCGCTCATAACGTAGTCAATAAACTCCTTTGTGAGCCCTGAGGGTTCTCCATTGGTGTAGAAATAGAGAGGTCTTGAAAGTGGGTATGCGCCGCTGATGATATTTTCAGAAGTAGGGGCTTCAAAACCATTTCCTGAATCCAGGTTTAAGGCTTTTACAGTATCATCAAGGTATGCAACTCCAATATATCCGATTGCATTTGGATTCTGGGAAACTTCCCCAACAATTCCACCTGTAGCAGGCTGAGTGAGTGCATCAGGACGATATTCATCATCAAGCAAAACAGCTTCTTTAAAGTACTCATAGGTTCCAGAACTGCTGTCTCTTGAAATTACTGCTATTGGCCTGTCTTCTCCACCGACATCTTTCCAGTTGCTGATGCTTCCATTATAAATTCCGCGAAGCTGGTCAAAAGTGAGTTCAGAAACAGGGTTTTGGGGGTTTACGATTACTGAGATTCCATCGTAAGCAATTGTGTGCTCCACAGGATTAATTCCATTTGCTTTAGCAGCGTCCATCTCATCAGGTTTCATTTCCCTCGATGCAGTTGCAATGTCCACTTCGCCGTCAATAAGGGCTGTGATCCCTACTCCGGATCCGCCACCAGTAACAGTTACGCTTTTTTCGGAGTTTGCAATCATAAACTCTTCAGCTTCAGCCTGGGCAAGGGGAAGGACAGTATCAGAGCCTTTGAGGGTAATGCTCTGTTCCTCTGCTGCACCAGCAGGTTCTGCAGGAGTGTCTGCTGCAGGAGCTCCTTCTGAAGTAGTCTCTTCAACAGGGGCAGAATTCTCACCGTTCTCATTTCCTGTACATCCAATCCCCATAAATACAAGTCCAAGAACAACTAATGTGAGGATTGTATATGTTTTTAATTTATTAGCCATATTCCACGTACTCCTTAAATAAATCATAATTTAACGATCTAGATTTAATTTGGAAAACATCTAATTCAACAATACAATGTATCTAATTTGTTTACGAACAATGCACTATAAAATAAGAAGGGAATATAAAGATTCCCAATATATAATATAGAGAAGTATATATCGGTAAAGATTATTGAGTAAAACAGTTAGATATATAAATGCTATATAAAATATAGATAAATGCAAATTATATGGAAAAAAGATGCAGGGTTTTTCGACAAGAAGAAGCTAAAATTTAAATGTATCTAGCTAAACCTAAAAAGAAATAAATAAAATTAAACCAGAAATAATAAAAAGCCAGAGAAAAAACTTAAAATTAAAAAGATAAGTCTAAAAACTTAGAAATCAAAAAGCGAACTCTGCCCAGCCTTCCCATTTGACGTATATGCAGGTTTCTGCGGGACTTCTTCTTCACCTTCTTTATTTGTTATATCCTCTTTTTCTACACTTTCTATGCCCTCTTCTTTATTCTCATCTTCGGAAAAGATCTCTTCCCGATTCTCGCCTTCCAGATCTTCTCCCTCCAGACCATCTTCTTCAAGACTCTCTTCTTCCAGGTCCTCATCTTCATAGCTTTCAGTATCAAAATCGAAGAGCCCTTTTTGTTTTGAATCAAAATCAAGAACAGATGTATCTACTCCAAAAACTTCGAGAATACGTTCTACAGGAGGCAGGATCTGCTTTTTAATATAATAGTCAACATCGATAGGGATATTTTTTTCCCGGACATAGTCAGGGTCTTCAGCCCGATCTACAAAAAGACCTTTTCCTGCAACAATTACAAAGGGAACCCTGGTACCTATTGAGGGGAAAATCCCTGTCCGTTTTTTTAGATTTTCTACGACAGTCAGATGGGGCTGTTTATTCTTGTAACTGTCTGTTCTTCGAGTAAGCGTACGTGTGAGCACAAGTTTATCTATAAGTTCAGTATCTCTTCCAGGGTCAAGATTGCGGACATCATTCACAACCTTGCGCACGTATTCAACTGCCTTATCAACGTTACCATCAATAAGTACAAGTTGAAGTACAGTATTAAGAGTTATTGAAGTCAGTTCGCACCAGTCTCTTCGAACGGTTTCCATTCCACTAACTTTGATTTTATCTACCCAGCCCGAATTTTTGGGCTCAAAAAGCCAGAGTGCATAACGTTTTTTTGCAATGAGCACTGCACGCTTTGCAATAGCTTCAAATTCCAGTTCCATAGGGTCAGGCAAAGAGGCAGAAACAATATCTGCAAGTCTCTTTCCCACAAGGCTTATTTCTTCAAGGGAGAGGTCAGCCCTGGATGCGCAGTGCACAAAAACACTGTCCGTATCTCCGTATGCTACTGAAAGCCCGATTATTTTATCGGAAGGGAAAGCTTCTCCGGCTTCGCTCAGAAGTAAAGCTGTTCCGTTTCTGAGGACTATTTTACCTATAGTATTATTGATAATATTCTTGGTATTCAAGATATTATGTCTTCCAAAACTGGTTACTGCGTTTGCAAGGGTAAGGCTGTATAATCTTGCTCTGGCATATCCGGAATAGCCGTAAAAACTGTTTAACAGGATTTTTAAAGCGAGCTGAGTCGCATCAAGGACTCTGTATTCATTTTCATCAGCGGCAAGCTTCATTCTTTTCTTTGTCTGAGTCCTCTGATTGAGTAAATCTTCAAGAATAGATGGGACAATCCCTTTGAAAATCTCAGGTGGGACAAATTCCCCTCCTGAAGGCGGCCTGATAGTTTTTCCATCAGGCCTGTCATCTGTAACTACAGTAGTATAACAGAGGTTGTGCGCCATCATGATAGTTGGATAAAGGGATTTATAGTCAAGGATAAGGACATTTTCTAAAAGTCCCTTTTTAGGTTCAAGGACTTCTCCTCCTTTGAGATCCGAACTCATTTCAAACCTCTCAGCAGAAACATCATCTGCCGGTTTAGGCAGGAGTACTCTGTCTCTTGATCCAAACTCTTTAAGAAGAAGAGTTTCAACCATAGAAGTCTGGCCCCCATCAACAATTTCCTGGAGCAGGCTTCCGCTTACCTGAGCAAGAGCGATATATTTGTCAAGGAGCCTCAATTTAAGAATGAGTTCAAGGGCAAGTTCCGAGTCTCGTCTGGCATAATCGATAAATTGTCTGAATTTCTCCCCTTTATCGTTCCAGTATTCTTCCATCTCAAGAGGAGGGACGTCTAATTTATCCCTGTTCAGGATTTCTCTTGAAACCGTACGCAGAGTATATTGTTTAAGGCTGAAGGCTTTTCTTATAAGAGGAAGCCCATCGACTACTACTCTTCCTTTCATCTCGGTCCTTGTAATAAGTCCGAACCTACGATACCCGATCCTGCTCCCGTCCCTGCCTACAACAGCGTTTATAGCTTCTCCTTTTGCAACCAGAGTTTTTACCCTGTCTGTAATATAAGGAATATCGAAATCCTGCTGGTTATATCCCACAACAAGGTCAGGGTCATATTCGCAGAAAATTTCAAAGAAACGGTTCAGCATTTCCGTTTCATTTTTACAGCAAATGACATCCCCATCCATGCCTTCCGCAGGTTTTGCTACAAGCACAAGGGTTTTATGTCCCCTATATTCCGGCTCGAAACAAAAGCTCATAATAATTATGGGAGAAACATCAGGAGAAGGCATCCCTCCATCCAGGGGCAGACATTCTATGTCAAAAGAAAGATACTTAAGAGGAGCTATCGTCAGGTTTTCAACCCTTTTGAATTCAGATGCAAGAATCGATGCGTCGCAGGCATAATTTTCACAGCGAGTCCCTCCTGAAGATCCTGGACGCAGATATCTTGCAGGGTCTACAGGTTTTCCTTCTGCTGAAAGCCATACCATGCCTCCGAGACCCTTATCAATTAAAAAACGGTTCCTGAAGAGAATGTCACTTTCATAGACTTCCCAGATCCCTTCAGTTCCTGTAATTTCCTGGATTTTCAGAATTTCATCCCTGATTTCAGGGACATCTCTTGGCAGATTGGTTGTAATTTTGAGCATTGCTTTTTTTGTGTTCTGGTATCCTACAGGCTCGAATTTTTCTACAATTTCGACTCTTTTTACCTGCGCAAAATTCTCTGTTATTAGCCTGGCGACCTCATGCAAGTCTCCTGAAGCTTTAAGATAAAAGTAAGGCTCAAAATCCGGGACAAAACAGCAAACACTTTTGCCGTCCACTCCTCTGCCGAAGAGCCGGACGACGGGTCCGCTGTCATTAATCACCTCATAATCTGCATCCAATATCTGAAAATCCATAGGCATGGTTTACAACTCTAGATAGACATATATCTTTTGTTAAAAGTTAAACTTTGTATAAAAATAATTCCGAATTCTTTAATAAGCTGTCTGAAAAAAGCTCCGAACAGATTTCTGAATTTAAGGTCATCTTTAAATGCCAGTTCCACAAGATGAAGAATAAAACCGACACGATCAAATATTTGATTTTTAAGCTTTAAAATCCTGTTTTCCTAAAAAGAATAAACCGGCATTCTTGAAACTAAAGCCATTAATCTAAAATTCCGAGCACCAAAACAGCAATTTTTAGCTGGAGGTTTATTTTGAGAATATTTCTCTAGTAATATTTGTAATTTTTCTACATATATGAACTTTTTCGCTTTTGTTGCGAGCAGACAGAAAGCCAATTTTAATAATTTTTGAAATTCAGAAATTCTGGACTTTTTTCCAGTATATAGATAGTTTAAAGCTTATTGTAATTACTTAAGACAGAGTCAGTTCTTAACATGCTAGATTAAAAGCTATTTTTTTGCAGCCTTAAGTATTGGAATCATAAAACTGCTTTTATACTATTCATACACGTCGGATTTATAAGTAGTATTTATTATACCTCAGGGCTAAGGCCTGTTTATAAGATTACAAAGGGGTACCTGTGATAGAAATTAGAAAATTATCCAGATCCTTTGGGAACCTGGTTGCTGTGGATAATATTGACCTTGAGATTGGAAATGAGATCTTTGGGCTGCTTGGGCCCAATGGGGCAGGCAAAAGCACAACCGTTATGATGCTTACAACTTTGCTAAAACCCAGCAGTGGAACTGCAAAAGTCTGCGGTTTTGATATTGTGAAAGACTCAAAGAAAGTGAGGTCAAAGATAAGCTATGTCCCTCAGGATATGGCTGTGGACCGAAAACTCACAGGCAGAGAAAACGTTATGCTTTATGCAAAACTCTATGGGATTCCGAACAGGAATTCCAAGGTTGAAGAGGTGCTCGAAATGATGGGACTCTCAGATCGGGCCAGTGACCTTGTAGCAGGATATTCGGGAGGAATGAGAAGACGGCTTGAGCTTGCCCAGGCTCTTGTACATCAGCCTGAAGTTTTGTTTCTGGATGAACCTACTCTTGGTCTGGATGTGGGCGGAAGGAAGAAAATCTGGGAACATATCCGGATGCTTAAAGCCGAAGGAATGACAATTTTTATGACTACGCATTACCTTGAGGAAGCAGAAAAATACTGCAACAGAGTTGCAATTATCGATAAAGGAAAAATTGCCGCCATCGGTTCGCCTGAAAACCTGAAAAACTCTTTCGGAGAAAATGCTTCTCTTAATGATGTTTTTCTTGAGAAGGTCAAGACTCCTGAAGAACAGGTAGGATTTAACTCAACCCAGTTCAGGAACATGCTCAGGAGGAGATGATGAAGGCAGTATTTTATTATTTTGAGAGGGATATTGTAAAATGGTTGCGGGGAAAAATAACTGTTATTTCCTCCCTTGTGATGCCTGCAGCCTGGCTTGTATTTGTAGGACTGGCCCTTCCCACGAAATTTACGGAAAATTACCTTGAGTTTATTACCCCTGGAATCCTTGTAATGACAATCCTTTTCTCCTCTCTGCAGGGAGGATCCCTGATTATTTTTGATAAAATCCTGGGGTTTTTAAATAAGTTCCTGGCCATGCCTTCTCCCAGAGAAAGTATGCTTTACGGGAAAATCCTTTTTATCAGCGTAAGAGGGCTGCTGCAGGCAACAGTGATTCTTCTGATAGCCGTTTTCCTTGGGGTAAGGTTATTCAATCCTTTAAATGTAATTCTGATATATCTGACACTATTCATGTTTGCAGTATTTTTCTCTTCCCTTTCGACAATGATAGGCCTGTACCTTGGAGATCATGACAGTTATGCAGCCGTAAATAGCATGATCAGTATGCCGCTTTTTTTCACGAGCAGTGCACTTATGCCCTATGAAGTTATGCCTTCCTGGCTAAGAGTACTGGCAAGGCTTAACCCGGTCAGTTATGCTATAGACAGCACAAGGGTACTGTTTGAAGGCGGAATGCCGATTTATGGACTTATTGGGCTCGCGATAGGAGCCTGCATTATGGTAGGGCTCGGGACATATCAGTTTCGAAAAGCTGTTGTATAAAAAAGAATAACAAAAATTTAAAAAAATGATAAAAAATTGATAAAAAATGATAAAAAATTGATAAAAAATTATAAAAAATTGAAATAAAAAATGAAACAAATTTGATACGTGAGAATGAAAGGGAAGGAAAAAGCATACAGAAGGACAGATAAAAATAAGAAAAGATCAAAATTAGAAATGAAACTCTGAGTCTCAAACCTATTTTATCTTCAAATCTGCTTTATATTCATATTGATTGCCACTTCAGCAATATCAGCACTGTATTCAGCTACCCTTCTTAAGCTTTCAAGAACCATACTGAATTCAATCTGACCCGAACCTTCGCACCCTTTAGTTTCAAGGGAAACTCCGAACTGGGAAACTTTCTTGGCTTCAACCACAATTTTGTTAATAGATTGAAGATCTTCCTGTCCCATTGCATCTATTGAGCTTTCAAAGACTTTTCGGGAAAGTTCAGCCATCTTGAAAATCTGGTCCTCTTCATTAATCCCGGATTCCATTTTCAGGACATTTCTGGCTATCCTGACTGCATGGTCGCCAACACGCTCGATGCTCTTCGTAATTAACCTGTAACCAAGGCACTCTCTGGGATGCCTGATTCCTATCTTTTCAGAAAGTTCAATATCTTCAATTGAAGCTTTCAACTGGCGGACAGCAAGCAAATAGAAACGGTCTACATCATCATCCCTCTGGATCACATCTTCGGCAATTTCCACATTATGGTCTCGAAGGGCTGCCATGGAATCTTCAAGCATAGAAAGGACAAGGCCGTACATGTTTTTGATTACGCGGCTAAGAGGCAGGTCATTATAATTAAGCAAGCACTGAAAAACAAGTTCATTTCTGGACTCTTCCACAAGTTCAAGCCCTATCAACTTCTGGCGGACAGAGTCCTTGATATACTTGCGATCGTAAGCACTGAAACCTTTCTTGGTAGTTAGTTTAATAGAATCATAACCTACAAGATAATGAGAAATAAGAATCCTGAGATTATTTTCTGCGCTATCCGAGTGGTTATAATCAATTGTTGCTTTTGGTACAGCGTGTTCTTTTGAACTTGAGCTGGAAGAAATAAGCAAGGTTTTGTTAGGCATAGGGCTGAGAGTGAGAGTATCCCCGGCTTCTAGCCCTATATCCCGGACCCACTTAATAGGAAGGGATACAATATATGTAGAATTCCCTGTAAATTGAACTTTCCTCTTATCTTTGGTTATAAGTAGTCCCCCTGGGGGTATTCTAATTTATCTCAAAGGATCTATATAGACCTAGCTAATATATAAAGGTATCTTGAAAATAGGACGCTAAAGTAAGAAATAAGCTTAAAAAAGATAGCCTAAGTTTAGTATATAGGATTAATTATGGAATAATAGAAAATATAGAATTAAATTAAACTTTGATAAAATAAAATTAAAAATGGAGAAAAAAGAAATTAGGAATAAATAAAAAACTAAATAAAAAAGATAAAAATAGCTAAGTTAGCTGCATCTAAAAGAATTCTGGATTAATATTTTTAAAGATAAAATAAAAAAATAAATATGCTAATAATTATATTATACTTCAAAAGAATTTGAATTCCAGGCCTTAAACTAAATACATTAATTTAATCATTGAGATTACAAACTCAATATTTCTTAAGATCAAAATAAAACTAGAGTCCCTCTAATAAAACAAAAATTTCCTAACAATTACAGTATATTAATAATTATTATTGAATAATAGAGAATTGCGTTCTGAAATATATCTTCCAAAGAAGAATTTTAATAGAATTTTGAAAAACAGATATCTTTTAAATATCTCTTTTAAATATATCTTAGAAAATAAAAAAATTGCTCCTGGGAAGCAGGTAATTCATATAAATGAAAAATAGGAATGAAGCGATGAAACAATTAGATATGAAACTGGAATCCCTTATAAATAGTAGCCCCATAGTTATTTTTCTCTGCAAATCAACTGGAAACTGGCCTCTGGAGCTTATTACCGAAAATGTCCGGCAATTCGGGTACCGGGTTGAGGATTTCATATCTGGAAAAATTCAATACCTGGATATTGTTCATCCTGATGACCGTCAAAGAGTAACTCGAGAAATAAGCAGATGCACTGGAGACAACTGTAAAGAATTTACCCAGGAATATAGAATATTCACAGCTTCTGGAGAAATCCGCTGGGTTGAGGTAAAAATCCTGATCCGGAGAGATGAGGATGGGCGTATAAGCCATTATCAGGGTACACTCTGCGATGCCACTCAGAGGAAGAAGGCAGAGACCTCCATGCAAAAGGCTCTCAAAGATAAGAATGAATTGAAAAATATAATTAAAAGCAGCCCTGTGTATGTGTTTTTATGCAAGCCGGAAGAAGGATGGCCTGTTGCATTTGTCTCTGAGAATATAATAAAGCTGGAGTATACACCTGAGGATTTTACTTCCGGAAAAATAAAATTTGAAGACCTTATTCACCCTGAAGACAGGGAAAGGATTCGTGCGGAAGTCGCAAAGTTCTCAAGGGAGGGATATAAGGAGTGCACCTAGGAGTACCGGATCCTGACAAAGTCAGGAAAGGTAAGGCATATAGACGACAGAACCCTGATTAAAAGGAATGACAAAGGAGAAGTCATCAATTATCAGGGTATTGTCCTGGATATAACGGAAAGGAAACTGGCAGAAGAGATGATAAAAGGGCAAAATACTGTGCTTGAGGAACTGGCATCCGGGTCTGCCCTTGAAAAAGTTCTTCTTAAGCTTATATTGAATGTTGAAAGTATAAGGCCAGGGTCCATATGTTCGGTAATGCTGCTTGACAGAGAGAAAAAATATCTCTACTATTCGGCTGCCCCTGGACTTCCAAGTTACTTTGTCCAAAAAACAAACGGAATTGAGGTAGGATTCGGAGCAGCTTCCTTTGGGACTGCAGCTTATATGAAAAAACGAATAACGGTGGATAATATTCAGGAACATGCATATTGGACTGAATATAGAGAGCTTGCAGCCAAAGCGCATTTAAAGGCCTGCTGGTCTGAGCCAATTATTTCTTCCTCCGGAGAAATTCTGGGAGTCTTTTCCATGTACTATAGAGAAGTGCATAGGCCGGAGAAAGAAGACCTGGATTTCATGAAAATAAATGCTCAACTGGCGGCTATTGCAATCGAACACAAACTGGCAGACGACACCCTGAAGGAATCCGAACATAAGTTCAGAACTGTTTTCAATAATATCAATGACCACCTTTATATCCGGGAACCTGAAGGAAAAAGCTATCTTGATGTGAACCAGTCAGCAGTAAACCGGCTTGGGTACAGTAAGGAAGAAATCCTGAAAATGGAAGCCGAAGAAATAATTCCTGCAGAATACTGGGCTTCTGTACGGGAAAACCTCAAAAAAATCCAGAGTGAAGGCTCAAGAATTTATAATGCAGGCGCAGTCTGTAAGGATGGGACTGTAGTCCCACTTGAAGTGAGTGCCAGGATTATCGATTACGACGGAAAGAAAACTATCCTTTCGGTTGCCAGGGATATTACAGAGCGGAAAAAAGCCGAAGCTGCCCAGAAATTAAATGAAGCCAGACTTGAAGCCCTTGTAAAATTAAACCAGATGACAGGGGCTTCCTTAAAAGAGATAACGGATTTTGCCCGCGAAGAAGCTGTAAGGCTTACAGGCAGTAAACTTGGATACCTTGCATTTATGGATGCCTATGAAACTTCATTGATAATGCATTCCTGGTCAAAAAGTGCAATGGAAGAATGCACTATTGAAGATAAGAGTTTCATTTATCCTTTAAAAACCACAGGGCTCTGGGGAGAAGCAGTAAGGCAGCGCAAGTCGATTATTACTAATGACTATACAGTTCCAAGTCCTCTGAAAAAGGGATACCCGAAAAACCATGTGCATCTCACAAGGCATATGAATGTCCCTATCTTTGATGGGGAAAGAATCGTTGCGGTTGCAGGGGTAGGAAACAAGGATGAACCCTACGATGAATCAGACCTGCGCCAGCTTACCCTGCTTATGCAGGGGATGTGGCAGCTTATTCAGAGAAAACAGCTTGAGGATGCTCTAAAAACTTATTCTGAAGACGTTTCAAAAGCAAATGACGAACTCAGATCACTTAACAGAATAAAAGCCGAATTCGTAAATGAAAGCCTGCCTCATCTTAAACTTGATTTCAAAAAGATTATAGATTATGAGACATGGGAAGCAGTCGAAGACCAGCAGCAAAAAGCCATAGATGCCGTTATCAGCAGTTCGGAAAGGCTGAGACACATGGTGGATTCCCTGCTTTACATGAGTCTTGAGCAGGCAGGAAAAATCGAATACTCTTTTGGAGATGTCGAACTTAAGAAAGTCCTTTCGGATGCATATCTCAACCAGATTCTCCTGATTGATGAAAAAGGCTTGAGTTTTAAAAAAGAACTGCCTGCTGTCCTGCCCCCTATCAGGGGAGATAAAAATAAACTGACCGAACTTTTCACGGCACTCATTGGACATGCGATCAAGTTCACCCCACAGGGCGGGATCCTGGAAATAAAAGCCAGAGAAGAGGAAGACACAGTCCATGTAATGGTAAAAGACAGTGGGACAGGTATCCAGAAAAGGCTTATCCCTCACCTGTTTCATAGAATCTACCAGGTTGATGATTCGCTTTCTCGCAGATATCAGGGCCTTGAATCCGGATTCTATATTTGTAAAGATATTGTCAATGCCCATAAAGGGGAGATCTGGGTTGAAAGTGAAGAAGGTTCAGGAAGCACTGTGCATGTAAGACTTCCAAAAAAGAAGATGTAAACCTGGCAGTATAAGATTAAACGAGATAATCAGGCTGAGATTAAATTAAATCTGAGCTTAATAAATTAAGATTAAGCTAAAGTTAACCTCAAAATAGACTAAAATTTAATCAAAGTTTAATTGAAACTTGCATTTCAATATAACTGCAACACGGAAGTAGATGTATAAAATTAAAATGTTCTAAGATGCGGCTGGAGATTTAGAATGAAACTCGAACTATTGGGCACACTTTTCCTTTCGGACAAGCGGAAGGACCTTCTTTTGCTCTTGATGGAGGAGCCCCGGAATATCGATGAGATAAAGGATATTCTGAACGTTACTTCAAGCGCGATTATGACCCAGATAAAGATTCTTATTAGCCAGGGGCTTATTATTCACGAAGATGACCTATATAAGCTCTCGGAAATAGGAAAAGTTGTTGTTAAAAAGATGAGCCCACTCCTGAATACCCTTGAGGTATTCTCAGAAAATATGGATTACTGGGAAAACCATAATATCAATGCAATCCCGCCATATCTTCTGGATAGAATTGATGAGCTTGGACACTGCGAATTTATCGAACCAGACCTTGACAGGATGTACGAAATCCCTCAGAAAATCGAAGAAAAACTGGCAAGTTCAGTTCAGGTAATGGAAGTCTCTTCCTATTTTAACCCTGCATACCCGTCGACCTATGTCGAATTAATCAAAGCAGGCACCAATATCTCCCTGATAATCACAAAACCTGTCTTTGAAAGGTTGAAAAAAGAGTACAGCGCTTCCCTTAAAGAGTACCTGACCCGGGATAATGCAAAAATATTTGTCTGCGACTGCTCTGTAAAAGTAGCTTCAAGCGTTGTAACAGACCATTTCATGGCTCTTTCTCTCTTCTATAAGAACGGAATATATCATAACCACGCAATGATGAGCCTGGAAAAAACCGCTCTTAAATGGGGAGAAGATTTGTTCCTGCATTACATGAAAAATTCCAGGGAAATAAAGGAAATAGAATGCGAAAATGTTTGAAAACCTGAATCTGGAAATTTTGCCAGACTAATTACTTCAGCCGTTTAATACTTTAGTTAAATCAACAATAGATAATTGTCGTTTCATCTTTATCTTTTCTTTACTTCATCATTTTTTTCTTTATCTTTCCTTTCTTTATCTTTTCTTTTTTTACTTCATCTTTTCTTCATTACATTTTTTGTAGGTAGAGAGTATTATTAAAGAAACAAGAAATTGCAGTACTTTATTACCAGATTATTACCAGACAGACCCCATATAATCGAATTTGATGTCATCGACCTTTTCAGGGGGAAGCCCAAGGGCTTTAAACATTTGTTTGAACACGGCTCTATATTCTTCTTCAGGTACTTTATCCCCAGAGCTTGCTGGCCCAAGATTTAATTTAAGAATTAGCCCGCCAAGCTGGTCAATTTTTACAATATAAGTTTTCAAGCCTTCTTTATGGCTTATTTCCGTGTTGGGAACAATATAATTTATGGCTCCTGACTTTTGGTTTCCCCTGGAAAATACTTCTGAGCAGCTTCCTTCTCCGGATGTTTGAGTGTTAAAAGCGTGGGTTGTAGCCTGTTCAGCAAGATATCTGCGAGTTTCTGTAAAATTAAGGGGCTCAACTACATTTACATTATTAAAAATAACAGCGTTCGAATTATCTTGCGGAAGATAAGTATTAATTCTGTTTTCATCAAGCCCAAAAATTGTCTTAAATAATCCAGCCACCCATTGCCTGTCGGAAGCAGACTGTATAGTGTTGACCGACTCAAAACCAGATTCAGCATTATAGTTGTTATAGAAAGAAACTTTTGATTCGCCATTTGTTAAAGGAGATATTGAAAGCCATGCTGAATTAGAATTGTAAATTTCCAGAGAATTTACTATATAATCAGGCCCAAGCCTGGAATCAAGCTCCTCACTGGGTCCAGGATAAAAACGCTGGATTTCATTTTCTTTAGCGTTTACATAATAGAGTTCCGTTTTATATCCTGCTTCCCTGGCATTGGCCAGAGCTCTGTTATAATATTCTGAAGAGCCAAGATTGATTCCTTCGGAATAGTAATCAGCCTGATTATTATATGTTAATACAAAAAATATTCCCCCGTAAAAGAATATTACTGAAGCTAACAAAACAAGTACAAGAATTAAAAATATTCTCAGGTATTTATTCATACATTCACCATCAGGTTCTTGCCTGTTGAAATGCTTCAATCCACTTAACTGAATTAACAATTAATTAAAGTATGTTTTATCGCTTTATATAAGTTTCATCATTCCCTGTGTAACCGAATAATTGCCAGAATTTCATCTATTATAGAATGCTGGTTATATAATAAAAAGAAAAGATAAAAAAAGTCTCTAAAAGAACATAGAAGAAATCAAAGTTTTATTTTATGCCGGTTTCAGGCTTTGGGATTATAAATAACCCTTATAAGCGATATGTGATCCAAAAGCATTATTTTGTTATTTGAATGCATTTAACTTATCTATTTCAATCTTAATTTTGTATCACTAATTTGATTTGTTATTTTTAATATTTGTTATTTTTAATATTTGTTATTTTAATTATACTAACTTTATTATATAAATCTTGATTATAGAAATTTGATTATGCTGCTGATTTGATCAAAGGCTTTGATCTGATGACAATCCATGATGGAATGAAGCTGCCCGGGAAAATCAGGTAAACTCGTAAAATTGGATAAGGTTTCAGGATTACAATTGTTAATGAAATCAGGAAATCTTATTGAATCAGAAGATTGTGTAAAATCAGGAGAATACAGGAAATTAAACAACAGGAGAGAGGTTAACTTCGTTAATCTGATCTCTGCGTTTATGTTATATGTTTTAGAGTTAATGTATGGGTGTATAAGTTAACAGTCATAGCTGGCTGCAAGGCAGTCAGAGCAGACCCCGATTCGAGCAAATTACTGTTAACCAGGGAATAACTTCTAAATTTCTAAAAATGGAGGACCGTTTTTATGGCAGCAGATATTTTAAACCAATTAGCGGAAGCTGTCGTCGATGGAGACGATGATCTTGCAGAAGAACTGGCTCACAAAGCCCTGGAAGAAGGTGTCGATCCCTACGATGCTATTGTAAATGGGCTTGCAAGAGGAATGGCTATTGTAAGCGACCAGTATGAGAAAGGAGAAGCTTTTGTACCCCACTTACTCCTTGCCTCAGGAGCAATGTATGCAGGTATGGATATTCTTTCCCCTGAAATGTCAAAAGAAGGAGAGGGTATGCAGGCTGTAGGAGTTATAGGAACAATTGAAGGAGACGTGCACGACATTGGCAAGAACCTTGTAAAAACAATGCTCAGTGCCGGTGGTTTTGAAATGATTGACCTTGGGGCGGATGTTCCTATTGAAAAATTTGTGGAAACCGCAAAAGCACACAAGGCTGATCTCATATCCATGAGCGCCCTTATGACCACAACAATGACCAACATGGAGAAAGTTATAGAAATCCTCCAGGAAGAAGGAATTCGAGATTCCATGAAGGTTATGGTAGGAGGCGCACCTGTTTCTGAAGAATATGCTACCGGGATTGGAGCCGACTCTACCCATGCAGATGCTATGCACGCAAGCGCCTGGGCTTCAGAAGCCGTAAAAGAGCTTGAACCCAAAGCTGCAAGGTGGAGCGACGAGAAGATCAACCTTGGAAAAATCAAATACAGAGAAATTCTTGCAAAGAAAGTTGTTTCCGATAAAGTCGATATCGGACTTGAGACTGCAAATAAGATTAAGCAGGAGTTTGAAAGCGTAGGAGTTAAGGTCAAGGAAGAAATGTCCCACATTGACAGAACAATAGCTGCAATGTCTGACAAGAAAGTTGACCGCCTCCCAGTCTATCCTCTTGCCTGTGGGGTTCTCAGGAAATTTGCAGGCGTAAATTACAGGGATTACGCAACAAAACCTGAAGCTTTCACAGAAAGTGCTTATCTCGGCTGCAAGTACCTGGATCTTGATATGTTTGTAGGTCTTGCCGACCTTTCAGCCACTTCTGCAGACTTTGGCTGTAAGATCAAATACCCTGAAGATGACACTCCATCTTCCGAAGGCCACATTAAAGACTATGAAAAAATCGAGGTCCCTGAACTTAAAAAAGGTACCCGAGGCTATGAACTCGTTATGTCTTCAAAGCTGGCAAAGGAAAAAATCAACAAAGAACTCAACACTCCTTTTGTCGGATTCCACGAAGGTCCATTGCTTACCCTTACTCAGTTAATGGGTGCAGACCGGGTCCTTATGGACATGAAAACCCAGCCTGAAGTTGTGCTTGAAGCTGTGCAGAAATGTACTGATTATATCTGCCAGTTAACCGAACTCTTCTTCAATGAAGGGGCCTGCGATGCTCTCTGTATTGACAACCTCTGGTCCAACAACGTAATTATGAGCGAACAGGACTACTGGAAGTTCGACGGGAAATTCGTATACGACCAGCACATCCCGATCTTCAAGCAGTATAACCAGCCGTATATCATCCACAACTGTGCTGATGCAGTTCACTTCGAAACCCAGATCAGGAAATTCGGAACTGCCCTCTACAGCTATGCATACTATGAAAAGTCCAGGGATAAGGGGTCCCAGAACTATGCAGACCTCATTCCGAAATACGGAGATATCTGCTGCATGATGGGAGAAGTAAACCCTGTTGAATTCATGGACGGTTCTGCAGCTGGTGTCCAGAAGGTAAAGGATGACACAAAGAATCTGCTTGAAAACGTGCTCCCTGTCCTGAAAGAAAACGGTTTCCAGTCCAAATATATAATGTCCTCTGGCTGTGAAATTCCTCCAGGAGGCCCACTCACAACCGTACAGGCAATGGTAAATACAGTTAAAGAACTTGGCCCAGAACTTCAGAAGAAAATAATCGGATAAATCATTCGGATATAAAGGACACAAGATGGGAGACATAACTCTCCCATTTTAATTCGAGGTCAAAATAATTTGAAAAAAATAGAATTTGAGTCTATTCTAATTTAATTTAATTTAATTAAAAACGGGATTTATTAAAAATAAAAATTAATTAAAAGCCATATTATCCAATATAAATATCAATATAAATATCAATATAAATATCAGTATAGAAATTAATTAAAAGTAATTATAAAAGCAATACTAATTAAAAAATTTAAATCCCTTCGAACATTAAAAAACGATCTATTACCTCCAATTACAAAAAATAAAATTCCAGAGCCGTTTAAAAAATCCGCGTGCTTATTTAGGTCAAAGCACGCGGTACCTCCAATTAAAAAACGGATCGAATCAGATAGAGTCAAAAAACAAAGAATGAGACAACTTTAGAATCCTTGAGCATTTAGAAAGTATTTAAAAGGTCCAAAAAAACCGAAATAATATGGAAATGAGAATATAAATCTCTAATTACAGATCTTTACTGGCTTTGAAATTAATGGCTTTGAAATAGAAGGAGTAGAAAGAAAACCTGAAAACTCTATTAGGCCTAAAGGAAATAAGAAAGTTTTGAGAAGACAAAAAAGAGGCTACAAAACCCTAAGAAGCGCTAAAAAGATCTGTACAAGCCAGGAAGGAATTTAAATAATTGATCCTTCTGCAATCAACTTTTTTCTCAAGAAATAAAAGCAATCTTTGTTTTAATTTTCAATAGAGTGCAATTAAGACATTAAATCAGGCATTAAATTGGTCAGGATAATCTGATAATCTAAATTGATAGGGAAAAAATTGGAACATAAAATTGCTGCAAAGGAGAAGTCAGCTAAAAAAGAAAGAGAATAGAAAGAAGAAAAGGGGAAATAGGATGTATCTAGGACTGGGAATTGATACTGGAGGGACATATACCGACGCTGCTATCATGGATATGTCCAATGGAACCGTTATTGAATCCAATAAAGCGCTTACAACTTCTCCTGAGCTTATTAGGGGAATTAAGAGTTCTATTGAAGGGTTGAGCCCTGAATATCTTAAACAGATCAAGTTTGTATCTGTTTCGACTACACTTGCTACCAATACAACACTTGAAGGAAAAGGTTACCCTGCAGGGCTAATTCTTATAGGCCACACCATCCCGAAAAAGCTTGCAAATGGATATGTGTTTTCCATCCAGGGGGGACATGATTCCGAGGGAAATGAACTCTCTCCCCTTGAAGACCTGGAATGTGTTAAAACCTTTGTAAGGCAGGTAAAGAATAAAGTGGCTGCTTTTGCAGTTTCAGGCTATTTTGGAGTCAGGAACCCGGAACATGAACTTAAAGTGAAGGCTGCAATTCAGGAAGTAACTGATATGCCAGTAGTTTGCGGGCATGAACTTTCCTTAAGCCTTGGAGCTTACGAAAGAGCTGTAACCGCCCTCCTGAACGCAGAACTTATTCCTGTGAGCAAACAATTTATCAAATCTGTCCAGGCCGTTATGCAAGAAAAAGAGATTAAAGGGACCCTGATGATGATGAAGTGTGACGGATCCCTTGTGCGGATTGAAGAAGCTCTCAAAAAACCCGTAGAATCGATCTTTTCTGGGCCTGCAGCAAGCCTTGTAGGGGCTGCCCATCTTACAGGGCTTGAGACCTGCGCTACTGTAGATATCGGAGGCACAAGTACGGATATTGCCAGGATTTCCAGAGGAATTCCTGAAATAAGCGATTCCGGAGCTAAAGTTGGGGGCTGGAAAACTATGATAAAGGCCATAAAGATGGAAACTTCAGCCCTTGGAGGAGACAGCCTGGTCTGGATAAAAAGAAAAACCTATCTAGGGCCTGCAAAAGTAGTTCCCCTTTGTCTTGCAGCCTCAGAATTTCCTGGAATTCTGGAAAAACTTAAGAAAATCAATATACCAAATGAAAGAATAATGGATGAGATCATCCAGCCAACTTCATTTTTTATGAAAAACAGGATAGATTCTCCTGAAATGCTTAGTAGAGAACTCGAAAAGGACGAACAGGCAATTATGGAATGCCTGGGTGCAGAACCTCTTTCAGTAGAGGAAATTTCCGAGAAAACCGGAAAACATCCCTTAATGTTTGCAGGAAATCTAAAAAGCCTTATCCAGAAGAGATATGTCAGCCAGATAGGCTTTACTCCGACCGACGCGCTGCATGTGCTTGGCGAATATGCAAAATGGGATGAAAAGGCTTCTTTTATAGGGGCAAAGATTCTCGGAAAAACTCTCAGACAGGAGCCCGAGGAATTTTCAGCTTTCATTAAAGCTAAAGTTGTACGAAAGCTTACTCTTGAGCTGATCTCCTTTTTTGCGGAGAATATGAAAAAAGAAGATATCGAAAAACTTCTTGAAAAAGAAGATTTCCTTAAATTCCAGATTAAAGTTCCTGTAGTGCTTGTAGGAGCCCCTGTACGGGCTTATTTGAAAGAATTGAATAAGGCTGTGGATGCAGATATCCGGATTCCTGCTTTCCATGAAGTTGGAAATGCCGTAGGGGCACTCGTAGGAAAAGTCGTGCACAGGACTGAGATACTTATCCGGCCTTCTGCAGCAGGGAATTCCGAATACTCCGTTTTTTCCGAGCTTGGAAAAAAAGTTTTTGAAGAGTATCACGAAGCCCTTAACTACGGAATAAGGCTCAGTCATAAACTGGTTTCTGACTATATGGATGCATATGGGCTTGAGATGGACAATGTGGAGTTCGATCTCAGACAGAAAGATGTAGGAGGCAGAGGCCAAAATCCCCTGGAAACCCGCCTTATAGGAATAGGAATAGGTACCGCAGGAAAACTGGCATATAACGGATTTTCCAGCCTGAAAATCCAATCTGAAACCCCTCCTGAAGCTAATAAGTTAATATAAGGACCCTAAGGGATAACGTGGAGTCAGGCTACCCAGGTTTTAAGAAAAAGCTCAGAAAAATATCCTGAAGACTGATTAAAAGAATTATTTAAAGGAATAATTTGAGGGAAAAAACATGGCAAGCGAATTGAGCATCCCAGGCAGTATGAATAATGGAAATCCGGGTTTTAATTCAAATTTAGATTTAAATTCATATTCAAACTCAAACTTATATCCAAATCCTAGTTTAAACTCAAATTCAATTTTAAACCCGGGATTAGATTCAAACTCGGGTTTTGAAGCCCGGGATGAAATGGCAAAAATGGCCCGGACTATTCGAGATAAGATTCTGATCGACGAGCCTGTAAAGGACGAAGGGCTTATTGACCAGCTGGAAAGGGCAGCTACAGAAATCGAGGAACTGCTTGGATCTTCTTTTGGGCCAAAAGGCATGAACAAGATTATTGTAAATCCTGTAGGGGATATTTTCGTTACAAGCGACGGAAAGGTTATTTTGAAGGAAATGGATGTCCTTCACCCAATAGTTACCACGCTCAAAAAGCTTGCCGAATCCATGGATAAAGTGTGCGGAGACGGAACTAAAACTGCTGTGCTTTTAGCATGCAGCCTTCTTAAAAACGCAATCAAACTTATAAGAGCAGGAGTTCACCCAACAACAATTATAGAAGGATACGACCTTGCTCTGCAAAAAGCCTATGAAATGCTTTCTTACAGCATTAAAAAGGCAAATCCAGAAGATGTAAAAACAACTGTTGTGTGCTGTGCAATGGCAAAAGGCCTTGAGAGAAATCAGGCCGAAAAGGTAACCGAAATTGTGCTGAATGTTGTGGGCAAACTTAAGGAAAAGCAGCAGAAAACCCATGAAGGGAAATTGGACCTTAATAAAAACGTTAAGCTCATTAAAAAGGTTGGAGGCCCTGAAATTATTGATATCGAAGGCCTGATCCTTGATGAAAACCCTGCAAGAGAAGATATGCCTAAAAAATTCCAGAATCCAAATGTTCTTATTATTAATTATGACCTTAAAATCAAAAGTGGATACTTAAACGCACAGCATAACCTCAAAATGGATTCCGTAAACACTTCCCTGCTTTTTGAAGAAAAGAAAAAACAAATGTGCCTGAATATTGCAGGAAAAATAATAAATTCGGGTGCAAATGTCCTTTTCTGTGAAGGAGATATTGACCCTTATATTGAAACTGCACTCAGGGACAATAATATCCTTGCGTTTAAGAAGCTGAAAATTAAAGACCTTGAAAAGTTGGCAGAAGCGGTTGATACAACCCTTATGAGCAAACAGGATGAAATTCATCCAGAAGATCTGGGAAAAGCCACTGAAATTTGGGTTGAAAAGAAAAGCGGGGAAAATTTTGTTTTTATTGCTGTGAAAAACAAGCCTGTTGCAACGATTCTTGTCTTTGAGCCTGTAAAATACGGGCTTGATAAAATAGAGGAAGCAATTGACGATGCTCTCAATAATGCAGCTTTCCTTGCAATTAATAAAGAAATTGTAAATGGGGCAGGAGCAATAGAGTTTGAACTGGCACATATGATAAGGATTTTTGCAGCAACTCAAAACGGAAAAAAGCAGCTTGCAATCCTTGCATATGCAGAAGCCCTGGAAAAAATTCCTGTGATTCTTGCAAGAAATATGGGGATGAATCCTGTAGATGCTCTTACGCAGATGAGAAGCGGCTATACAAAGGGTAGAGAAGTAAGAATAGACATTACAAGAAAGGTTACAGATAAAGGCCAGCCAGTATACGATTCAGCAACAGTAAAGAAGCTTGCAATTATAGCGGCAACAGAAAATGCAAGAAATATTCTTAGAATAGATGAAATTATACCTAAAAAATAAAGTGAATGAAAATCAGTCTAAAAGAGATTAAAAAAAATTAATAAAGGGAACAAATAGAATTAATAAAATAAAATTAATAAAAGAGAATAAATAAAACAAAACTAAAAAATCAATAGTGTAAAAAGAAGTAAAATTAAAAGTACTGGATTTATAAATGTATTATGGATTATATAATCTAAGTACGTCTTAAATTATAACTTAGATAATATAAATTAAATACAAATATATTACCTGAAAATATAAAAATCATATCTGCGCTAGTAGGTCTCAAGAAGAAGTCAAATATTCAGACGAAATCTGAAAAAGGGAATTTGAATGACGAATCCGGATTTAAGAGACCGCTTTCTGGACACTCTGGAGGGCAAAGCTGTAGACAAGGTTCCGGTGCTTTCAGTAACTCAGACCGGAACAGTTGAGCTTATGGCAAAAAGTGGGGTTTACTGGCCAGAAGCTCATTTTGATGCGGAAAAAATGGCATCACTTGCTCTAGCTGCACATACATTTGCAGGATTTGAAGCTGTACGTTATCCTTTTTGTTTAACCATACTCTCAGAAGCTTTGGGCTGCCGGGTTAATGTAGGGAAACTGGATATTCAGCCCTCTCCGGCTTCAAATCCTTTTGGGGATAAGCCGGAAAAAATGGAGCTTCCTTCTGATTTTTCGGAAAGAGGAAGAATTCCTCTAATTGCTGAGGTTACTTCTATTTTAAGGGAAAAAGCAGGAGAGGAAATTCCACTAATAGCAGGAATGGAAGGCCCTGCCTCTCTTGCTTCTAGGCTGCTTGGCACATATAATTTTCTTACCTGGACATTGCGAAGACCGGAAACTTTAATGCAATGTCTTGAAGTTACAGGAGCAGCGTGTACAGAGTATGCGGAGATCCTTTATGAAGCCGGAGCAGACGCAGTCTGTATAGTTGATGGGATAGCAGGCCCTGATATGCTTGACCCCAGAGATTTCAATACCTTGATTGCCCCTGAATATGAAAAGTTCTGCAGGACAGGTAAAGGAATAAAGCTTGCACATATCTGTGGCAATTCTGTACCTATTCTTGAAATTCTGTCAGAGTGCGGGTTTAAAGGGATCAGTATAGAAGAAAAGGTCAGCGACCTGCAGGCTGCAAAGAAAATCGTTGGAAAGAAAACCAGCCTGATAGGAAATCTATCTTCCTCAGGAATAATGCTCAGAGGGAAAATCTGGGAAATAAAGGCAGAAGCAACAAAATGCCTTGAAAATGGAATCGATATTCTTGCTCCAGGGTGTGGAATAGCCCCAAAAACCCCTCTTAGAAATCTAAGAGCTCTTATTGAAGCAAGAGATGAATTTTACGGATTTTAAGAAGCGAATAGGAATAAATGAATAATGGCAGCAAGAATATTTTTGCATAAACATCATTTTTTAAATTATTTTCAAATTTTTCAAATTAATCGAACCTTTTATAGCCTCCACTAAAATCTTTATAAAATATTATTATGTTTTACTATAAACTAAAAATACTTTTAAATTCTAAACAGGGGATTCTCTAAATCTGCTTCTGCAAAACCTTCAACAGGGCTCAAAAAATAGGGGGTACGAATTTTAAAATAGGCTTTGATATCATCAAAGCCCTGAGAAAATCAATACCTTTTATTAAATCAATGCCCTATCCGAAATCGCGACCCTTCACGATAAGTCCCGAATTATGTTATATAGATTTAAGCCTAATTTTATTATAAGGACAAATAAGAGTGAAAACGCTGCGCAGCCCATTTCACTACTCCAAATGAAGTAGTTATTGGATCTACTTGTCAAATTTATTTATGGAAATTATCAGCTTATCTTAACGCTATCTAGAGAAGGTAATGATAGGTATTAATGATAGATAAACAGGCTAGATAATTTATTTTTTCTTAATTAATCATCGAATTAACTTTGAAAGTGGTGTAGGAAGGAATGTATGGGATTGCACTTGATCTGGGAACCAGTGGATTTAGAGCGCAGCTTATTGATCTCGAAACCAAAAAAGTTGTTAAAACCGCCATGACTATGAGACATCCTCTTCCTGGAGGGAATGTAATTGATCACCTTGATTTTGCCCTGGAAATGGGGGAGGATGTTGCAAACAGTATCATTCTGGACGCAGTAAGTAAAATAATTGAGACTCTGGATGTAGATCCTGCAAGTATAGAAAAACTGGTTGTGTGCGGAAACCCTATTCAGCTTTCCCTTTTTCAGAATTCGGAAATCAGAGACCTTGCCTTTGCAGGAAAAAATATGCAGAAAAGACTCGGAGTCGAGAATGTGGACAGGAGCGCCAGGGTTTTTCCGGCATCTGACCTTTTTAAGGGGATCTTAAACCTGCCAAACTGCGAGATAACAGTGCCTCCTGCCATTGCCCATGAAATAGGTGCTGATGCCCTGGCAATGATGCTTGAAACTGATTTCCTGAACCAGAGAGAGATCTCAATTGTTACGGATTACGGGACAAATGCCGAAATGGCAATAAAAGTCGGAGATAGAATCATCACTGGAAGCGCTGCAGCAGGCCCTGCGATCGAAGGCCAGGGAATAAGCTGCGGAGTAATTGCAAGTCCGGGAGCAATTTCGGATGTAAACCTTGAAGGGGATTTCTGGAGACTTACAGTCCTTAATGAAAGAATGGAAGGGGAATCAGGAGCCCTGATAAATCCCGTAACCGGGGAAGTCCGGGAAAGAGGCAGAACAGAAGCTACAGGAATAACAGGGACCGGAGTAATTGCTGTTATTGCGCTTGCAATGGAAACAGGACTTATGGAACAGCCCCCGAAACTTCCCAACCAGAGACTGATTCTTGGAAACGGAATCGAGGTTACAGAAGAGGATGTTGCAGAAGCAGGAAAGGCAATAGGGGCAATCCGGGCAGCCCAGCTTACCCTCTTGCTTGAGGCAGGGGTTTCCTTTGAAGACCTTGAGAACGTTTACATGTCAGGAGCCTCAGGCACTTATGTGGATGCCAGAAAAGCCAGAAAGATAGGGTCCTGTCCGGATTTTGCAAAAAAGACCGTGCAGTTTGGGAACACTTCAATAGCCCTTGCAAAGAAAATTCTTCTGGACGAATCAAGGCTTGAGGAAGTAATAGCTCTTGCAAAGACTATAAAAGCCGATCACTTAATGATGGCAACCAGCGAGACTTTTAAGAACATCTACACCTGCGAACTCTCATACTGGACTGAAGGCATGAACATGAAACTCTACAAAAAATTCATGAAAATGTACAAGTATCCACCATTCCCGGAGCCAGTAGAGAACGCAGTGCTTGAAAAGAAAGTTGCTAAAGATATCCAGGAAACCGAAAACTTCCCTGTTGAGATAGTCGAAGATATAGGAATCACAATCGAAGTCCCTGTAGAAGGCTGTCTCCAGTGTCATCGCTGCAACAATGAGTGTCCGGAACACGCCATTACAACTATTGAGAAAAACGGATTCACATTTGCAAGCTGCAAAACCCAGGACTGCCTCGGGACCAGCTGCAGACGTTGTGTCCGGGCCTGTCCGATAAAAGCAATAGATTTTAAAAACATTACAGTTTTGAGCTCAAACAATTTCCAGCGGGATGATATAACTGGAGGAATTTACTAACAGAAATTTACTAACAGAATTTCCAAAAGCAGTAGACTTTATGAAACTATATAAAACTATAAAATGTGTAAAGGCAGAAAAAAGCAAACTATATAAAAAAGTCCAAAAAACATCTTAAAGAAATTTGAGAGATCCGAAAGAATCAAAATCCAGAAACCATGCCAGAATCCTGCCTGCTAGAAACTGGCTATAGAGATCGAAAAACAAGAGGGATGCAAGAATGGTAAAAATAAGCGTATCCTCCCCTGTCTGTGAATCAAACCATACAATAACAGGAAAAGTCGAAGGGGAAATGATTATAATAACTATAGATACCCCCTGCGAAAAATTCAGAGAAACCCCTTACCTGGAATTTCCCCTTCACGCAATTCCTGAAAATGAGAGGCTCCTTATCCGAAATATGGAAAAGCAAACTGATTGTTCGCTTGAATGTACAAAAGAGTGTGCTCTTGATTGTACAAGGGGATGCCTTATTCCACCTGCAATCCTTAATGTTTACAGCATAGAAAAAGAGCTCGCACAAAAAGAACTTACAGTCGATCTTCTGGAAAAACTTGTAGAGCTGCCTTTCCTGGAAACTTCCGAATACACAGTTTCAGAATACCAATGACTATTCAACAAATAAATAGTCATATTGAAATGGAGGATTCCACACACCACCTATCCTTCATTTCTTTTAATTTTTAATTGTTACTAATTTTAATGAAACGTTTTCTTCATAAGGACACAATGGAGAAAATAAAATTTAAAAAAATTCAAAGTGGGTACTGTGCTGTAATGTATATATGTTTCTTGAACTTTTTTTGAATTTGATATAGGATATCGAAGCGAAAAAAGGTTTCAAAATATAGAGCCCTAGATGTCGGTTTTCTAAAACAACTTTAACATTTTCCTTTTATAGTTACTTATAATATATAAATGAAAAAAAATCATTTTTTAAGCCGCTATAAAGATTTTATCCCATAAGGCGAGAAGACCCCTTCCTCAGCACGTTCTTAAGTTCAAATTCAGAAATACTTATTCTAAATTTTTTATACAATAGTGATTTAATTTCAAGAAGTTTGTCATAGATGAATCGAGTACTACCGAAGTGTTTTTCCAAAAGAGCTTTTTGATCTTCAGTTGGGTAAATTCGGTGTCTATTTCCTCTTTTCATCTATATTATAGACATCTTAAAACTATATTAAGATTATCAGATTTACTATCGGTTAATGGTTGTGAAGTTGACGGCTTTAATCCCCTCCCTGTCCCATTCAGGCGAAGTCTTAACCATCTTTTAGTTCTCAAGGAAGTATATTCCTTTCCTGGACAAAGGAAGTTAATTCAGGAGCACTTCAACAAGCAAGTAGAAATCTTAATTCTGCCTTCAACCACTTTTTCAAAGATGGTTTTGGGTATCCACAAAAGAAAAGTAAAAAGAAAAAACACTTTTCTTTCCAGCTTCCACAAAACTATAATCTTGATATAGAAAGATCCAAAATCAAGTTGCCAAAACTTGGCTGGATGAAAGTTAAATTACATAGAGATATTTTAGGGGATATGAAAACACTAACAGTTTCCAGAACTCCGACAGGGAAATACTATATTTCTATCTTAACTGAAGATGGAGAAAAATGTCCTGAAACGCAAGAATATTCTCATGCTACAATGATTGGAATAGATGTTGGGATTAAGACATATGCTGCTTTGTCTACCGGAGAAAAAATTGATAATCCAGCTTTTCTTAAAAAGTCCCTTGAAAAATTAAAATTCTTACAAAGAAACGTTTCAAGAAAAGTAATTGGATCGAAGAACTGGAGAAAAGCAAACTACAAAGTAGCAAAATCGCATGAGAAAATAGCTAATCAACGTCACGATTTCCAGCACAAAGTTTCTAATCGGTTAATCAGCGAAAACCAAGCAATAGCCGTAGAAACTTTAAACATTAACGGCATGAAGAAAAACCACAAATTAGCTCAAGCTGTTAGTGATTCAGCATGATACTCTTTCGTACAAAAACTAATGTATAAAGCAAAATGGCTTGGGAAAACCATATTGAAAATTGGCATGTTTGAGCCATCTTCAAAGACCTGTAATATTTGTGGTTATAATAACTCTGAATTGACTTTAGATATTAGAGAATGGCAATGTCCTGGTTGTGGAAATATCCACGATAGGGACATTAACGCCGCTATTAATATCAAGAAAATCGCTGTAGGGACTACAGTTTGAGCTTGTGGACTTGGAAAAAACGGCAACCTCCAGGTGTGAAGCAAGAAGCTTCTCCCTAAAAAACCTGAGTTTACGAAGGTTTTGGGGAGAGGTAGTTCACGAGGGAAAATATCACAGCTTTGAAAAGCAGGAGCCCTAGATCTGATATATATACCTTTGGGATTTCCTGGATCCCACAGATAAAATAATCCTAAATTTCTACTTTATTTAATGAGTATTATGAATAGAAAAGGAATTAAAAAATTTTAGTAACTATTCAGCCTACACAAAATCAGTCTATTGATATTGATTTCAATGAAATTACTAAATAAAGGTACTAAACTATGGAAAAAGAAAAAACGACATCATTTGCTAACAATTTAAGAAAATCAATTTGGAGAATTTTACCCATTGAATTTTCATAAAGATGACTATTGATGTTGTTTTACCCAGGCTGAATAGTTACAAATTTTATACATATTTCAAAGTTTTTTCATTTTATAAGTATTCTAAACTATTTCTATTTTTTTCCCTTCGATTTACTTAAAATCTATTTTCTTTTTTAATAATCAGTCAAGATTCTTTTTTATATAAATTTGCAGTAAAAGATCTATTTTAGGCAAAATGAGGGGTTTTAGTTTTATTCTAACTCTAATGTGATAAAATAACTTTATTATGATATTTCATAGAAAACTTTTATATATGATTCTAATTTAACTTTATCTGTTAACATTATATTATAAACTTATATCAGATCCCAATCCAACCCGGCACAGTTCTTATCCAGTACCCAATCCCCGAGTCTAAACTATGAATGTAAGTAAAAAGGTCCTTGTTATCATTTATATTATTTTTGCCCTTCTTACTTCAGTCATTATTTTTGCTTCTCAGGGTATTCTCAGTTCGAGTTTTTCTCATCTGGAAGAAAAACAAGCGGATGAAAATGCAAAAAATCTGAAGCATATAATTGATACAGAGATTTTAAGGCTGGACGGAACCAACTCTGTACTTTCCTCAAGGGAAGATATAAGAAACTTTATGCTCAAGCAGGACTCCAGGAGTTTTAATCAAACTGAATTTCATAATTTTTTCTTATCAGGCGGTTATGATTTCGTTTATTTTGTTGATAACTCAGGAAATGTAACTTATTTTGATAATTCAGACCTGAGTAATGTTAGTAAGAATTCAACGTCGGAAGATGCTAATAACAACCTGAAATTCGAAAGCCCGCTCCTGAATAATGTAAATGCTCCTGTTCGCGGATTCTTAATTTTTAATGGCAACCCTTCAATTCTGTCCTGCCAGCCTGTTTTCAGCACTTCTGAAGGTAAAGAGCCCATAGGTAAAATTATTTTAGGAATAAAACTGGATCCAAATTTTCTAGCGGCTTTAGAAAATCTTACTGGGAAAAAAGTTGGACTTTATCAACCTCATGAAGTTCCCTCTGAGTTAAGGAAATCATTTTTTGAAAAGAAAAATGAAACCTTTACAACCCTTTATAAAGGAAACAGAGGTATAGGTTATTTTGTTTTTGAAGACCTTAATGGGAACTCAGGCGGGATAATAGAGACTATTGATAGTAATAGCATTTATGCTGAAGGCAGGAAGGCTCTCAGATACATTGTAATCTTCCTTTTATTTTCAGGTGTGGTTATTGGGGCAGGGTGCAAGCATCTTCTTGATAAAGAAGTCGTTTCCCGAATAGTTGCTATTGAGAAATATGTTGATAAGGTTGGTAAGAATGAAGATTATTCTCCCCATCACGTTATAGACGGAGACGATGAACTTTCAAGGTTGAATAGCGGAATAAACCGGATGCTTGATCGGCTGGAGGCAGCTTCTAATAAAGTTAAAGCTCAGGAACACGAGAAAAAAGTTATTCTAAACTCTTTGAGCGAACATGTAATTTTTGTTGATCTCCAGTTAAAAATTGTCTGGGCAAATAAGGCTTCCCTGGATTACATGGGTTTAAAGCTTGAAGAAGTTGCAGGCCGTGAATATGAAAAGGTTTTTGCAACTCTTGAAGATAACCAGGGCAAATGTTTCTTAAGAAAAGCTCTTGAATCCGGGAATGAAAAATCTGGAGAGATTACTACTTCTGACGGAAGAGTCTGGGCAATTTCTGCAAGCCTCATTAAGGACGAACAGGGCAAGATTACTGGGCTTCTGCAAACAGGGCTTGATATCACTGTGCATAAGCGTTCCGAAGAAAAGCTAATTCAAGCAAAACTGGAAGCTGAAGCCGCTTCTCGAACAAAAAGCGAATTTCTTGCTAATATGAGTCACGAGTTGCGAACCCCTCTAAACTCTATTATAGGATTTTCGGATATTTTACTTGAACAGGTTTTTGGAGAGCTTAACGAAAGGCAGTTGAAATACATAAATAACATTTCCACAAGCGGCAAACACCTGCTTGAACTTATAAATGATATTCTCGATCTCTCTAAAGTAGAAGCCGGAAAGATGGAGCTTCATTATAGCGAATTTTCAATTAACGCTGTTTTTGCAGAAGTAAGAACTGTGCTTACTCCTCTTGCCCAGGAAAAATCTCTTGAAATTGATTTCAATATTGAATCTGTCGAAACCCTGGAAGCTGACAGGAGCCGCCTGCTTCAGATCCTTTATAACCTTGTAAGCAACGCGGTTAAATTTACCCCTGAAGGCGGAAAAGTTTCTGTCCTTTGTAAGAAAAGCGGAAACAGAGGCCTTATTTCAGTAACCGATACAGGCATAGGGATTTCTCCTGAAGACCAGAAAAAACTCTTCCAGCCTTTTATGCAGCTCGATGCTTCTACGTCCAAACAATATTGCGGAACTGGGCTTGGACTTGCCCTTGTAAAGAAAATTGTAGCCCTGCATGAGGGAGACATCTGGGTTGAAAGCGACATCGAGAAGGGGAGCACCTTTACATTTGCAATTCCACTCATAAAGCCTCCTGAAACTAAAAAAGGGAAAGATGCGAAACTTGATAGCGTAATTCTGGAATTTGAATTGAATAAAGCAGAAGCTCTCTCAGTAAAGGAAAGTGTAGAACATCCGCGAGAAATTGGTCAATTACCTGAAATTCATTACTCTGAAAAGGAGGATGCAAAACAGGAATTAGTTCTTATAGTAGAGGATGATAAAAATTCCAGCGACCTGCTTTCGATTGTGCTCAGGGATGCAGGATATAGTGTGGCTTTACTTTCGAATGGAAGAAATGTATCTGAGGTTGTCAAAAAACTTAAACCCGGAATTATTACTCTTGACGTTTTTCTGCCTGATATTAACGGCTGGCTTGTTTTAAAACAGCTTAAAAACGATCCTCTGACTGCATCAATTCCAGTACTTATAATTTCTATGACAAACAGTAATGAACTTGGAATAGCTCTTGGGGCGACTTATTCCTTTACAAAGCCAGTAAAAAGGGTAGAGTTAATAGAATCCCTTAAAGAAATTGTAAAAAAGTTCCAGTTAGAAGATCCGAAAATTCTTATTATTGATGACGACGAAAATACTGTAGAATTACTAAATTCAATGATTGAGTCCGAAAAATTCGAGGTAATTAAAGCTTATAGCGGAAAAGAGGGCGTAGAGAAACTTTTCTTAGGGCAGAAGCCTGATATATTGATTCTTGAACTTTTAATGTCTGAGGTCAGCGGATTCGAGGTTATTTCCAGTCTGCGAGTAAATGAAAAAACAAAAAATATCCCAATTATTGTATGTACCTCCGGAGAATTTACGGAAAAGAAAATTGAAGAATTAAATAACGAGTTGAAAGGGTATCTTATTTCTATTCTGAAAAAAGGTACTTTCGGAAGAAAAGAGTTAATTAATAGGATAAAACAATTAGCTATGCTGAAGAGGCTTAATAATGAAGGAGATTCTAATTGTCGAAGATAACCCGATGAATATGGAGCTGATTCTTGACCTTCTTGAGTTCTACGGACATAATGTAACCGAGGCCGAAGACGGGATAAAGGCTCTTGAACGTCTAGCTGAAAAAAAATTCGATATAATTTTGCTCGATATGCAGCTTCCAAAAATGGATGGACTTGAGGTGCTTGAGAGGATTAAAAAGAACCCGGCAACTGCAAATATTCCTGTAATAGCAGTAACAGCACATGCTATGAAAGGAAGTGAAGAACATTTTATAGAAATGGGCTGTGTGGATTATGTTTCAAAGCCAATTGATATTCATAAATTCAGGGCTTTAATAGATAAGCATCTTGGAGAAGATGTCTCTTAAGGTTTTCTAAAAATAGTTTTAAAACTATTTAATATATTTTATATTTTATAATTATAAAACGTCAATCTTGTATAATATTATAGTTGTTCGAGCCTCTTAGACATATCTTGATAATATATAAAGAGCTCTTCGCACCATTTAAGCGCACTTTCATCAAAACTCATCAGGCGCTGATGATCAAACTTTCCTTTTTTGTCAAAGAGCACAAGAGAGCAGAAACGCTCTGTTACCACGTCTTTGAGGGTTACATTCCTGTCACAGATGTAAATTTCCGTATTCTCTGATTTCAGCAGGAAGTTCAAATCTTCATAATAATCTTTTTTCATCCTTTCAAATACAGGCTCTGTAAGAATAAGACAGATTTCAGCTCCTTTCTTAATAAGCTCACAATAAATTTCGACGTGAAGAGGATTGAAATATGAGAGAAACATTTTTATTTGCCTTGATTCCAGGAGGTTATTTTTAAAATCCTCAGGGACTTCAAACAGTCGGTTAAGATCGGCTTCAAGCATGAAATAATTTCCCAGTTCATCAATTCTGTTAAGAAGATATTCAGGAATCGCAGTAAAATCATGGTTTGTCCAGTAATCGTAATTTTCTTCAAAAACCCTTACCGTATTCAGCAAAGGCTCCATCTTTTCGACTACTATCTCTCCCATGTCCGAAAGCTTATAGGTGTTTCTGTCGTCCTGTACTATCAGACGCCCCTCTTTCAATTTTTTGATTTGAGGCATAATTGAAGTTGAGTTGACGTTGAGGGCTGTTTTTATTTCGTCCCCAGTTTTAGGCCCTTCTTCAAGCAGGAGCAATACATCTTTCCTCTTTTCTGAAAGAAATGCCAGATCAATAAGCGATATTTTCATTTTATTCCATCTCCCCGGGAAGCTTCTAAAATATAGAAGAGACATTCTCCTTTATTTCTTTTCAGAAAGCAACCTTTTTTAGCAAAGCTTTTATTTAAGAGAGTTCTGAGGGAACTTCCTACAACTCTATCTCGCTACTTTCCAGTTAATTGCTTATATTTTTTTCCAAAAACCTCTTGTTTTCTTCAAGTTATCTTCTTTTCCTTTAAGTTAATCTATTTGTTTAACTCAAATTCATTTTTCTATTTTTTTGGATTTCTTCTGATGTGTTTTTTTGAATGTGCTTCCCTTTGTTTTCCTTTGAGGTTTTTGATATCTTTCAAATTGTTCAACACGCTAAGCAATATTTTCTCGTATTTATATTTTTTTCGTTATTAATTTGCTATTATGCGCTGATCCGTTTCTGAAATGTTTTATAAATACAGTTGTTATGCTATATTAAATTCGATGTTTTATTGGCATAAATTAAATTTATTTTCTAAAATATATTCCAATAATAAAACAAAAGTCAGATCAAATAAAATATATCTGCCTATAAAAGTCCATAAATTATCTGGAAGCCTTTTTTATAAACGTATGGAGCCCCAAAAGAATCTCCTTAGGTGAAGGAGGGTTTCCGGGAATTTTCATATCTACTGGAAGAATTTTATCAACCCCGCCAAGTACAGCATAAGAGCCTTTGTATATTCCTCCGTCACAGGCATCATCTCCTACAGCAATCACAAATTTTGGGGAAGGCATGGCTTCATAAGTTTTTATAACCGCTTCAGCCATGTTTAAGGTAACTGCCCCTGTGACCAGCAAAACGTCTGCGTGCCTTGGGGAAGCTACAAAAGAAATTCCAAATCTTTCTATATCATAATGAGGAGTCCCAAGGTTTGAAATTTCAATCTCAGTTGAGTTATCGCTGCCTGAATCCAGTTCACGAATTGCAAGGCTATGCCCGAAAATTTTTGGGATTTCTTTTTTAATTTCTGTTCCCAATCTTTCCAGTTCTTCATCCTTGAATTCAAAGTTCTCAGTAATTTTCGTACGAAAAAAAAGCGGAAGAGGATTTACCATTTTCAAACCTCATAAGTCCTGGTTCAACATATAAAAATTCCTTGTATTAAAGCTTAAAAGATTCAAATCTTTTTAAAGATCGGTTCCTGCATAGGAAAGGTTAAGGCTTTTATTTATCAGAGGAAAATCAGGAACGATATTTCCAAGCACCGCATGTTCAATAGCCTGCCAGTTGCAAAATGATGCAGTCCTGACTTTATAGCGATCAATAGTTCCGTCTTTCAAATAAACCCAATGAAGGTTCTGGCCTCTTGGAGCCTCTATTAAAGCAAGAGAATAACCGTCTACTGGAATTCTAGGGTCGTATTCTGCTTTTACAGCCCCTTCCGGGATTTTTTCTATATTCTCTATAAGCAGTAAAATTAGATTTATAGAAGCTCTTATTTCCTCGGCTTTTACTTCGAAACGGGAAAGTACATCCCCTTTTTTTCGAATTAAAGCTGCCGGCGGAAAGTTTTTATAAGCTGCGTAAGGTCTATCAAGTCTTATATCTGCAGAGCTGCCTGAGGCTTTTGCAAGAGGACCTGTGAGGTTAAGTGATGACACAAGATTCTTTTTTATTACTCCTGTTGTTGCAAATCTGTCTATTAGAGACGATGAAGACATGGCTCTTGCAAAAGCCTTTTCAAAATCCTTTGAAAACTTTTTCAGGAAAACAGGAAGTTCTTCTAAGGATTTCCTGGGCAAATTCTTTTTTAACCCGCCAGGTACAATAATTCCTCGGAGAAACCTTGACTCTGTAAGCTTTTCATTTTGTCTCAAAGTTTCTTCCCTTAAAATAAAAAAAGGACTTGCCACAAGAGCAAAACCCACATCTACAGCCATTCCTGCAAGATCCCCTAGAAGAGAGTAAATACGCTCAAGCTCAAGCATTACAGTCCGTAAATATTCTGCCCGTTGAGGAATTTCCATTCTGCAAACCTGTTCTACAGCCATGCAAAAACCAGTTGCGTTTGCCGCACTTTCATCTCCGCTAATAGCTTCAGCAAGGCAGACGCATTCTAAAGGGTTTTTTCCTTCAGCAAGCTTTTCTATGCCCCTGTGTTTGTAAAATAGCCTGATTTCCAGATTAAATATTGGCTCTCCTATTACACTGAATCTGAAATGCCCTGGTTCAATTATCCCTGCATGAACCGGCCCTACAGGAATCTGATATACTCCTTCACCCTCTACCTGTTTGAAAACATAATTTTCCTGCGGGTCCTGGACAGGCTGGATTTTCCCGTTTTTAAAAGATTTAAGCAGTGGATGAAAATCTTCAGGATATGCTTCATGCAAAAAGAGCCGTCTTGTATCATATGCATCCTTAAATTCTATCCCGAAACCATCCCGAATTTCTCTTTCATACCAGCATGCTGAAGGAAAAACCATAGCAATAGATGTAGTTTCTTTTCGGGTGTTTCTTTGGAAAATAAACGTTTCAGAAAAACCGTCTAACCTGAAAATATAAAAAAGCGTGAAACCTGAATTTCCTTCAAAACTTTGAACACAAAAAAGGCTTATTAAAACGAAACCTTTCTCGGAAAGGAAAGAAATAATTTTCAAAAAATCTTCTTCTCCAACTGGAATGTAAAAATCATTAATGTTATTATTGTTATTAATATTCTGACTGCCAATGTGTAAATATTGGTCTGATGAGCTGTTTAATAGTGTAGTGTATTGGGTTTCCATTATTGGAGGATTCATTAATATTTTGCAATTATCAAATAGTTCCTGGACTGCTGAATTTAAGAAATACTCTGAACGATTCAGGGGATTCTCTAAAGAATTAAGGGAAAATTCTGTATTCTGGTCTGGACTCACTTCTGTTTCCTCCTTTTACATTTTTTTACATATATCCAAGCTCGTGAACAATTCCATTCAGCAATTTTTCAAGGAATCCCGGAAAGAAAATCCCCAGTACAAAAAGCATGAAAATAATAGTAAAAATGGGAATTTTCATTCCCTGCCTGACCACATACTTTGGGAGCAGAGCGTCCGGGTCTTCAGTTCCAATAATTTCCGTGGTGTGGCTAAATGCTTCAATTAAGAACCTTCCAAACGCAGCCGATGCAATGACAAGCAGTATAAGGACTGCAAAAACAAGAAGTTCTGAAAATTGAAAGGCTTCCAGGAGGATGAAGAATTTAGCAGAGAAAATTGGAAAAAAGGGCATGCCGATGATTGCAAAGCTTCCTATAATTAAGCTCCAGCCGGCAATTGGCTGAAGCGAAAAAACATCTTTTATATCCTTAATAAGATTACTTTCATATTGCCTATGCAGGATCCCTGCAGAGAAGAAAAGGGAAGTTTTTGTCAATGAATGGGCCAGTGTATAAAATAATGTCCAGAAAACCGCAAGAGGCGTACCAATTCCTATTCCTATAAGCAAAATTCCCATATGTTCTACACTTGAGAAAGCGATTAACCTCTTTAAATTTTTTTGCGATAGCATATTAAAAACGGCAATTGCAACTGTAAGCAGCCCGAATCCAACCAGAAATTGAGAAATGAGATTTTCTGCCTGGGTCTGCCTGGTAATTGCATACATCCGCAGGATTCCATACATCCCTATATTCAAGATAACCCCGGAGGAGATTGCGCTTACTGCTGAAGGAGCCTTTGAGTATGCGTCCGGAAGCCAGGTATGGAAGGGGAAAATTCCGGATTTTGCTGCAAAACCTATAAACAAGAATATAAAACTGGCAGTCAACATTTTAGGGGGCAAGAATTCCGCATTTTCCATCAATACAGTCCAGTTTAGAGTTCCTCTGCCCAACAGTTCTCCTGATAGGGTATATAAAAAAATAAGCCCTATGAATGAAAAAAGCATGGCACCTGAAGCTATAAAAATATATTTCAAAGCGGCATCAATATTTTCTTTAGCCGATAGGATTGCAACAAGTGCGGCCGAAAAAACGGTTGTCAGCTCGGCAAAAATCCAGAAAAGAGCAAGGTTGTCTGAAAAAAAAGCCAGGGTTGTTACTGTAAGCAGCAGGCTAAAAGAAGCATAAAAAATTTTCAGATTATTCCTGTGAAGTTCCTGAGCTTCAAGCAGGCTTTCCACATAACCATTTGAGTAGATAGAAACCAGAAAGAATAACAAAGCTGCAATCAGGACTTCATAAATGCTGAGATGATCTATATAAAAATATTTACTGCCTGTCTTAAAACCTGTGACCAGGCAGGTTTCTAATATATAGACCCCGATTATAAGAAATCCAAGGGTATGCAGGACAGAAAAAGCATTCATTGCCCTGTGAGATTTTGAAAGCAGGATAAGGATTAAAGCTAAAGCCCCGACCGCGAGATAACTGTATATAAACATCAGTGTTTTCCTCCGGCCCAGACATTAAGTTTCTGAAGGCGCCTATGATATTCCTCAATAGTGGAATCGAGGCCTATTGCCAGGATAGTTGTTAACAGCACAAGAATCATAAGGTCTATTATAATCAAAATCTCTATAATGAAAGGAAGGTCTGCAACAAAAATTCCAAAAAACAGCACCCCATTTTCCATGGTAAGGTACCCGAGTACTTTTGTAATTACTTTCCTCCGACTGAATATTACCAGCATTCCCATTAGAGTGAGAGATAGACCTATAACTGCCCCGATGAAAAATAATTTCCCCAGGACAAGCTCATCAAAAAACCCGGATAAAAAGATATAAGCAAGCAGAATAAGAGCCATACTCAAAAGAAGAGAGGCTGTAGGCTCCAGATAGTTAAATTTCATATCCCTGCTTATTTTGATTTTTTCCACTATCATATTTATAAAAAGAGGGATCAGGATTACTTTGCTGACAAGAGTCAGGGCTGCTATCTCAAGCAAAGTCTTTTCTCCCTGAATCTTATAGAGAAATATTGCAATTAGCATTAGCAGCAGAGACTGGATAGTATAGATTGTTAACAGAGAAGCAGTATTTCGCGTAAAAAGGATAAAAGCCGCAGTAATCAATACAAAGACAAAAAGTACTCGGATCATATTCTCAAGGAAAGCGGAATCTGCCAGTAACGAGGAAATCATGCAAATGCCTCCATAAGAATTGTAATTGCAGAAAAAAAGAAGGCCATCATATAGAACCCGGGTAATCTGAAAAGCCTCATTTTTGCAATCGAAGATTCAAAAAGGCCAATTAATCCCGCAAGCAGACTGGCTTTTATGAGGAAATATATACAGCCTACTACAACTCCTGCAAAAGTAAGCTTGGTTGCAATTCCCCACGGTGCGAGGATATTTATCAGAACTGCCATTAAAATTGTCTGCTTTATTGCATGAGTGAGCTCTATTAGAGCCAGATTTTTACCTGACTGCTCCAGAATCATAGCTTCATTGATCATGGTAAGCTCAAGGTGTGTTGCAGGATTATCCACAGGAAGTCTGCCTGTTTCAACAATAATGATAATAAAAAGAGAAATTGAGATAAGGGCTAAGGTTGGGCTTTCCGGGATTGTAAACCCTGCAGTATGCGCAAACATTTCATGGATATTTACGGTTTTTAAGACATATGCAAGTGCAGCAAAGGCTATAACCATAGTAGGTTCAACTACTGCTGACAGGCTCATTGAGCGTGAACTGCCCATGCCTCCAAAAGTGCTTCCTGCATCCAGCCCGCACAGCGCGGTAAAAAACCGCTCTATTGCAAGCAAATAAAGGAAAACAATAATATTTCCAATTCCTTCTGGAGCTTCAGGAATAAAAATAATCGGGACAAAAAGGCTTGCAAGGAGAAGAACTGCAAGGTTGAGATAGGGGGTAATTCTCATAATTCCTGAAGAGTTTGGAGAATATACAACCTCTTTTTGTATAAGTTTCCGTAAATCAAAATAATTTTGCAGGAGACTTGGACCTTTTCTGCCTTGAGCATAGGCTTTTACTTTTTTTATAAGGCTCATAAAGAAAGGTGAAACCAGTAGAATGAAACTGGTATTTAGCAGCATAAAAAGAACAAATGAAACACTCATGCGAAATACCTCGTAA
>JBNAKO010000205.1:0-1551 GCA_049706495.1 Methanosarcina sp. | reverse complement strand
GAAAAGGTTCCATTGCAATGGGGCAGAATGGACAGAAAGATCTTTCTCTAACAGCATTTGATCTGCCAAAAGGACAATACTATCTCTGTGTGGCAGCATACACTCCAGGAATAGGAATTACAGGGATTGCACAATCAGAAATAAAAATTAAATCAAAGCAGCAGTACGAGGAAGATGAAGAAGACGAAGAAGGCGAAGGTGGAGACAATGGTGGAAACGGTGGAAATGGAGGAAATAACGGGGGTAATGGCAACACCGGAAATAATGGAAATAATGGGAATAATGGAAATTCAGGCAATGGAGGAAACGGTGGAACCGGAGAAAATGACGGCAGCAATGGCGGTAGCGGCGGCAGCGGTGGAAGTGGAGGCGCAGGTGCCCGTGAACCCGCTAAAAACATTAACTCCAAGGAACTCTGCCAGAAATTCGTTTCCAATGGTGACCTTGTAAAGTTTGAATTCAAAAAATGCTCTACATGCATTGACTACATCCAGTTTAAAGCAAAAAAGACTGTAGGAAAAACCACAGCTACTATTGAAGAATTAAAAGGAAAGTCAGCTTTTGCTTCCAGAGAGCCTGAAGGAGAAATCTATAAACATGTAAATATCTGGTTATCAAAGAGCAGCCTTACTAATTCGAATAATATTGAGGATGGTAAAGTCGGCTTTAGGGTAAATAAGGACTGGGTCGATAAAAACCATATTGATATAGGTTCATTAGTTCTTCTGCATTTCAGTGATAAAGAATGGAAAGCTCTTCCCACAGAAAAAACTGGTGAAGATGAGAAATGTATCTATTTCGAAGCTAAGACTCCAAGTTTCTCTCCATTCGCGATTTCCGCTGGAAAGAATACAGTAATAATCGACAATGGAAAGCCGGATCAAGGAAACTCAGAAGATAGCCCAGATGACGATATAGAAAATGATAACGGAAAAGCAGGACTGCCCTCTGAAGAAAATTCTAACCAGACTCTTTTAAAAGTTGCAGCCTTTTTCACAGGATTAGCAATAATTCTTGTAGTGGGTGCAATTATAATGAAAAGAAAAGACGGCGAAGAAAAAGGGCCTGAAAAGTAAAAAGTAAATTTTGACTATAAACAGGAGACAACAAGTCTTCTGTTTAAGCTTTTTAAATTTGTTTTTCTAATTAATTTTTCTAATATTTTTTAAATTTGATTTAACTTCGTTTGGTTTAATTTAATTTAACTTAACGTAATTAATTCAATTTAACTTAACTTAACTTAATTTAACTTAACTTAATTTAACTTAACCCAATTCAATTTAACTAGATTTGATTTAATTTAGTTTTTAAGTTTATTCTTTAAACACTTTTCAAATTAAATTTTTAGGCTAATTTTTAGCCACATTTTTCATACGTGCATTTATAATCGTGAACTACCCCTCCCTGCCACGCTGATGCGTGTCAAGGAAGGGGCTTCCTTCGAGTATTTTACTCATTTGGTTTTGGTTCTAGGAACTTCAGTCCCATCATAAAACCTGTTTGTCGAAGATTTGAAACAAATAGTTTCAAGCCAGTCCACATGGCATTTTG
>JBNAKO010000204.1:0-4907 GCA_049706495.1 Methanosarcina sp. | reverse complement strand
TGTTCGCTCAAGCAGACTACATATTAAAACTTATTTTCTTTTAGCTCGCTTTGCTCGTTTAAGCGGGATTAATTTATCTATCACAATATTCATTCAAACAGATTAAAATTTCAAAATTTATCCTTCTTTTAATTAACTTTGCTTTTCGAGAAGATTTAAGAAAACTTATTTTTGCTTAGTTTGTTTACTCCTGTAGACTAACAGCAGACTAACTTTTTCTTGTGAAGCTTAAAAAATAATTCGCACTTTTTCGAAAATTAAAAGATTTTATTAAGTTAAAAGCCTGATTAATTTAAATTTTAATAATTTTTTTGAGTTTTGCAGTATTAGGGAGTATCTGTTTTTTATTTTATTTTTTTATTTTTCTTTATATCTTTTTCTTCTTAAATAATAGTCTGGCTTGTATCTTTTTGTATGCTTTTTCTAATTGGCCCGAGCTTCGCTCGGTAGAATACAGGGTTCGGGAAGTTTGTATAGTTTTAAATAATAGACCGGCTGCTATTGTGGAATTTAATTCTTTTATTAATTTTATAAGCTTAGTATCGATTTTCTGCAAACGCTTGATCAGGGTTGATATGTTCACCTATGATAGGTATGTGTTCTCCACATTTGGGGCATTTCTTTTCGGGAGTAATATTGTATTTTTCTATTTCGAAAAAGCCGCGAGAAATTAAAAGGTCTCCGCAATTCGGGCAGAAGGTGTTATTACGCTCACTTCCGGGGACATTTCCCATATAAACATATTTTAGGCCTTCTTCGCCTGCAATTTTGCAGGCTTCCTGCATGGTTTTCACAGGTGTTGGGTAAAGGTTTTGCATCTGGTATTGAGGATGGAACCGAGTAAAGTGGAGAGGAGTTTCTGGACCCAGATTTTCGTACATCCATTTTGAGAGGGCTCTGAGCTCATCAAGGGAATCGTTAACTCCTGGAATTATAAGGGTTGTAATCTCTATATGGATCCCAAGTTTTTTTGCAAGTGCAGAGGCTTCAAGGACTGGGGCCAGTTTTGCGCTGGCAACATCATGATAGAATTTTTCATTGAAAGCTTTAATATCGATATTAGCAGCATCCAGATAGGGAGCTATATGCTGCAGGGCTTCAGGAGTTATATATCCATTTGTTACATAGATTGTAGCAAGACCAGCGTCTTTTGCAAGTTTTGCACATTCGTAAGTATATTCATGCCAGATTGTAGGCTCATTATATGTCCAGGCTATGGATCTTGAGCGAGAAAGAAGGGCTCTTTCTATGAGCTCTTCAGGCATTATATCCATTGTATACGCGCCTTCGATGCATGCCTGGGAAATTGACCAGTTCTGACAGTGTTTGCAGCGGAAATTGCAGCCAATAGAACCAACCGAATAAACAAAAGAACCTGGATAAAAGTGATAAAGAGGTTTCTTTTCTATTGGGTCAACAGCTTCACTTGAAACAGTGCCGTAAATAAGAGTGTATAGGTCCCCTTCCCGGTTTTCTCTAACCCCACAAAAGCCTCTTTTTCCTGGAGCAATTTTACAGCTCTGGGCGCAGAGCTTGCAATGTACTCTGTTATCTCCGATTTTCTCATAGAACATAGCTTCTTTAATCAAACAAATCCCCGATTAAAGATTGTTTTTCAGGATAATAATGGTTATTGTTATAGATTTTATTTCTAAGAACAGAAAAAAATCTATTTTTAAAATATTGATCCAGGTATTCTATTTCTTATTCAAGTTTATTCATGTCATCTTTTGCGCAAATACAGTCTTTGAACCGTCTTTCATATCAAGTACGTTTAATACTTTAAGTCCATAATTTTCGAGCATTTCTATATATTCGCTAAAAGGAACGCTATTTTCAAAAGTATAACTGGTTGAGCCTTTTTTCACATCCTCAAAAGTCCAGAGGTTCCAGTCCAGATTAAATAAAGGATTGGATTCCATTTTCTCTTCAGGCACCTGTCGGGTTATAAAAATGCCTCCGGGGTTCAAAGCTTCAGTAATTTTAGGAACCAGGGACGGAACTTTTCCTCCGGGATTAAACGAAGAAAAGATCAAATCGTAATTTTTTCCGATTTCATCTTTAAAGAAATCCCCTGGAATTACATTTACATTTGATGCGTCATATTTTTCAATAAATTGTTTTGTTTTTTCGGTGACAGGAGGAAGATCAAAAACAAAAACTTTGAGATCTCTGTTCTGTTTTGCAAAAGCAATAGCATATAGTCCATGTCCTCCTCCAAGGTCAAGCATTTTCCTAATCTTTGTGAAGTCAACGTTTTCAAGGACAACTCTTATGGTTTCCTGAAGAGTCCCACATTTTGCACTTTCAGCCATGCACTGGATGACCTCTCCGAAAAAAGGCCCTTTATCAAAAATCTCGGGACCTTCTCTCATGATTTGAGGAAGCCTGGTCCAGAGTTCAACATTTCTAAGTCTTTCTGCAAGGTAATGCTTCTGCGGAAAAGGAGAATTTTTTAGAAGATAAGTGGCAGTAAGCTCTGAGATAAGGTATTTATGGTCACCTGTTTTTCCTTGATTATTTATGCTCTGGGCTTTAGATTCCACCCGGGAATCAATTTGATCCTTATCTTGGTTTTGGAGTTCTATCTTAGCCTCTTTGCTCTCTAAGTTTTCAGATGTCCCTTCCTCAAATCTATCCAGAAGTCCTATTCTATAAAGAGCCTCGCAGAAGTAAGGCATTAGTAAAGGGTCGCAGCCAAGTTTTTCAGCCAGAGCATAAGCAGGTAAAGGATCTTTTAAAGCTTCAAAAACTTCCAGGTCAAGGGCTGTAGTAATTAACCTGTATTCTCTCAGTCCCTGAATAGAGGAGTCAATAATTTTAAAAAATCGGGAATATTCTACTTCAGGCATTTGTAATAGATCTGTCTGTTTTCCAACCTCATTTTCTTTTTCAGTTTGTGTTCTGGTCGTCGATATCTCATCTACTTCGTTATTTTGTTTTCTTTCTGTAGTGAAACTTTGCTCAGACTCTATTCCATTTCTGATTCCATGAACCATTCTCTATCTCCTCGCTACTACTGTCCAGGTTCCTTCTTTTAAAAAGTCAATAATATCCTTAATCATCAAAAGGTTAATTTCTGAATGCTATTTTGATAAATTATTTTAACATTTGATATGATAAGAAACTTCTCTTTTGATAAATATGAGTTACATCCCTGTACAGAAGTAATACTATCAAAAAAATTTGGAAAAATTTAGAAATCTCCAAAAATAACTATAGTAAGGAAATGTACAAAAGCGCATTGAAACCTTATTATTTTGATTAAAAGTAACTAAGTTATTTATCTAAATTCTAGCTTTTATTAGGTTCTTCTAAATTTAGTAACTACTTTATACTATAATGATAGATCAAATTGGAATGAAAGATGGAGATATAAATCCCCTCATAACTTTTAATAATTCCATCACTAAACTTTTATTGTTCCTAATAATAATAGGCATACTCTACATGATTAGCCTTGAAAATTATTTCCTTTTTCGTGTTACGGTAACTTTATTTAATGTTATAATAGCTTACATGGTTTTCATAATCACATGGAAATCAAAAACAATTTCGGAAAATCGATATTTTACACTTATTGGAATAGCACTTTTTTTCATGGCATGTGTTGGTTTTTTGCGTGCACTCTCTTACCCCCAGATGGGTTTATTTTCAGGGTATGGGATAAATCTCCCGGCTCAACTCTGGATAGCAATGAGATATATTGTAAGTATTTCTTTTTTTGTGGCCCCTTTACTTTTAACACAGGTCTCAGAGAGCAAAACAGAACACCGAAGAATTATCGCAAACGATAAGTTTGCTCAGGCGGTATTCTTTACATATGCCACAATTACAGCTGCCCTTCTACTCTCAATTTTTAAGTACAGAAATTTCCCCGATTGTTATATTGAAGGATCAGGATTAACTGATTTCAAAATATTTAGTGAGTATATTATCTGTTTCTTTTTTATTGGCTCGTTGATATCCCTTTATTGGAAAAGAGATTGGTTCGAAAGACACGTTTACAGGGCACTTGTAGCGGCTATAATAGCGTCTATTTTTGCGGAATTTGCACTTATATACTACACAAGTACTGATGAATTATTAAACTTTATAGGACTGATTTTAGTTGCTTTATCTTTTTACTTCATTTATATAGCAATAATAGAGACATGTTTTGAAGAACCTTATAGTCTTCTTTTCAGAGAACTTAAATTTAGGGAGGAAGCTTTAAAAAGAGAGACTAACTTCTTGAAGGGTGATCAGGAACGAATTTACAGCATGCTTGGAGTTGAAAAATGTATACCTGAGAATAAACCTCCAATTGAAAAACCGCAAAATTATGAATCTCAGGACAATTCTAGACTATATAGCTCACTTATGAAGCATACCCAGGGTCTGATATATTTCCGGCTTAATGAGGAACGTGTCCCTTTATCCATGGAAGGCGCGGTAGAGGAAATGACTGGTTACAGCAAAGAAGATTTCACATCCAGCAGAATGAAGTGGGCCAAGATTGTCACACCTGAAGACAGCTCACTATTTAAAGAGAATATTAAAATGTTGAAGTCAAACCCAAATTCCTCTCTGGAACTGGAATACAGAATACGAAAAAAGAATGGGGAGATAAGGTGGGTCCAGGAAGTTATCCAATATAATTCTAAAAAATCCGGGGCTTCAGAGAAATTTGAGGGCTTTATTCATGATATTACTCAACGGAGAATGGCTGAAGAAACTCTCGCCAGAAATGAGGAGACTCGGATAAGAGAGATACACCATAGAATTAAAAATAATCTGCAGGTTATTTCCTCGTTACTCAGCCTTCAGGCGGATAAATTAAATGATAAGGAGACCTTAAGGTCCTCAGAGGTTCTGGAAGCTTTCAGGGAAAGCCAGAACCGTGTAGTTTCCATGGCTCTGATTCA
>JBNAKO010000203.1:0-9277 GCA_049706495.1 Methanosarcina sp. | reverse complement strand
TGTCCGGGACTTCGGAAGTCTCGATATGTTGAATTGCTTCATGCGTATGAGGATCGAATTCAGTAGCTTTATCCGACTTAATCTTTTCAAGCCCGTATTTTTCAAGAATTGAAAAAAACTGCTTTGAAAGCTGTTCGATTCCACTGATAATCGAGCTCATATCTTCCGTACTTTTTGCAGATTTTAGAGCGCGATCGAAATTGTCTGTAACTTCGACAAAGTCGAGGAGCACCTGCTCAAGTACAGTTTTTCGATTTTCCTCCATCTGGCGGGCGGTCCGTTTTCTGAAGTTGTCAAAGTCTGCTGCAAGCCGGAAAAGCTGATCTTTAAGAACTTCCTTTTCTTCCTGGCAAGCGGCTTCAGGGTTTTTTTCCAATCCTGAGTCAACAGAAGGCTCTTCAGGCTTTTCCCCAGTAAAACCGGCCTTTTCTGCCGAAGAATCAGAATTCCGGGCTTCAGAACTTTCAGCCCCATTCCGGGTTTCTTCTTTATTTTCCATCTTTTTCTCTTTATGCGATTTCTTCATTAAAATCCCCATCAAAGAATTGTAACGGTTACGCTCGTCCTGAACTGTGATTGTTTGTAATTCTATAAATACTTTTCTTTCATTTCAATGAACTATTTCCAAAAAAAGAAATGAAAAAAGAAAAATCAGTAAAAGTGGTTTTGAAGTTTGTAAGAAAGTACTTTCAGAAGAATGACGCTTGCAATCATTGAAACTGCAACTGCAGAAATTACCTGATTCCATCCTATAGTTGAGATTCCTCCTGCTAATGCAAACTGTACGCCTCCTACGAGACATACAAATACAAAGCAGAGACCGAATCCTAAAAGGATTCCTCCCATAACGGAACTTAGAGTATCCAGCCCTTGCTTTTCATAAAATACCATGCCTGCAATAAACATTACTGCAAAGATAAGGAGTATGAAGGCAAGCGGCAAAGGACTTGTTTTTGTGGATAAAATATTATAAAGTCCAAGCGCCATGTCAACTAAGAATATACCCATAAGCACTGCAATGGAAAGGGTTTTCACAAAGGGGTTCTCGATCAGGGATTGAGAATTTGGGTTTTTGCTGTAAATAGTACCAGCCACCTCTATCTTTTGCCAACTTAATTTTAAGGTATAAACTATATAAATTATATAAACTTTTAGTTACTTCATTTAATTTATGCGTTTTTTACTTTTCCCCTTAATTATAATGTTTATTTTTCCTTTTACCTATAATTCCATGGTTTTTCTTTAAATTGAAACAGGATAACCCCTTATTTAATAACTTGAATTATTCATATTCAGTAATTATAATTATATTTCAGCATCATGAGACAAAAATCAATATAATCAGGACAAAAAAGAAGAAAAACGTTTAATAGGGCATAAACTATGCAGCCTGATAATATCATTGCCAAATCAAATTTCAAAACTAATAGAAGTTCGAGGAATATCTTTCCCAAGAATTTATTCTTTAAAAGCTTTCTGAGTACAAAAAAGTGTTTACTTTAAAAATTCAAAACTGCTCTCATAAAGAAAAAATAAAGCTCTATCGAATTCATATATTATTAATTTCATTAGTATGCCATGTTAGTTGACCCAGTGTAAAACATTTCTGATTACAGACCAGCGGGGTTCTTTCTCTTTCAGGGTCTTTCCAAGTATCCAGTAATTATATTTATTATCAAGTTCACCATAGTCTTTTTCCATATTAATCCAATAGTTCAAGAGTAGAACGAAGCTTTCACTACTATTTTTTGCCACGGGGTAAGCATAAATTACCTTGTATGCATTATTGGGTTCAAATATAGACACGTCGTAAAAAGGGTACATAAGGGTCATAACATGGCCTTCCTCAGCAGTTGTAAAAAGAGCATCTGCTTTGCCTTCCTCAAAGAAATCCCAGACTGAATCTATTTTTATGATTTTCGCCCTGGGAAACATTTCTGGGGCTACATTTACAAATGCGGTATTATTAAGGACAGCAATTCTCAAGTTATCCTTTTCCCTTACTTGATCAAGCTTTAAAAACTCGTTTTTCTTCTCATCCTTTACAACAAAAGCCATATGGACTGTCATATACGAATCTGTGAATTTAATTTCTTCCAGCCTTTCAGGAGTTACAATCACAGAAGACATCACAATATCACAAATACCCGTATTAAGGGAATATGGAATCGAACCTCCAGTTACCGGGATAAATTCTATTCTGGAAACGTTAAGAAACTTAGCCAGATCGTAGGCCATCTGTACATCATAACCTACAAGGGATCCTTTTTCATTGAAAAAAGCAAAAGGTATACACTGGTTATTGTAGCCCACTTTTAAAGTATCTCTGTTTTTGATAAGTGTTATAGTATCTATTTGAGACTGGTTTTCGGGAATAACAGATAACGATTCATTCCACGTTCTGTAGACTTTTGTGCTAATTACCTTATCCGCTTTTATCCCCTGGGGATCTCTTGGAAGTTCGATATTGGAAATTAGATCGTTTTCATAGTAGGTATTTCCAAGAAGGTGGGAAAAGGCAAAATTAAGCCCTGTAAGGGAAAAAACTGCAATTAAAATGATTAATAACAAAGAGAAAATAGCTTTTTTCCATTGGAACTTAAAACGTCCCGAGATTAAAGCGGCACTTATTGTAGCAAATGAGAAAATTGACATGCTTGCCATTGCAGCTACAAAACTTTGGCGTAGTATACCTGAACTGATATAAAGACTGAAAGAGTCAGCAGGAAGATGCATTAAACTTAAAAGCCATTCTACGGAAACCTTGGACGAACCAAAAAAACTTGGAATTCCCAATGCTGCAAGTTCCAGTTGTTCTGATAAACTAAGAGGATGATCATAGAGCCAGGCTACGAAGAGAATAAATAGAAAAGGCACAAAAGAACCCAGCAGTGGGAAGGTATACCCCACAGGAACCAGAACTTTACTGTATGATGCTATTTCATCTTTATGTTCTGCATTGTAAGACGTTTTTTCGAAGAGTTTCTTAATTCCGTCCTCAATTAATGTTAAAGTTATGAACTCGGTGCCGCTTGAAAATCCAAGGATAGTTGCCTTAGATGATGCAGAGATAATATCACTATAACGGAAGGTTGTAAAACAGGAAACCAATAGTGGCAGGATTCCACAGATAACCAGAAGAGATAAAACAGCCAGAGATATCAGGAATACCTGAAGTTCCAGCAAGCCTTCAAAGGTTATGGTGCCCATTGTATAGGCCGTTATAACAAAGACGCCTATGGGAAAAGTTTTTGCCAGATAGCTGGTAATTCGGGAAAAAGCAGTCTGGAGAATATTTAATAAATTAATAAGTGGTTTACTCTCTTCATTTCCCATAAGGGCCAGTCCCAGAAAAAAACAAAAGACAACAATAGCAGGCAAAAAGCCTTCGGCTAATGAATGAAAAAGATTGTAAGGGATAAACATATCTATCAGGTTTATATCTTCTGGCTTTATCAGATCCTGGGTACTGAAAAAAGAGGCTGCTTCCAGAACAGGAAAGGCTAATTGAAAAGAAAAGAAGATCGATATTCCAATGATCCAGAAAATTAATAAAACCTGACTGGCTTTAATCATCATATTTCGTGAATCAGAATGGTTCAAGCTTCCTATACCAAGTATAAGGGATACTATCATTGAAGGGAGAATAGTAATTTGCCAGAATTTGATAAAGGCCTGACTGAGAGGCATTAAGCCTGATAAGAGGTCGCCAAAGAATAAGCCAAAGATTGTTCCAAAAATGAAAGCCAGGATCATCCATAAAGTCATACTGAGCTTTGGCAGGCTCATTTTAGGGTCTCCTAAACTAATTAGTATTTTTAATCCGAACTAATAAAATATCCGAAAAAACCAAAATATTTTATATAGTTAACATGCTTTTTATCCAATAATATAATATTTTAATTATTTTTGTCTCAAGGCCTTTGTAAGAACTCATTTAATATTTAACTTATTATTAATTCAACATTCATTATTGAATTTTTTATTTTTGAATATAATCATAATAATACATCATGTCTATTATTAAATATATTACCAAATATTTGTACTGGAACTGCATAAAAGACCAATTTTTTAGACTTATATTATAAACTTAAGAATATAAAGATCTAGAGTAGATCCCAAGACCTAAATTGCTTCTCCTAATATTATATTCCAAATTATCAACTGGGCCTCGGATCTCTAAATTAATTTAGAGAAATCATAATATTTCTCAAAAAATGAGCTTTGGGGCAGCTCCCTACTATACTCTGCCTAATGGGGAGCCTAAAATGATTATAACTGCTAGTAAATTATGCCTCAAAAAAAGCAGTAATAGTTCTTGTTTTATGACAAAGATCTCCATAATAACTTAAAAGATACAATAAGAAAATATTCTGCACAACAAAAGTAATATATAAACGATTGGATTTTTCCTTTCCAATGAAAATCCTGATTGCAGAATTCGCTGTTGGCACAGATGTTGAAAAGTCTCTTATTCCGGAAGGGGCAGCCATGCTAAAAACTCTCATTGAGAGCTTTGCAAGGCTTGGGCACGAAGTATACTACCCGGCTGCAAGTATTAAACTTTGCAAAGGCACAGCGCTAAAATCGACTGCTACGAATTTTGAAAAGATAATTGAGCAGAAATCGAAAGAATGTGATGCAGGCCTAATTATTGCGCCCGATCACCTGCTTCCAGGGCTAAATAAAATTCTTGAAGAAAATACTGAAAATCTGGGCTGTTCTCCTGAATCTGCAGCCTGGTGTGCAGACAAGCTTTTATGCACCAGGATTCTGAAAAAAGCCGGAATTAAAACTCCTGATATTGTCAGGGAAACAGAAGAAAGCGAAAAGTATATTATAAAACCCAGGTTTGGGTGTGGGGCCGAAGCAACAGCCCTTATTAGCGGACTTAAGGATAAAAAATTAGAGAATTTCCGATTTGAGAATTCTAAATCTGAGGCTAACAACGAACTTATTGCAACCGAATATATTGAGGGAGAGCACCTCAGTGTAAGCTTGATAGCAGGTCAAAAATCTCTTCCTCTTACAGTAAATCGTCAGTTCATAGAATTTGGCATAAAAAAAGACAGAGCTTTCGGTAAAAAAGGTGATCAAACCGGTGGTAGAGAAATAGAAGACTCCTGCCTGAAATATAATGGAAGCCTGACTCCTTATCAGACTCCCAGAAAAGAAGAGCTTTACGAAACTGCAATCTCAACAGCAAAATATCTTAAATGTTTCGGGTATGTAGGGATAGATATCGTTTTGTCGGATTTTCCTTATGTTGTAGATGTTAACCCAAGGCCAACAGCTTCACTTTTCGGGATTAGCCAGATTATGCAGGAAGAGATAGGAGATCTCCTTTTAAAAAATAAATTCGGACAACTTCCCGATTCTGTACATTTGAAAGGTGAATACTGCTTTTCAAAAGAAAAATTAAACGAGATATCTGGAGAAAATTAAAATGTGTCCTTATTCCGCGCATAATAAGAAAGAAGGAAGAAAGTTAGAAATAAAATAATTTGGGAAATGTATAATTTTGAAAAAATAATTGAAGATAAATTTAAAAACATTAGAATTGCTAAATTTTCCGGACTTACTGAAAACACTGGAAAAATATCAAAAGAATGCAAAAAATCCGAAAAAAAACCGGGAACCTAAAAATTGAAAAATGCTGGAGAAAAGTGTTATAATGAATTCTGGGGAAATAAATTCTAAATCATTGAGTTCAAAAGTTATCGGGCTTGATATAGGAGGAGCAAATACAAAAGTTGCTTCTGCGGATGGAAAAATTATAGAACTCCATTATCTTCCTCTCTGGAAAAACACCCGGCTTCCTGAGGTTTTAAAAGAAATTTCAGCCAGGCTCCAGCCTGAAAAGGTTGCCGTTGTTATGACAGGAGAGCTTGCAGATTGTTTTGAGAATAAGGAGCAGGGAATTCTTTTTATTAAACAGGCTGTTGATTCTGCCTTTGGGGCTCCAAAAATATCCTATATAAACAGCAGGGGCAGGTTTCAGACAGGCTCTGACAATATAAGAGAACTTGCTGCTGCTAACTGGGCAGCTTCAGCACGGTTTATCGGAGCAGAGTTTGGAGACTGCATTTTTGTAGATATTGGAAGCACTACAAGCGACATTATTCCTGTTGTTTCGGGAGAACATAAAGCCGGATTAACTGATTTTGAGCGGCTTCTTCGCAATGAGCTTGTATATGCAGGCACTCTCAGAACAAACCTTGCTGCTCTTCTTGAAAAAGTGAAACTTGAAAAAGGAGAATGCAGGACAGCCTCCGAGCTTTTTGCAACAACTGCAGATGCTTATCTTCTGCTTGGGAAAATTGATGAAGGTATGTATACCTGTGAAACTGCGGACGGAGTAGGCAGAAGCAGAACCGACGCTATGCGCAGAGTTGCAAGGGTTGTTTGTGCAGACATTTCAGAAATCAAAGAAGAAGAAATTTTAAAGATAGCAAGCCAGGTAGAGAAAAAACAGGTTTCTATCCTTGTTGAAGCAATTTCTGCAGTTGCGCAAAGGGAAGGGCTTAAGAAAATTGTGGGTGCGGGCTTAGGAGAGTTCCTGATAAAAAAAGCTGCAGAGGAACTTCAGTTTGAATTTGTTTCGACCTCTGAATATTGGGGAGAAGAGATCTCAAAGGTTTTCCCGGCATATGCTGCTGCTGGCCTTTTAGATGCCTGAAATGTGCCAGCTTCTTTAAGAAACCAAGTGTTAAAACTTATTCGATTAAGAATAAAATCAAAGGAAAAATTAAGGACAGCTATGACAGTAGTTCTAAAAATAGGCGGAAGCCTTATCAAAGAAGCTCCCAAGCTTATTGACAGGTTGATAGAAGAGTTTGGATCAGAAAGCTTCCCTGAAAGCCTTTCTGCGAATAACTTACTGAAACCTGCAAATAAAAATCAAGCTCTTTTAATTTCTTCGATATCGCCTGTATCTATCCTTATTGTACCCGGGGGAGGAGTATTTGCTGATGCTGTAAGAATAGTTGATGAGAGATATTCTCTAAGCCCGGACGCAGCTCACTGGATGGCTATCCTTGGCATGGAGCAGTATGCCTGCTACCTTCTGGATAAAAGTAAGTTAGTTTCTTCTGTTAGTTCGATCGAAAATCCTCCCCAGGGAGTCTCTATCCTGTTTCCATATAAACTTTTAAAGGCCAGAGACCCTCTACCACATTCCTGGGATGTAAGCTCAGATACTATAGCTGCCTGGGTTGCAAAAGAAACAGGTGCAAGTTTAATAAAAATCACTGATGTGGATGGGATTTTTAAAGAAGGAAAATTAATTGAGGAAATTTCCCCCAGAAAGCTTATAGAAAATATTATAGAAAAAACTGAAGATGCCGGAAGCTGTATTGACCGTGAGCTTCCGGTTTTTCTTCTGAAAAACAGAATGGATTGTTTAATTGTGAATGGAAAATATCCAGAACGGGTTATTCAGGCTATTTATGGAAAACCTGTACCTGGTACAAAGGTAAAGGGGAATATTTAAATCGTATATCGTATATGACTAGGGAGAGCAAAGCCCATCCAAAAAGGTACCCGAAAAGTATTACTCTAATCTAATCCATTAAAAATTGATAGTGTTAGAAGTTATGTTAAAATCCCGCCTTCGGGTGAAAGATAAGTCTGTCAAAGTAGGTGGGAATTTACTAAGAATTTGTTTCAACTGCCTTATTCAAATTTGCTTTGTATCCAAATTTATTATACAAAAGGAAGTTTAAGGAGAAAAAAAATGTCATCACAGAAAGTTGAATACTGTACTTCATGCGGAATTCGCCTTGTAGAAAAAGGCTATGTAAAGTTTCCCTGCCCTCAATGCGGAGCAGAAATTGGAAGATGCGCAAGCTGCAGGCAGCAGGGTAACGTATATACCTGCACAAAATGCGGATATGTAGCTCCCTGAACTCAGACCTAAAAATCAGAACCTGCAAAAGTAAAAAATAAAATAATCAAATTAATACCAGTATAAGAGGGAAAAATATGGGTGACGTAGCAGCAAAAATAAAAGTTATGCCAGAAAGCGTTGACACTGACCTTGTACAATTGAAAGAAAAGCTTAAAGCTGTAATTCCGGCTGGAGCCGAACTTCATGGAGACATTGTAGAAGAGCCTATCGCTTTCGGATTAAAAGCCCTGATTGTTACTTTAATTGTCAACGACCAGGAAGGTGGAACCGAAGTTGTAGAAGAAGCTTTTGCAAAGATTCCTGGCGCTGAGAATGTCCAGGTTGTAGAAGCCTACCGCATCTAAGGAGAAATAAACCGGACACCAGTCCGGAAAAAATACTTTTCAATTCTCCTTTCCGGGCTCGTAGATCAGGGGAAGATCGTTACGTTCGCAACGTAAAGGCCGCGGGTTCAAATCCCGCCGAGTCCATTTTAAAACATTCTACTTTAAAACTTTTGATAATCTGAGAAATAATATTGTTGTTTTTTTCAACTTTTTTACAATTAAAGTCATTTTTAACTATAAGTGAAAAGTTACCCTTTTCCTGGGAATTCCTTTTTCAAGAATTAAATGCTAAACCTTTCAGGGATAATTATTAATGAATTATGTTAAATCTTAGATATGGGTTTCCTCCAGGAAAAGCAGGGGAAAATTCACATAAAAGTTTATAAGAGTGAGAAAGATAAAGAGAATAGTATAAGTAATAGCACCAATAATATTGGCTCTAGAAGCTTAGTTGGCAAAAGTATTCAGTATAAACTGGTAATTTCGGACAATGGGTTGGGTTTTCGAGAAAAATATAGTCTTTAAAATATAACCTCTCTGAATTTGAAACTTGTTAAGCTGCCTGTCGAGCAGCCGGAGGGAAGTATTGAGCTTGAAAAAGGTCAAGAAACCGTTTTCAGAATATATTTGAGGAAAACAATTAAAGACCCAGGCCGATATAATATTTGAGGGGAGAGACATAATGAAAAAAGCAAAGGTTCTGGTTGTTGAAGACCAGAATATTGTGGCGCTAAATATCAGAAACAAGCTGAAAAACCTTGGGTATATTGTGCCAGGTACGGCTGCGACCGGTGAAGAAGCAATAAAGAAAGCAGAACTTACAAACGCAGACCTTGTTTTGATGGATATTATGTTGAAAGGAGAAATGGATGGAATTGAAGCTGCTCGCCAAATCAAAGAAAAACTCGGTATTCCAATCCTCTATTTAACTGCTTACACAGATGATGAAACACTTGAAAGGGCAAAAACAACCGAGCCTGCAGGATATATCTCAAAACCTTTCAAAGAGGAAGACCTTCACAGCAATATAGAAATGGCT
>JBNAKO010000202.1:0-7217 GCA_049706495.1 Methanosarcina sp. | reverse complement strand
ATGTGATCTTATCAGGTTAGTTAATCCCACAGGCCATCTTGGAATAGTAGGAGTTTATACTGCTGATGACCCAAGAGGGGTTACTGAACATGCCAAAAAAGGAGAATTTATGATTCCTTTCGGACAGCTCTGGGAAAAAGGCTTAACAGTCGGAACGGGCCAGACTCCAGTTAAGAAAGTAATACTGATGCTTAGAGACTTGATAATCGCGGGTGTAGCAAAGCCCAGTTTTATTATAAGTCACAAGATTTCTATTGATGAATCACCTGATGCCTATAGGGAGTTTGCTAACCGATCAGAAGGCTTTACTAAAGTAATAATTAAATTCTAAACCTGAACTTAAATTAAATTAAGTTAAATTTCAAAATTTATTAAATTTAATGCAAATATCAAAAAGTAATGAAAAGCAAAGAAAAGAACCAATAGAATTAAAAATTAATAAAATTGGAATAAAAATGGAATAAAAAAATGAAAAAGAAGATATCTTCTTTTTTAAATTTTTGCCAGTGAGATTGAAATTGAGCGAATAAATCCTAACTTAATCCATTTGTTGAGGAAATAGGATTTATTCGGAACATAATTTGTTCGAAATATAATTGGTTTAGAATATAATTTATTTTGTAGGAATTATCATTAATTAAATATTTATTAATTATACTAAGGAAGCTTTTTCTGCTCTTATTACCATTTCCAGGCCTTCATGCATTAGTTCTTCTGCTGTTTCCTGCTTTTTAGCTTCAGCAAAGATTCTGAAGATAGGTTCTGTGCCAGAAGGACGAATAAGAACCCATCCGTCTTCGAACCAGATTTTAACTCCATCGATAGTATCCATCTTAAGGCCGAGCCCTGATGCCTCAAATTTAACTCTTTCCATTGTAGCCTGGACATCTTTGGAAGGGATTTTGGTTTTTGCATTAAAATATTGAGGCACGCTTTTAGCAAGTTCTGAGAGTTTTTCTCCTCCCGCAAGGATTTCAAGGATTTTTGCACAGGTCATTGCCCCGTCCCTGCAGTACTGGTGTTTTGGAAAGATAAGCCCTCCATTTCCTTCTCCTCCAAAGACTGCCCCTATTTCCATCATTTTCCTTGCAACATTGATGGAACCTACTGCTGTCCAGTATAATTCGACACCCGCTTCTTTTGCCACATCATCCATACGCTGGGAAGAGCTAACAGGAGTGACAATTGGGCCTTTTTCCTGTTCAAGCATATATTTTGCCATCATGGCAAGCAGGACTTCTTCGTTTATGAATTCCCCATTTTCGTCCATAAAGACAATCCTATCTGCATCCCCGTCATGAGCCGCACCCAGATTTGCTCCTGTAGCTTTTACAAGTTTTGAAAGCTCGGTCAAGGCATCAGGAGTAGGCTCAGGATTTCTCCAGGGAAAAGTCCCATCAGGTTGAGCTCCAAGAGTGAGAACCTGGCAGCCAAGTTCTCTTAAAAGAAAAGGAAGAGTAAGAGAGCCTGCTCCAGAACCAGTATCAACAATTATCTTAAATCGCCGACTATAGATTTTTTCAGCATCAACTGCTTTAATTATGCTCCTAATATAGTAGTCATTTACTCCAGGGTCAATCCTGAAATTTCCTGTTTTTTCCCAGGATACTGTAGAATATTTTCCCGAATAATAAATCTCCTCAATCTCTTTTTCTCCTGCTCTTGGGAATTCGGTCCCATCCCCGGCGATTAATTTGATTCCGTTATATTCTCTGGGGTTATGGGATGCAGTTATAACTATCCCGGCATCTGCATAGTCGCGTACATAGTACTGGATAGAAGGAGTGGGCACAGGCCCTACATCGATTACGTTCAGACCCGTTGAAAGTGCTCCTGCAATTGCAGCAGATTTCAGCATCTGGCCTGAGATCCGGGTATCACAGCCTATAGCAACCGTACCTTTTGAACCCAGATATGTACCAAGGCTCCTGGCCAAATTGACTGCCAGCTCCGGGGTTATAAATTCATTTGCGATACCGCGTATACCATTAGTTCCAAATAATGCCATTTAAAATCTCCTTCTTTATTATCAAGCTGAAATTTTTTTTTGATTTGCGCTTCATATTAGGCTTGAAATCGAAGTTTAAATTCTGATTAAATCTGATTAAATCTAATTAATTCTAATTAATCGGATTAATTCCAATTAATTCCAATTTATAATTATATTTATTATTTGGGTTAGTAGTTCTATTTAGTTAGCTAATCTAATTATTTGATTCAGACTCATTTCCAGCCTATTTTTTGTATATTTTTTAGTTTTTATTTATTTCTTGATTTATTTTTAATCGATTTCCCAGTTGGTTTTCCAGTCTTTTTTGTTTTACAATTTTTTATAATTTGAACAGTAACATTTTGTTTTGATAGAACTTTTAACAGGTTTAGAATCGATGTTTATACAAACAAGGGCGATTGATAAGACTCTTCTCAAAAGTGTGCTCAATCATTAATTAAATCCTCAAGTAATATATCATAATAATATAGCAGTAAAAACATTGAAATAATTTTAACTTTGCTGTTCCAAATTAATTCCTGGATTATTTTCAAGTCTGTAATTAATTAATACTATTAGATATATCCAGAAAACCCCTTCCAACTATACACTAAGTGGCTTAGTATAGGCATGGAAAATACATATATCTTATTAACGGGAAATCCTGCATTGATGGGAATTGAAAAGATTGAAGATCTAAAGCAAGCCATAAAAGCCAGAGAAAGTGCTGTAGTTGCATTTTCTGGAGGGGTGGATAGTGCAACTCTTGCGAGTCTTGCCTTTGAGGTTCTTGGGGAAAAAGCTGTTGCAGTGACCATAAACTCTCCTCTTTTTCCAAGGCAGCAACTGGAAACAGCAGTTCAAACAGCATGTGAAATTGGGATTAAACATAAAATAATTCCGTTTTCCCAGTTAAGCGTCCCTTATTTTGCCGCAAATACGATAAACAGATGTTACTTTTGCAAGAAAGCTCTGCTTGAGACTCTTGTAGAATTTGCAGAAGAAACCGGATATAATGTTGTACTTGAAGGTACAAATTCTTCTGAAATTCAGGGAGAAAACCGTCCCGGATATAGAGCGGTCGAGGAAGCAGGGAATAAAGTATTTTCCCCTTTCGCTGAATTAAATGTTAGCAAGGAAGAAATAAGGGAGATTGCTTCAAGCCTCACCCTTTCAGCGGCTCAGAGGCCTTCTGCCGCATGTTTAGCGACACGCATTGTTTATGGACAGCCCATAACCCCTGAAGCTCTGGAAAAAATCGAAAAAGCTGAAGACTATCTATTTTCTCTGGGGTTTACCCAGTTTAGAGTTAGGATGCACCAGAATCTTGCCCGGATAGAGATGATAGAAAAAGAAATTGATGATGCATTCAGGAAAAGAGAAAAGATTTCGAAAACACTAAAATCTCTTGGTTTTGATTATGTAACTCTCGACCTGGAAGGTTTTCGGAGTGGAAGCCTGGATGAACCTTATTTTAAGAAGATCTAACATGTTCAAAAAGCTAATTAGCGAATCGTATTAAATGACGATAAATAAACCAGATGATTATATGAAAAAAAGTCCTATCCGGCAGGGAAAAGAATCAGACCTGTTAGCAATCCAGAAGCTATTATCTACTTATTTTCTTGATATGGAGGAACTTAAACCGGAAGACTTCTGGGTATATGAAATAGAAGGAAAGATTATAGGCTGTGCTGCTCTTGTAGAATTAGAATCAAAACCAGAATCAGAAGTCCAGAAAGATCAAAAAGGGAATCAGAAATTTGCAGAAATCCATTCTATTGCAGTTCATCCAAATTTTAGAGGAAAAAAAATTGGGACTGAGCTTATAAAGTATCTTCTGGAAAATAATAATTTAAGATCTGAAAATCTGGAACCTGAAAAACTAGAGCCAAAAAAAATAGATAAAGGCTTTACCCCTGCTGTATATGTTAGAACAAGTTGCCCTGATTTTTTCCAGAAATTAAAATTTAAACCAATTGCAAATTCTGAAAAATTCTTACTCTGGGAAGACTGCAAAACATGTGAGCACTTTAAAACTTGCACACAACATGCAATGAAATACGCGTATGAAGTAGAAAAGCCAGAAAAACCAGAATATAAGGAAAGATCAAACAATATTGAGGCAATAGAAAAATAAGGGAAAAAATAAAAATGCAGAAAATAAACAGTTTTAATTTCTTCGATATCATTCCGATTAATAATTTATTACATAGTATATTTAATTGAGAACTGGTTTTTAGTTTCTTGAAATTTAATCTGAAATTATACAGATTGTAGATTAAAGTTAAATTTTCAACTTTCTTAATAAAAAAGATGGAAAAAATAAATTTTTCATTTTAAGCTTTTACTAATTAACTTTTGAAAGCTAACAAAATGTTATTTTACAAAAAAAGTAATGGAGCATTTTATGCTTACCCTTGGAATAGTAAATACTTATGACAAAATTAAAGTTCTGGATGCACATTATCGTGCGATTGCCAGGGCTGCTCCAATTTGCCATGCTTTTGGATTTCATCTTGCACTTTATGATTTCCCTTTTAAAATGACCGCAGAAGAGCTTGTTGCTTTTGTGATGGAAAAAACTACTATAGGAGAATCGGGAAGTTATCTCAAAATTCTTTACGAAAAAAATCATTTGTCAGTTTCCGACCTTCCCAAAAAAGGGTTTCCTTCTCAATTTGGGGAAATAGTAATAACCACTTCAAAACCCGACCCGAAAAGACAGGTTATCCCTGTAAATCTTGCAGAAGAAGCGCTTAAAAACCGTTCTTTCTTATTCCTTGTGGGACTTGGGCATAAAGGGCTTCCAAAGGAGCTTTTCCAGCGGGGGAAGTATCATCTTGATATTACTGGGAAAGGTCTTTCTCTTGAGACCTGTACTGCAATAGGAGCAATTCCTGCTAATATTTCAGGACTTATGGAAAATCTGGAGACAAAAAAGCAAACAAAAAATTAACTTTTTTCATAGAAGTTAAGGGGTCTTAAGCCGAAAAGGTATTCTAGATCATCCGTTTAAATATTTAAATTAATTAAAAAAATTTTCCGGAACAAATATATATTACAATTAACAATTAATATTTTGTTGTGGGTAAAGAACAACGCGTGTTGCGCTGTTACGGGGTTTTTAGCCCAGAAGACATAAAATTCGAACCTGTATTAAAAGCTCCATCCGAAAGAATTGGAAACTCTACGGAAATTAGAAGAATAAGACTCAGAAGGAACTGGAGTTTAAATTTCATTGTAGAAATTGTTGAAAGATCAGGGACTCTTTCCTTCGTTCAGCAGGTATACAAAAGGCTGAAAATTTAATTGAATAACAGGTTCATGCCCAAGGACTCCTTGCCCGTTGTAGGCGCAAACATTGAAGAGACAGGAGGAAAACTTATGAGTGAATTAAATGAATACGAAAAAAGAAACAGATACAGAAACTGCCAGGAAAACGGGTACCATACCGTCGAAAAAGGCTGCACAGACAGCCTGGACTCAGATGAATTAGACCTTTACCGCTTTATGATAGGCGGAGTGCAGGGTAAATAAAACCTCTGCAAAACCTTTTTTTATTCCTCATTCATAAAAAAGAAGCATGTACGATGTGTATGCGGTTCGTGAAGATTTCCCTGTTTTAAAAGAAGTCATTTACCTTGACAGTACAGCGACCACGCAAACTCCAAGACCTGCAGTGGAAGCTATGGTTGAATATTTTTACAGATATGCTGGTAATTACGGGAGAGGAGCTCACAGGCTTGCCAGGGAAACGACAAACCGCTATGAAGACGCACGGGAAAAAGTAGCTAATTTCCTGGATGCAGATCCTTCAAAAACCATCTTTACAAAAAATACTACAGAAGGGATTAATCTTATTGCAAACAGCTATCCCTGGGAGAAAGGAGACCATATTGTCACAACCCTTCTCGAACACCACTCTAATCTTTTACCCTGGTTGCATTTGCAAAAAAAAGGAGTTAATGTTACAATCATAAGTCCGGATAACCAGGGTAAAATCGATACTGCTATGATTGAGCAGGCTTTTACAGAAAAAACCAGACTGGTTGCTATAACCCAGGTCTCAAATGTCTTTGGTTCGGTTCAGGATATAAATACCATTACTAAAATAGCGCATAAAAATGGAACAAAAATCCTGGTCGATGGTGCCCAATCTGCAGGACATATCCCTGTTAACCTTAGAACCCTTGGCTGTGATTTTTTTACCACTGCAGGGCATAAAGGTTTGCTTGGACCTCAGGGGACAGGAGTACTTTATGTTAAAGAACCTGACACTCTTGAAAGCTGTTCTTTAGGAGGAGGTACGGTTTCAGATGTTTCAGGGCTTAATTATACATTGGAACCCTCACCTGCCTGTTTTGAAGCCGGAACTCCTAATATTCCAGGCGTAATAGGGTTAGGCAAAGCAGTAGAATATGTGGAAAAAATTGGAGTTTCAAATATTGAAATGCATGAAACCAGACTCGCACAATATACTGCAAAAAGGCTTTCAGAACTTGAACATGTAGAAGTCTATGGGCCAGAAGACAGGACAGGTATAGTGCCCTTTAATGTAAAAGGGCTTCATGCTCATGATGTAGCTTTAATTCTTGACCAGACAAGAAAAATCTGCGTTAGAAGCGGGCATCACTGTGCAATCCCTGTTACGCGTTTCCTGAAGGTAGACAGCACAGTGAGAGCTTCTTTTGCGTTATATAATACAGAAGAAGAGATTGATATCCTTATAAACGCAGTTTCAGGATTAAAAGCCCTTGTTTCATAAAAGTCTTTAAATCTGTTATCAGCGGTTAATCAGCAGGTTCCTCTATAATTACTGGACATTAGATAAATTATATTAAATTATATTAAATTATAATTATTGATAGACCATGTGGTAATCATTTATTGTTAATTAACGGTGATTTAAATAACGGTTGATTTAATTAACTGTTGGTTAAAAATTCGGTCTCTATAAGCCATATAATTCAGATAATGATCTATTTATAAATCTTTTAAATAGAAGATTTATATTTAGATTCATGATCATAAATTTTTTAGCAGTTTTTAATTCATTATTTTAATAATTACTATTTTGCAAATATTAAATAATTAAATAAAGAAACTATAGTATCGGCCGCAAATCTTTACACTTATTTTCTGAAAGGAATCCTAAATATGATGATGTAGACTATGTTGAATAAACTCCTTCAGTTTCAAGTGTAATTCTTTGCAAGAATAACTA
>JBNAKO010000201.1:0-26840 GCA_049706495.1 Methanosarcina sp. | reverse complement strand
CGAGTTGATCTTGCTTTTCAAGCCTTTTTCCGAAGAATAAAAACCGGAGAAAAGCCTGGTTATCCTAGATTTAAAGGTAAAGGTCGGTATGATAGCATTACTTACCTTCAATCTGGCTTCTCCTTAAATGGAAATATGTTAAGTTTTTCCAAAATTGGAGATATAAAAATCAAACTGCATAGACCACTTGAAGGAAATATTAAACGCTTAATTATCAGGAGAATTTCAACTGGTAAATGGTTTGTATCAATTCTTACCGATACTGAAACTTATCAACCGCTTGAACCCTCTGATAAGTCAGTAGGTATTGATATTGGAATCCTCTCCTTTGCTACATTATCAAATGGAACTTATGTTCCTAATCCTAGATTCTACATTCAAGAAGAGAAAGCACTTGCAAGAGCTAACAGGAAATTATCTAAAGCTGAAAAAGGCACACCTGAAAGAAAGAAACGCCTTAAAACATTATGTACAGTCTATGAAAGGATAGCTAACAAAAGAGAAGATGTTGCTCAAAAACTCAGTAAAACTCTCATTGATAATTACGGCATAATTTGTTTTGAAGATCTTAACATTAAGAATATGTCAAAAAATCACAATCTGGCTAAACACATTCTTGACGCAGCTTGGAGTAAATTTATAACATATACTATCTACAAAGCTGAGAACGCTGGTAGAAAAGTAATACTTGTTGACCCTAAGAATACCTCAAAGATGTGTTCAAGTTGTGGTATGTTGGTAGAAAAAGACCTATCAGAAAGAACTCATAATTGTCCTTTCTGCGGCTTATCTATTGACCGTGATCTTAATGCTTCTATTAACATACTCAGACTGGGATTGCAGTCTGTTCGTAAAACCGATAGATGCCCCTCATTTCGATGAGGGGAGCAGTCACTTGAAATCAGATTTAAATCCAGATCGCCAGTCACTTTTTAATTATATTTTTTTATTAGCTATTCAGCCTATACAACATCAGTCTATTGATGCTGATTTCAACGCGATTAATAAGTGCAATTATCGACCTGTGGAAAAAGAAAAAACAATATCAATCGTCAACAATTTAAGAAAATCAATTTGGAGAATTTTACCCCCTGAATTTTCATAAAGATGGCTAATGATGTTACTTTATCCAGGCTGAATAGTTACTTTTTTAAATAATATCTCAATTTCCTGCATCAGGGAAAAACAACAAACATTACTAACAAATGTCAAAACTCGAAAGTGAAAACGCTGTGCAGTTCCTGGCCAGCAGTATGAATAAACTATCAATATCTATCAAAATCAATCAAATTGATAGATAAGGATAAGATAGAATATGAAACTTCCAGAAGATCCTGAATTTTCATAAGGTTCTAGCGAGTAAGGCTAACATTAATACTTACTCCTTAATTTATCGATATCTTTAAAGGTTTTTCATCCCATACCTTTTAATATTCCAAATACCGTAACTATGAGAACTGACACATCCTAATCATCTTCAGGTGACTTTAATAATGTATTCTGACCGAATAAATGCACTACCCCCGTATCTTTTTGCAGCTATCGATGAAGCAAGGGACGAATTAATTGCTAAAGGAGTGGACGTGATCGACCTTGGTGTAGGAGATCCGGATCTGCCAACTCACCCACATATAGTTGAGGCAATTCGCGAAGCTGTTTGCGACCCGAAGACTCACCAGTATCCTTCTTATGCAGGAATGCAGGATTTCAGAAAGGCTGCAGCTGAGTGGTGCAAGAAATATAAGGGAATTGAGCTTGACTCGGCAACTGAGGTTCTTTCTCTTATAGGGTCAAAAGAAGCCGTAGCACATATTCCACTTGCTTTTGTAAATCCTGGAGAGATTGTGCTTTATACCGAGCCAGGATATCCGGTTTATAAGATAGGCACGCTTTTTGCAGGAGGAGAACCATACGCCCTACCTCTGAAAGCTGAAAATGATTTCCTTCCTGACCTGGATTCTATTCCAAAAGCCGTTCTGGAAAAAGCCAAATTATTCTTCTTCAATTACCCGAACAATCCTACTGCTGCAACTGCAGACATGAAATTTTTTGAAAAAGTGGTCAAGTTCTGCAAAGAAAACAACATTATTGCAGTGCATGATAATGCCTACTGTCAGATGACTTATGATGGGTATGAAGCTCCTTCTTTCCTTGCAGCAAAAGGAGCCATGGATATCGGAATAGAACTTTACTCCCATTCCAAGACTTATAATATGACAGGCTGGAGACTTGGGTTTGCGGTAGGGAATAAAGATCTTATAAAAGGGCTTGGAAAAGTTAAGTCCAATGTGGATTCAGGAGTCTTTGATGCAATCCAGATAGCAGGAATATCAGCCCTTTGTTCCTCCCAGACCTGTGTTGAGGAAACAAATAAAATATATAAGGAAAGGCGGGATGCCCTTATCGAGGGCCTCAGAGCCATGGGGCTTGAAGTAAAACCTCCAAAGGCGACATTTTATATCTGGGCCCCTGTTCCGGAAGGTTTTACCTCAATTACTTTTGCAAAACTTTTGCTTGAAGAAGCAGGGATAGTTGCAACTCCGGGAGTTGGCTTTGGGGATGCAGGTGAAGGTTATATCAGGTTTGCCCTTACAAAGCCGGTTGAAAGGATAAAAGAAGCAGTAGAAAGGATGAAAAAGCTCCAAATACAATAAGTAACTGCTTAAAAAGAAAACCAAAGAAAACCGGATTTATAAGTCTCCAAACATGTAACAAAGGCGGCAAAAGCCTGGAAATGCCGCCAGAACTATCCTTTTTTGAGCTATAATATCTAATATTTCTAACTTTCTTCTGTATTTCTTTTTCTCAAATTGACTCTCAGAATTCAAGAAGGAATATAGGGAAAAAAGAAATTTATTTGCTGCTTAGATTAACTTTTTTTTGAAAGAGGGGATAATTTTTCCAGAACTTAGAAAAAAATTACTTGGTTCAGAAAAGCATCTTTTTTTAAGCAATGAATTTCAAATGAACGAATATGCCAGATTCTTCAACAGATCTTTCTAGCAATGCTGCGGGAAGACATCCTATACATTCTTTAAGTGAAAATGATGAAAAGTCCGCCCGAATTCCAATTAAAGAGCATTTTCAGCTAAAGGAAACCATAGTTACTATTGCAGCAGATAAACAGGGGCATATCGAAGCCGCAAAAGAAGCTATCAGAATTAACAGGGCTGCTCTTGAAACTTATATCCTTTCAGACCCTTATTTTCAGCTCACCCTTGAACCTTGTGAATGTCCGAAAAACGCTCCAGAAGTTGTTCGAAGAATGGTAAAGGCCGGAAATACAATGGGAATAGGACCTATGAGTGCAGTTGCAGGTACAATTTCTGCGCTTGCAGTCGAAGCTATGGTAGCGTCTGGAGCCGCATACGCAGTTGTTGATAATGGAGGAGACATTGCTTTCATTAATGACCGGCCTGTTGTAGTTGGAATTTATGCCGGGCAATCTCCTGTAAGGAATCTTGGGCTGGTTTTCGAAGCCAGAGATTCAATTACAGGTGTCTGTACCTCTGCAGGCACTGTAGGTCCTTCGATCAGTTTTGGGATGGCAGATGCAGCCGCAGTTTTTTCAGATGACGTTTCTCTTGCAGATGCAGCCGCAACAGCCCTGGGAAATGAGGTAGGAATTGGAAAAAAGTCTGTTGAGGCTTCTTTTAACGTAGTTAAAGGAATTTCGGATATAAAAGGAGCTCTTGTAATTCAGGGAGAATATATAGGAATGTGGGGACAAATACCAGAATTTACTCGCGTTGATATAAAATATGATTATATAACCAAAGCCTAATAATTCTTTAATAATTATTTAATATTTCTTTAATATTTCTTTAATAATTTAAATATCCCTGAATACAATTAGTTAACTTTTTAAAATTAGCTTTTTTAAAAATTAAATTCTTTAATTTTTGGAGTTAATTTTGTATAAATACTCTTATAAAGAACTTCTACATAATTAAATATTATTCGAATTATCAATAATCTTATTAAATATTCTATAAATATTCTATAAATATTCTATTAAACGCTAAAAATAGCGGCTTGACATAATCTGTTAATGAATTCTGAAGTCATAGCTAAGTTTTATTTATTTCTGCATGATCTTTTATAATTTGAGTTTATAAAGACTCAAAAATATTAGAGCAGTAAAATAATGCAGAAGTATAGCTAGAGACTTCAAGAGTAAGGGTGGAAAAGTCAAAAACAGGAGTTCTGGAGGCAATTTATGCTAGGGGGATATGCAGGAAAGTTTCTTGATGTAAATCTTGAAACAAAAGAGTTAAAAGATATACCGCTTGATGAAGAAGTCTTAAAAACGTATATAGGAGGCAAAGGGCTTGGCCTGAAATTCATATATGATGAATTCAGAGAGGATATTCAGCCTTTTGACCAGGATAATCTACTCATTTTTTCAACAGGCCCAACGACAGGCGCAAAAGTGCCCACAAGTGGACGCCATCATGTTCTTACAAGTAAATCCCCACTTACAGGAGGACTTGGAAGTGGGAATTCAGGAGGAAAATGGGGTCCATATTTGAAATTTGCAGGATATGATGGAGTAATAATCCGGGGAATTTCGGAAAAGCCTGTCTACCTGACTATTATAAACGGAAAGGCCGAGCTTATTGAAGCGCCTGAAATCTGGGGCATGACAGTAACCTCAGTTACTCGTGAACTTATAAGGAGAGCAGGAACTGATCCAAAAAAGACATCTATTGCCTGTATAGGCCCTGCAGGCGAGAACCTTATTGCTATGGCCTGCATAATGAACGACGAGCACAGAGCAGCCGGAAGAACAGGCTCCGGGGCTGTTATGGGAAGTAAGAAACTTAAAGCTATACTTGTTTCTGGAAATGAAAGAATCAAGTCTGCAGATCCTGAAGCTCTCATTAAAAAAGTTACAGAGTCGATGGAACTTATAAGAGCAAATCCGGTAACAGGCCCAAAAGGAGGCCTGCATGTTTACGGTACTGCAGTCCTTGTGAATATAGTCAATGCTCATGGCGCTTATTCTTCAAAGAATTTCCAGAACAGCTACTTCCCTGAAGCTGACGAACAGAGTGGAGAACGGCTTTCTGCAACTTACCTTACAGGTACTGTTGGCTGTTGGGGCTGTCCTATTGTCTGTGGGAGGAAATCTGTTGTGCCAGAAGGGCCATTCAGTATTAAATATACCGAAGGCCCGGAATATGAAACCATTTTTGCGCTTGGTTCGAACTGCGGGGTAAAAGAACTTGATGCGGTTATAAAAGCGAATCATTATTGCAACGAATTTGGAATTGACACGATTTCCATGGGTGGGACTATTGCCTGTGCTATGGAACTTGCTGAAAACGGAAAAATCCCTGAAGAAAATTTGCAGGGACTGAACTTGAGGTTCGGAAATGCAGGTGCAATGGTTGAATGCGTCTGGAGGACGGCATATAAAGCAGGTTTCGGAGCAGACCTTGCTCTTGGCTCAAGAAAACTTGCAGAAAAATACCAGGCCCCTGAGTTTTCCATAAATGTTAAAGGCATGGAATTACCAGCCTATGACCCGCGGGCGATTCAGGGCATTGGTCTTGAATATGCTACTGCAAACCGCGGTGGGGACCACGTATATGGATATACCATTCCAGCAGAAATCCTCGGAATTCCAAAAAAGCTTGACCCCTATTCAATCGAAGGTAAGCCTGAATGGACTATTTTAATGCAGGATACGGTTTCTGCAATCAACTCGTCAGTAATCTGCCTCTTCACAGCTTTTGCAATTGGGCTTCCCCAGTATGCAGGCATGCTGCAAGCTATAACAGGTATGGAGCTTGACCCTGAAAAATTACTTAAAATAGGAGAAAGGATCACAAACCTTGAGCGCCTGATTAATAATAGATACGGACTTGACAGGGCGCAGGATGTACTTCCGAAGCGGCTTATAACAGAGCCTACTCCTTCAGGCCCATCTACAGGACAGATTTCTCGAGTTCCGGAAATGATAGATAAATATTATGCTCTGCGGGGCTGGGTTGACGGAAAACCGACTGAAGAGAAATTAAGAGAACTCGGGCTTGCCTCATAAAATTAAAATTCCTTATAAATTTAAATTGTAAAATAAAATGAAATCAGGTTATTAAAAAATAATGGCAGTAGAAAATCTGCCATTAAATATTTTTAAGCAAATAAATAAAAAGGAAGGTCAAAGCGACACATAAATAAGTGGTACATAGATCACAGGACTAGGATAACAGGAATGGGAATGAAACTAAATGTAAAATTTCTTGCTTCAATCCGTGAAATCGCAGGAGCACATGAGATTCAATTTGAAATCTTTCAGGGAGATACAGTTGAAGCCTTACTTGAAAGGCTTGAATCTCATTTTGGAAAAGAGTTTCAGGAAGCCGTGGGAAGCCCCCTTGAGGATGAAAATCCCAAAATCCGATTTTTAGTCAATGGCAGGGATATAGATTTCCTTAAAGGCCGTAAAACCGAGTTAAAAGAGGGAGATACTGTAGTCCTTATTCCACCTGTTGGAGGCGGATAAATCGCATTTTAGTAGAAAAAATGATTTAATATGTAATAATTAATTTAATATGTATTATTAATTTAATATGTATTATTAATTTTGAAGCAAGAAAAATCTGTGTTATCCTTTTTTACTTTTTTTCATCTTTTTAACTTTTTGTGTTCTTCTGTATAATTTATATTTTTGATCCTCGGGTATTATTTATCTATTTATCTATTTTTTATTTTTTATTTACTTTTATTTGTTTAGTTACTTATTTTTTGTTTGTTCAGCTATTTATTTTTTATTTTTCTAGTTATTTATTTATGGTTTTCTGTTTATGGTTTCTCTGTGAGCTGATCCCAAAACTCAAAAAATCACCTGCTAGAATCTCGATTTTAAAATAATTGACTGAGCTGCTAATCGCGAAAATATTCTGAAATTTTTATGAATTCGGGAATAAAAAGCAGTTTTGGGATAAGCTCTGTATCTATTATAGCTTTTTCCTTTTACAATAATTGGAAATTTCCTTAAACATCAGCTCGGGGTTGAATATCCCTGAAGAAGTCACCCAGCTTTCCCTGGAAGCTTGGATCCAATTTTTATAATAGCAAATAAATATGAACAAATAACGGATAGAGGATGGTTCAGGATGGAATCAATAAATAAGAATAATACTGTAAAGGCTCTGGTTATTATAGATATGACTAATGACTTTGTATTTGAGGAATATGAGTACGAAGGAAAAACCTACAAAGGTAAACTTGTTGCCCCTCTGGGAAAAACCATAATCAATAAAATAGTCAGGCTTATAGAAAAGACCACAAATAATGAGACAGTAAGTGTTTTCAGGATTCCAAAAGATCATTTGAATGCCTTTGCAGCGCCTGAACTTGAACTTAAGGTTTCAGAACTGGGGATTAATGAGGTATTTTTAACAGGGCTTGTTGAAGAAGTCTGTATTTATATTAATGGGATGGTTTTTCTTGAAAAAGATTTTCAAACAAATATTGTAAAAGGATGTACTGCTCCTTTTGAAGAAGAGAAGGGAAGACAGGCTTTAAATGAACTTATTTCCTGCGGGGCAAAGCTTGTAGACGATATCCCGGACGATATTAAAGTTATCTTGCTTCTTGAAGACGAACACAGCGAAAATTCCGAAGAAATAAAATCAGGAGCGTGGCCTCCTCATAACATACAGGGAACTCCTGGGGCTTTGACTGTAAAAGAAATAAAAGAGGCTCTTGAAAAGAGAATCTAATTAGTAATAGATTAAATAATAAATGTTTATTTAATCTAGTGAACTACCGCTAAACTAAAGATTTTGCGGCTTCCTGAGTCATCCTTCCAACCAATGTTGACAAGTCATACAGGCTCTTGCCCCGCGTTCCGCAGGTGAAATAGGATGTATGAGCATGAGATTATACTTGAGATGCTTCGCAGCTTCCGGTTTTCTCCGGCTTAAAGTTCCCAATCCCTTTGGGTATTTCCAAATGCTACCCTGTTCTCCAACTCCTCAACTTGGTTTTCGTATTCTGGTTGTGGTGACAGTAGCAAATATTATATTAATTTAAAAGTTTAAATATTTGCGCAGAATCAATAACAGTTAAACGTTTGGAAGTTGACGCTTATATCCCCTGAGCTAAAGACTCAGGGGTTTTACGCTGCGTTATATAAATAAAAATAATATTTCATCAAGATAGAACCCTTTCCGTGTAATTTAATACACAGTCTATCTCTTTTTGCTGAATTGGTTTTTCAGGGACCACGCTTTCCTCTTGCTCTTTTTTCAGGTAAATTATGCGCTGAGGATATGCAATTTCTATTCCATTTTCTTCAAGACTCTTTTTTATATTCCAGAGAAGTCTGGTTTTCAGGGAAAACCACTCGCTTACAGGCGCCCAGGTCCTGATAACCAGTTTTACTGAACTCTCGTTCAGCTCGCTCACAAAAACAGAAGGTGCAGGATTAAGCAGGGCAAATGGCTCCTGATTGATAAGATCTTTGATTATGCAAATTGCAGCATTTGCATCATCATGATAGCGAATTCCAATTGTCCATTCAAATCTTCTTACAGGATGCCCAACAATATTTGTAATATTTGTAGTAAAAACCTGCTGATTAGGGATTCGGACAAGGAGCCCGTCATAAGTCCTTATCAGCGTGGAGATTATACGGATATCGGTAACATAGCCTGAGATTTCGTTAATTTGAACCTGGTCTCCTATCTTTATGGGTCTTTCAATCATAAGAAAGAAGCCTGATACAAGATTTCCTACAATATTCTGACTTGCAAAACCCAGGATAATACCCGTAATTCCCCCTGCGAGCAAAAGCCCTGACGGATCGAGTCCTATTATAGGCAGGGAAGAAATAAATACTATAATAATTGTGCCGTAATAAAGAAACTTAAGAAAGGTCTCCCCAACATCCTTACTGACCTTATCCTTAAGTGATCTCCGAAGGTATAGGGTAATAATTCTACAGATTAGAATTGATGCAGATAGGATAAGTATGAATTTTAATAGAGCCCCTATGGTTACATTGTATTTGTTTCCTTCCAGAATAGTATCGTAAAGGACAAAATCGAAAAAATTAAAATCAAAGTTCAAAAACCCCACCCCATATAAAACTTTAAGGGAACCAGCCCGAGTTTGCGAAGACCGTAAACACCAAAAGCCTCCTTGCGAGTATTATTTTCTTTCAATCTGCGATTTTTCAATTCCCCACTTATATTCTGCGGTTCAAAACCTGTTTCGGCTGTAGTTTTGTTAATAATCTCCATACGGCCTTTCATAATTACATCTCCGTCATAATACAGCCTCATCCCGTATGCACTGAAGACAACTTTTGAGATCGAAGCCCAATCCGAAGACGTATTGCGTAAAGTTAATTCCAGAACTCCTTCCTGTAAAGGATTAAGGAAGGGGGAAACCGAGTAAATCTTACTTTTCCAGTATTTACAGACAACCCCATTTGAGACTTCTCCATAAAGAGTAAATTTTTGTTTCACAAGGGTAAGCACATCAAGAAGCTGGAGATTTTTGTTTTCGTCATCTGAAATAAAAATCCCTATTTCTATTGGGAAAGTTAAGAAGATCTGTTTTTTTTCCTCGGCACCAAGCAGTAGAGTTTTATCAAATTCAATCAAGAGATTTGGTGTAATTTCTTTAGGGGTATTAAGAGGCTCTACAGGATTTATTATTATACTTTTCCCGCCTGCAAGAATAATTTTTTCAACATCTTCAGACCCGAATACTCTCTTATAGACCCAGCTATTTTCTATTTTTTCCACAGAAATCGAAATTCCTTCTTTTTCTATTGAAAATGGAGGCTCATAGCGACCGTACATAATATCCCGAAAATTATAATGTTTTTAATAAATCTCTAAATTTCTTAATATAGATAGTATTCATTATAAAAAAAGTTACGCTTAAATATTTATATAAGTTAAAAAAAGAAGTTGGATTGCAACTAAGGGAAATCTAATTATTAAAGAAAACAAAGAGGAAAAAAGCCCAATTTTACATAGGGAGCTAAAATAAGTTTCAATATTGACTTTACCGGAGTTGCCATTTAAAAATAAATCACAAATTCAGACAATCGGTGTTGTATTTACAAAATAAAATTCAAAATAGAAAAAGAAAAATCAAACCCATCTTTTCTTTTTGAAATAGAGAAACATACTGACTCCTAAAAGCGTCATAAATAGCATTACAGCCGGATATCCCCAGCGCCACCTTAATTCTGGCATATAATCGAAATTCATTCCATAAACGCCTGCAATATATGTTAAAGGAATAAAGATTGTTGCAATTATTGTCAATACTTTCATTATGTCATTCATTCTATAGCTTACACTTGAAAGGTAGACGTCAACCATTGAAGAAAGGATATCCCTGAAGTCTTCTACAGCATCGATTACCTGTATGGTATGGTCATAAATATCTCTCAGATAAATTTTCGTCGTATCTTTTATAAGTTCAGATTCGGCTCTTTGAAGCCCGTTTATAAGCTCTCTTAAAGGCCAGACCGATTTGCGGAGTAAAATCATATCTCTTTTGTATTTTTGAATTGTTTTAAGGGCATCTGGCCTTGGATGGATTACCAGTTCTTCCTCAAGGTCCTCGATTTCTTCTCCAAAATGTTCCAGAATTAAAAAATAATTATCAATTACAGAATCTATAAGTCCATATGCAACATAGTCCACCCCGTTTTTTCGAAGCCTGGAAGCAGGATTTTTTAGCCGTTCCCTTAACGGGTCAAAGACATCGCCTGCTTTTTCCTGAAAAGAGATGATATAATTCGTTCCAAAAATAATGCTTACCTGTTCAATGACAATCTCGTCTCTAACAGGGTCCAAGAGCATCATATTCAGGACTGTATAAATATAGGAGCCGTAATCTTCCATCTTGGGCCTCTGCCCTATATGGAGTACATCTTCAAGTGTAAGAGGATGAATGTTAAAATAATTCCCAAGCTTTTCTACAATTTCTACCTTATCAAGCCCATCTATATTTATCCAGAATTTAAGATCAGGCTGGTTTATAATTTCAAGGCATTCTTCAATATGTTCCAGTTCTTTCTCTACAAGTTTATCATTATTGTATGCAGTAATAGTCATCAGGACTCTTTCAGCTTTTTTATCCCCAATGTGAACAAGAGTCCCAGGAGCAAGTCCAATTTTAGCTCTCCTTCTTCTGAAACTTTCTGTACTCACGCTCTGCCTCATTTCCGAATAAAATATCCGTTTAATTAAATAAAGGGCTTATTAAATTAGAATTATATGGGATATGTTATCTCAAGATCTTTATAAATTTTTCCTAGTTGTGAAAAAATCTGAATATTTATTTGACTATTCTTATTACTTATATTAATATAAGGACTTTAAATGTTCACAGATAAATATATGTAGTATGTATCGAATATAATAATATGATAAATATATAAGATATTTCAGGCCTTTTTCCAAAAAGGGGAAGTTGGAAAAGCGTCTTTTTATTAACATATAAGGAGTGGTGAACTTGGTTCATGAAGAAGTTATGGCCAGTATATACGGCATGGTAGATCAGGTTATTAGATTTATCCCAACATTAGTTGCAATAATTCTTCTTATTATTATAGGGTCAATATTAGGTAAATTCCTTGGAAGAATTGGGGCCAAGATATTAGATAAAATTGGTCTTGATGACTTAATTGATAGAACTGCTATTGGGGGAATGATACGAAGAAGCAATACAAGTACTGTAGGCTTTTTTGAAGCTGTGATTCGGTGGTTTATATACATTATCTTTGCAATGATTATTCTTGACCTTCTGAATATCGAGGTTGTGAATAATTTCGTAGACCTTATAATATACTACATCCCGCTTGTAATCTCTGCAATAATTGTACTCATTATAGGTTTCCTTATTGTAGAGTTTGTCAGCGATCTGCTCAAAGCCTTGCTTGTTTCCATAGGATTGGATGAGAAGTTTGAGCAGACAAATTTCGGAAAGACGCTCAGATCTGGCGGACTGTCAGTTTCAACAATTATATCAGGAATAGTCAGGTTATTTGGTTACCTGATCTTTCTTACGGCTGCATCCGATATTCTGCAACTGACAATCCTTACCGATCTGCTGATAAGCTTTACGAATTACCTGCCACGGCTCCTTACAGGCATCCTTATCTTCCTGATAGGGGTTTTCACTATCGACCTGGTAATGGATTATGTGGAAAGCATTATCAAAGGCATGAATGTAGAAGGGACGAATGTTATAATGCCGATCCTCAGAGGCTTCCTGCTTCTGGTCGTGATTTTAATTGCCCTGGACACAATGCTGATTGACACAGGAATCCTTTACCTGTTCTTCGGGCCGCTTGCATGGGGAATTGCAATAGTGGTTGCCTTCAAGTACGGAGTAAAAGACGCAATAACAGCATATGCCAGAGAAAGGAAGTAATCCTTCCTTTCATATTTTCTTGTTTTTAGTTAGAGTCTGAAGCCGTATTATTTACGGTAGAGCCTCTACTTCTATAATTTCAAAAAAGCTATTATTTTTGAAAGCAGTTTGCTTATATGATTTTTAATATATAATTTTAATACATAATAACAAATATAATTTCATTCTTGAATTTTATTCTAGCAAATAAATAATTTTTAGCAAATGAAAACTTTTCTGCAAATATACAATTGTTGTCTCTTGTTAAAATATAATTCTAAAAATATAATTTTATTCAGATAACGTTATACTTTTAGAGGCTCTAAAAGAATAAAATGGACAATAATTTAATACGTTTTACTACAGTTAACAATTTAAATTCCTTAGTATGATACTGATAGCCGCACTTAATTCCAGAATTTAATTTGAAATTTTATTATTAAACTTCTTTCTTTACAGCTTCAGATAGCGTTCTTATATGAAAATTTGAGTCAAGCTCTTTTGCAAGGTCTTCGCATTTTTGAAGGTCAATTTCAGGGATATCGACTACAGTAACCCTTGTATCGATGCCTGCCTGCCTTGAGTCATTTATAAATTTGAGGATTGTTTTATAAGCATCTTTATTTGCCGGTCTGCAGAGTTTGTTATACTTTTCCTCAGATTCGGCATTCAGGCTTACAGAAATTGAGTCTATCCCGGCTTTTTTAAGTTCAAAAACAACATCTTTTTCCGCATTTATGAGGGCTGCATGTCCATTTGTATCAAGCCTGACCCTGATTCCTTTATTTTTAAGCCAGCGAGTCACTGCAAGTACTACGTCAAATCTTAGTGTGGGTTCTCCAAGCCCTGTAAATACAACTTCTCTATACTTAGAAAGATCCAGGTTTTCGAGGGCATTAAGGATTTCTTCCAGAGTTGGCTCTTTTGAAAGTCTTAAGTTGTATCCATAAACCCCGTCTGCAAAATTGCGAATGCAAAAAACACAGTCTGCACTGCATCGGTTGGTAAGATTAAGATAGAGGTTTTTATGAGCTTCATAATAGATTGTGTCCATGCAAATCAGAACCTTCTGCATTCCTTATAACTCTGACGCATTTATTCATTTTTGGTTTTAATATCTGTCTTTAATATTATGGTTATCAAAAAGTTATCGAGAAATAATAGTTGTAATCAGTATTAGAAAGATAATTGAAGCATATCTTAAGACAGCTTGGATCATTCTTTTGTTTAAGGTTTTAATTTTTAATATATTAATGTTGTATTGTGTCTTTGACCCAAATATCCCGTTTTTTCTTTTGAGACCTTTCATATTCTGAGAGGTGTATTTTATAGAAAAAACTTTCATAATTTTGCTTTGATTTTCAGTTCCAAGCTGTGTTTTCAAGCAGAAAGTTTATAGCCATGTATGTACTTCTTAGGTTCGATCTGCGGCATTTAGTTAGCAGTATATATATTTCAACTTATTTACTCTTCGCATTGAAGGATTTCAGGTTCTCTTTTATGGATTTGAGTTTTCAATGTTGATAAATATATTAAACCTATGATTGATGAAAAATTGCGGAATTCGCAATTTCGAAGGAGAAACTTAAATGGCATTAGCTAAATTCGATGTTCCAGAAGAACTTACAAATAGAGCCCTTGAAGCTCTGGAGCTTGCCAGAGACACTGGTAAGATCAAGAAAGGTACTAACGAAGCTACAAAAGCAATCGAGAGAGGAAACGCAAAACTTGTTCTTATTGCAGAAGATATCGAACCTGCAGAGATTGTTGCACATATTGGACCTCTTTCCGAAGAAAAGAAAGCACCTTACATCTTTATTAAGAACCAGAAAGAGCTTGGTGCAGCCAGTGGGCTTGGAGTATCCTGTGCAGCCGTAGCAATTATTGACGCAGGAAAAGCATCTGAAATGATTCAGGACATTGCCCAGAAGCTTGATGCTCTTAAATAACCCTGATAACAAGGAGTGCTGATTATGGCTGATGAGAGCACAACCGGCGGCTTTGCTGCAGAGGTTATTGACGTTATCGGGAATACTGGTATGCATGGAGAAGCCAGCCAGATCCAGTGCAGGGTTCTGGAAGGCAGAGACAAAGGCCGTGTAATCACCAGAAATTGTGTAGGCCCTGTCCGAATCGGGGACATTCTGATGCTGCTTGAAACTTCAAGAGAAGCTAAGAAGCTGACCACCAGGTAAGAAAAGCGGTGAGAGAAATGGAACAGAGGAAATGCTTTTTTTGTGGGCAGATGCTTGAACCTGGCACAGGTAAGCTCTACGTCAAAAAAGATGGATCTACCTACTTTATGTGCTCTTCCAAATGCATGAGCAACTTCAGTCTTGGCAGGCTTCCGCGCCGTACCGAATGGACTGAAAAAGGCAAAATCCAGCTTAAGAAAGCCTGAAGGAAAAGAATGCCAGTTTTTATTGCTAATTTATTGGTATGTTAGGGTGTTTACATGGAACAAACATACGTTATGGTAAAACCTGATGGAGTTCAGAGAGGGCTGGTTGGAGAAATTATCTCCAGAATTGAAAAGCGAGGTCTGAAAATTGTCGCTCTGAGAATGAATGCTATCGCTGAAACTACTGCAAAAGAACACTACAGCGAACATGCAGCCAGACCTTTCTTCCCTTCCCTTATTGAATTCATTACTTCAGGCCCTTCGGTTTCAATGGTAGTTGCAGGAAAAGATGCAGTTCGAGTCATGAGAGCTATAAATGGAGCTACAAATCCCGTAGATGCCGCTCCCGGAACCATCAGGGGAGATTTTGCCCTTGATGTAGGCAGAAATATAGTCCATGCATCTGACTCTCCTGAAGCTGCAGCAAGGGAAATTGCAATTCACTTTAAGGATTCCGAAATCGGAAAATATTCCAGGATCGATGAGGTCTGTTTATACGAATAAAGCAGGTATATGAAAACCTTTTATTGCTCCTGGAATTTTCAGGATGCGATCACAGGTTTCTATTTATCCGGTACCTGCAACATTGGGTCTCAGGGGAACCCGGACCCTTCTGGACCTGCAGCAAATAAGAAGCGGGAATGAGAGAGGTTTTGCATATGGCCGACAAGAAAAATTTAAGGACTCCTATAGTCTGCGTGATGGGGCACGTTGACCACGGAAAAACTACTCTGCTGGACAAGATCAGAGGTACTGCAATTGTTAGCGGAGAAGCCGGAGCTATTACGCAGCATATCGGAGCAACTGAAGTTCCTATAGATATAATAATTAACAAACTTGGGGATCCAAGGCTTCGAGACCGTTTTATAGTCCCTGGCCTGCTTTTTATCGACACCCCGGGACATCACGCTTTTACAACTCTCAGGAGTAGGGGAGGAGCCCTTGCTGACCTGGCAATTGTTGTGGTGGATATAAATGAAGGGTTTAAGCCCCAGACTTATGAAAGCCTGCAGATCCTGAAAAGATTCAAAACTCCTTTTGTGGTTGTTGCAAATAAAATCGACAGGATAGGAGGCTGGGTTTCCCAGAAAGACCTGCCTTTTGCAGTCACTTTTAAAAAGCAGTCCGGGGATGTACAGAGCAGACTTGAGACAAAACTCTACGAGGTAATAGGAGAGCTGTACAGCCAGGGTTTTGCAGCCGAACGCTACGACAGAGTTACAAACTTCCAGAAAACCCTGGGCGTAGTACCTGTCAGTGCAGTTACAGGGGAAGGGATCCCTGATGTCCTTATGGTGCTGCTTGGCCTTGCCCAGAAGTTCCTTGAAGCAAACCTGCAGTACAGTGCCAAAGGCCCCGGAGTCGGGACAGTACTTGAAGTCAAGGAAGAAAAAGGGCTCGGTGCGACGCTTGATATTATTCTCTATGACGGAACCCTGAAGAAAGGAGATACCGTTGTTATCGGAAGCCTTGGAACCCCAATCCAGACCAAAGTTCGGGCGCTCTTGAAGCCCAGAGAGCTTTCCGAAATCAGGTATGAAAGCAAATTCCAGCAGGTCAATAAGATTACTGCTGCAGCCGGAGTAAAAATCTCAGCTCCAGGTCTTGATGGAGCTCTTGCAGGCGCTCCAATCAGGGTTGCTACCGAAGATACTCTGGAAGAAATCGTAGCCCAGGTAAAGTCCGAAATCGATGAAGTAAGGATTGATACGGATTCCGTAGGAATAATGATTAAAGCCGATACCCTGGGTTCCCTCGAAGCGCTTGTCCATGAATTCCAGAAAGACAAGATCCCTATTAGAAAAGCTGAAGTAGGAGACATTTCTCACAGGGATGCAGTCGAGGCTTCTACAGTTGAAGATCCTCTTTATTCGGCAATAATAGGTTTTAATGTCAAAATTCATGCCGATGCCAGAGATTTCCTGCAGGAAAGCAATGTCAAGGTCTTCACAAGTGATGTAATTTACCGCCTGATTGAAGACTACGAAAAGTACGTAAAAGAGCAGCAGGAATTGACTGAAAAGAAAATCTTTGAGACCATTATTCGTCCAGGAAAATTCAAAATCCTTCCAGGCTGTACTTTCCGCCAGAGCAAGCCCGCAGTTGTCGGAGTCAGAGTCCTTGGCGGAGTTGTGCGTACAAATACCGAAGTCATGCTTGAAAACGGGACTGTTGTAGGCAAAATCAAAGGGCTGCAGTCTGATGGAGAGAATATTCCTTTAGCGAAGGTAGGCAAAGAAGTTGCAATGGCAATTGACGGAGCAACAGTTGGCAGGCAGATCAAAGAGGAAGATGTGCTCTATATTAACGTGCCTGAAAGACATGCTAAAGTGCTTGAGCATGAAATTTATGACTCACTTTCAAACGATGAAAAGGAAACTCTTGATATTTTCCTTTCCCTCAGACGCAAAGATAATCCTTTCTGGGCAAAATAAATCTGACAATAATAAGGCGGCAAAATTAAACTCCTATACATAAACGGCATAAGTAAACACCATATACAAACTGGCATATACAAATAACATTCTATAGATAACATTCAGGCAAAAAAGCAAATAAAAGGAAGATAAAGTAAATTAAAGAAAACTAAGACGAAATAAAACAAAATAAAGTAAAATAAATTAAAAAAGAGTAAAATAAAGCATTTATTCACACAAATCTCATATTGGAGGATTCCACATGGCTAATTTCAAAGTTGTAGTTTCTGACCCTAAAGACGGGCGTGCCTACCAGATCGATTTAAAGGATGCTGAGGCAAATGCATTAATAGGAAGATCAATCGGGAATATTGTTGACGGTGCCATTTTCAGGCTCCCGGGCTACAAAGTCAAGATCACAGGAGGCTGTGACGGCAGTGGTTTTGTAATGAAACCCGACCTTCCAGGCCCAAGAAGACAGAGAATTCTGATGGCAGTAGGCGTAGGTTACTCTGCCAAGCTCCCAGGACAGCGCAGAAGAAAAATGGTGCGCGGAAAGGAAATTGCTCCCGATATCGTCCAGATCAACGCTAAAGTTGTTGAGTACGGAAGCAAGTCTATAAAAGCCAATCTCGGCCTTGAAACGGCAGAAGAAGCCCCAGCAACAGAGTGATTTTAAATTCTGCCAACTGGCAGGCTTTAATCACTTTTATTCTTACTGTCTGGCTTCTGTTTAGACTATTTTTTTAGCGGCTTATTTTTATCTTTAACTTTAATTGTATCTTTATTTTATACTTGTATTTATTCTATTCAGGAAACTACTGAAAATCCTAAAACTTAAATTTAAATTAAATTTACCGGACAAAGAATAATATTACTCAAGAAATGGGTTAAAGTCAATAACTTAAAGCAAAAAAGTTTTACTCCAACCCAAAAATTATGAGTTAAAGTAGTAACCTCACCGAAAATGATTAAAAAAATATAGGTTTGTGAAGCTACCTTTACTTGAGGAAATAGACGAAATAATACTTTATACAGTATAATTAACGTTTAGTTTCTCTCATATATACGACTATCCCTGACAATATTAAAAATATCCATATCGGGCTTATTAAAGCAGTCTTTTTTGATTCTGAAGTAAAATTTAATTCTTTTTCCTGCTCATCTACTATTATATCATTTTTTGCTATTTTACTATTATTATTTCCCTGATTATAATTATGATTTATTGGGCTCAAGGAGGACATGCTGTTCGATTCAAAAGTAGTATTGGGCTTTATTATCGGACTTATTACTGGGCCTATACACTGTCCGACAGCAATAGGAAATTCTCCCACAGGTATTGCACCTTTAACTTTGTTCGTAGTAGCATCAATTACAGATACACTGTTATCTGCGCTATTAGCCACATATGCTTTTGTTCCATCTGGAGTTACTGCTACTCCAATTGGGCCTGATTTTACATTCACAGTATCTATAAGTTTGTTTGTCTCTGTGTCAATTATATTAACAGCACCTGTAAGTGAATGATTGCCAGAATCCTGAACCACTACATAAATTGTTTTTCCATCCGGGCTGACTGCTATTCCTCGAGGATATTTTCCTGCACTTATTGTAGATGTAATGTTGTTTGTTGTCGTATTAATTATAGAAATAGTACCTTCATCTTCAGAATAAATATTTGAATTCATTGCATATACCTGTGTACCATTGGGGTTTACTGCAATTCCAAGAGTATTATTTCCTGTATTTATAGTGGCTTCAACAATATTTGTTGTTGTATTTATTACGGAAACGGCACCTTTAAAGTCAGTTAAATAACCACCAGAGTTTGCTATATATACTCTAGTCCCATCTGGTGAGGCCGCAGCTGCAATAGGTACCTCTCTTACATCTATTGAAGCTATTACACTATTTGATGTTGTTTCAATTACGGAAACATTATTATTTCGTGAATTTGTAACATACACCTTTGCTCCATCGGGAGAAATTGCAACCCCAATTGGATTGCTTCCTACATTTACTGTAGTTATAACTCTATTTTTGGCTGTATCGATTACATATACAGTACCTTCGTCAATACAATTTGTTACGTATGCTTTTGTTCCATCTGGAGTAACTGCAAGTTGATAACTGCTATTTCCTGCTGCTAAAGTACCTATAACTTTATTCGTTGCAGTATCTATTACAGAGATATGATTGCTATTGTAATTGGTAATGTATGCAAATGGAGATGCACTTGTAACGGCTATTAATGTTAAGATTATAAATGCTGTTATTCCCAAAGCCTTTATACTGAAATGTTTTATGAATAATTTATTAAACAGTAGTTTAAAAAAGAGTAGAATCGAAGAAATATTGATTGGCATTGACAATCTAATTTTATTTCTCATCTTTTATCTCCAATTAGAGTTTGTTCCTTCAATAGATATTTTAAAAATTCAATACTAAATAACTCATCTTAAATATTGTCACAGTTTAGGATAAATTATTTATTTTTAATAGTTATTAGAAAAATGAAAGCTGGATTGATTTGCAAAACAATTAAAATCATTCACTTTCTCGACTTCTTTCCCTATAAACTCTGAAAAACTCATATTTTGATATACAAATTAAAATTAATAAGCCTCCCCAAATTAAGAATTTAAAAATCGGGGTATCAAAATGGATAAACATATTATTCCCGTTAATTCAAAGTATATAATCAACAAAATAAAAGCTATTCCCATTATCGCAGGAATTAAAAGCATCATTTTTCCTATTTTCTCTAACCAGTCTATTAACGTTGTATTTAGCATTAAATTAGCCTCTATACAAATTTATATATTTAATGTTAATTTCAATTAAATCTAGAGTGAATTTACTGAAATTTTCTATGACTATTTAAAATAAAATTTTCGAGAATGAAAGTGCAATTAAAACGTTCTTTAGTTGAATAAATTCATGTAAAAAATATTTCCCAGATATAATTGCGAAGAAGCTCATATCTATGAATTGTAATATTGGTGAGCTGGTTTCAAAATTCCGATTATTCGTGTTTTTGATCTAAAGCAGATATTTCATTCTTCTCTGATGATCTTGATATCTCTACTCCAAAAAATTGGAATAGAAGGATTGGAGATAGTTTTGAAACAAGCTCGGTAGTAACAATCAGAATAAATCAACTTTTGAACGTGCTTTAAAATAAAAATTATCAAGCAATTTTTGGATACCTCATAATATATTTCTTTCATACTATTGATTCGGCTATTTTCAATACTTCATTTTTTTCTAGAGAACTGCTAAGATAGAGATTAACTTCTCCTAACTTCCATGTTAAAAGTTTCATTTTCCCCATAGAAACATATTTTCCATTTATTCCATTAATCTTGATATCATCACCTTCTTCCATAGCTGCGGCATCGGAAGATTGGTTCTTATATATAGTTTCTGCAAGAGAGATGCTGGCTTCATTTTTTGTGTATATCAGTTCGACCGTTTCAAAAATCTGACCTTCGGGGGAAAATTCGCTGTTATTAAAAATCATTGAATAGTTAAATTTATAGCCTTCAGGCAGATACTTCGGAGTAAGGATCTCAAAACTAGCTCTCTTTCTAGCTTCTTCAAGGCTCAATTCTTCAGGGGGCTTAATTTCTCCTAAATCCACTATTTTTGCGCCATTTGGAACCTCAAATTTAAATTCAGAATCTGGGATTCCTGTATTAACTTTAAGGTCTCGAATTTCTAATTCCATTGTTAGATTTCCATTACTGTTATAAGTCTCAAATCTAAGAGGCATCCATGTTTCCTGGTCTACCCAGATTTTTGTCTTATACATTAACGCGTAATCTCTATCTTTTTCTTTTGGAGTTGTTTCCAGCAGATAAGTAGCCCTTTCATCTACACTTTCTACACCAAGTAGTGTTACATTTGTATCATTCAGGAACTCACCTATAATACCTGTGTATTCATTTTTCGTAGGTTCAGAAATTTCGGGGAGCTTTATTTTTGTTGCAGTGTTTGTATCTGGGTTGTAACTCCATGCAATTTTCCCATCCGAAACGCTTATTGTCTTATTCTCTTTTCCGGATTCCGTTACAATCTCTTTAAACATGTTTGGCTTTTTAGTAATTATATTGGATTCGCTTTCTTGAGCCTTTCCTCCTAAGTAAGAGGTTATATGCATTGTATATGAAGAATCTTGAATGTTGTTCTGTTTATCCATCATCTGGGCTGCAATCTCTTCTGCACCTAGGTTTTTTTCCGTACAACCTGAAGCAAAGAGGGCTACAGTTATAAAAGCTAGAACAAGTATTGATCTAAATTTTTTTGTTGTTATCATGCTACATCCTTCAACAGGTAATTCTTTTTCTTTAACCATATTATGAAAATGCATTGTCTTACAATACCAATAATTCGCTGGATGTTTTCAAAATTTGGTTTAAAACGTCATCCATAAACCAAGTAATATGAGCACAAATCCACTGGTTTTTTTCAGGTATGTTCTGTATGAACGAATTTGCTTAGACAAAGTATACCCTCCAATCAGGCCAACCCCAATAAAGGGAGTTAATACTCCGCCGCTAAAAGCAATCAATAGAGCCAGATCATTAATAGTCCCGTTTGTAACAGTCTTATTGAGCAACACAAGGAGCATGGGAGCGGTACAGGGAACTTTCACAAATGAGAATAATATTCCAAGGAAGAAAACTCCACCTAGAGTACTCGCATATTTCCGGGCAGAATTCTGAAAATAATTATCCAGAACAACAGGCGATTTTAAAATCCCTAGAAGATTTAATCCAATAAGAATTACAATAATACCTGTTATTAAAGAAAAACTTTCCAAACTTGGAATTGATTTTCTGAATGAGAGCAAACACAAGCCCAATACTAAGTAGGAACCCACCAGCCCTAGTCCAAATACCATTGCACGTATCATACCATTTTTCGCACTACTGCTCGTTCCTGCAGTAAAGCTTAAAAGAAACCCTAGTATGGCCATCAAGCAGGGTGAAAAACCTGCAAAAAGTCCGAGTGAATAGGCAAAAGGCAAATTAAAGCTTGTATTTATATATCCGTTATCTTGTTCCTTTGCATGTATGTTTTCGGTGGAATTTTCAGTGTTTATTTCTTCTTTCGAAAGATATTCATTGATTAATATTTTCAGCTTCTCTTCAGTAATTTCTTCTTTAGGAATTTTTGTCTCATTGTTTATTACAATAGCTGGGACTTCAAGAAAACCATACCTATTCCATTGATTAAAACCATCAGCAGTGTTGGTTTCGATTCTTGATAAAATAATGCTATTATTATATTGAGCTTCTATTCGATCAACAATTGGATCAGTTATTGCACAATCATGGCAACCTTTTTGATGGAAATATTGAACTGAAACAGGCTCCTCAGAGGTTGTTGGGATTAATAAAAAAAGTAAAAGGAGTATACTTAATCTGTGCATTATTTTGTTACCCTTCTTTAAAATTTACAAGTTCACTAATTATATGTGAATCTATTGGAGTTTCCTTATAACATTTTTCAAGCCCTATTTCCTCATATATCTCAGAAAGGTCTGTTTTAATAACTTTATCCACATCGTATTCCGATTTGACTAATACCCCACTGTTTAAATCAACCCAATTCTTACCTGATTCCTTTCCAGTTATTATGGTATAAACAGTTCCATTAGATGTTTTTGTTACCATATTTAAAGTAAAATTTGAATCAGATTCAATACCAACACATTCAAAACTTCCTGCTCTGACTGATACATTTTTAAAACCGATACATGTATAATTATTTGTACCTAATAATTCATAGATAGTTAACATTCCCGCTGTAGTAAGGTTATTTGCCCTTTTAAAAGGAATAGTCCATGATTCTCCCTGGTGGATCTGGTTTTCTGGATAAATTATTGTATTTGGTACCTCGGGTTGTATCTCTGGTAGTATTAAATCTTCAGAATTTAATTTTATTATTTCTCCTTGATCAGTCATTGTTTCAATATGGGACTTTTTGATTTTGTTCCCAGGGGTTGTTTCCATCGATATTTTCTTTACAGTAATACTAGTATTGTTAATATCTAAAATATTCATATCAACGTTTATCGGAGTTACCATTTTATTTGGCATTTCAACAGAAGATACAATATCGTAGGCAAACACATCACCTTCATCAAAATTATATTTTAAATCGTAACTGTTTGGCTTACTTTCTATATAACCCAATCCAACAAGAGATATTGAAAGAAGTATCAAAATTATTAAAATTATTGTTTTCATTGAAACACCTCACAATTTTCATGAATGAACTCTTTTAGTAATAATAATATACACTATAATACAACCGATGAAAATCAGAAATATATTAATATAGATTCTTCCCCAGAAAAAAACTCCTAAAAAAATTCCGATAATAAAAGCACCCGAACTAGCTATTTTTAATGCACTTGTCATATTTTTCTTAAGTAATGAAAGAGCTAATAAAAATATGCCGAGTCCTATTAGTGTAAAAGGAATATAGTTAAATGACTCTACTATAGAACCCGCCAGGCTAATTCCCATGAGAATCAAAGAAATAAATAGAAGGAGGAAAGGGAGGTAAATCCTTCCCTTGTTATTTATATCTCCATCCATTCAATCACCAGTCAAGTCGATCGCAACACCACTGGTTTCCTAAATTGCAACAACATACAGTACACTGATATAAAGACGCTGTACACACCGACGCTAAGCATAGTATACACGTAGCGTTTATTACTGTGCAAGAAGCAGCGCATGCCCCACATCCGGCTATGCCAGCAGCACAAAGAGTACAATCCCATCCAGTACCTTCAATTATGGCAGTACCGTCGGTTACTGGATCGTATGCGAACATTATCGTTTTCTTTGTTACATTTGCCTCTGCACTAGATGATTCGAACCCTATTACAACAACTTGTGTATTGCTCACAGAGCTATCTTCTGTTTTCATTGGTACAGTAAATGCTTCTGGATCTTTCTGTATGAGGCCTTCATCTTTCAACTGACTTTGAAGTTTTTTTACATGGCTATTTTTTAAAGCCATATCAACTACTTTGTCTTTTTCTTCTCCTGTTAATTTTATTGGATCTCCAGAGAGCGAGCTATTCCCACAATCCGTTCCAGCTGGGCATGCCAATGCAGGTGTAACTAGTACCATACCTACGACAAGCATTATCATGAAAAGCCCGCTGATTCTTTGAACTTTTTTATTTAATTCCAATTTGTTCCACCTCTTTATTTTATTCAAGAGGCAAGAAGCAAACTTTAAAATGGTTATAAAGTCATATCTTCATGCCTTCGGGTATGCAGGGTTCATGAGTGGTCTCAAACTCTACTGAATCCTGCAGAACATTCTCACTTATTCAGTTTTAAACAAAATTATATGAGTTTTCCGGCCAATCTCTCTAACTGTTAGAGGTTAATAAATATTTTATAGATCCAAAATCAGTTGTTAAAAAACAGTTAGATACTTTGGCCGGAAGCTATATGTAGAGCAATCCAATACAATTTGATTTGCACTCACAGTCCATCCTTTGGATTTTCATTATGAAACAAAATATACTGATATGCTTCTCGAAAAAACTGTAACATTAGACATCATGGTTAAAATTTATACTTTAGATATTTAATTCTACGGTTACTCAGTCAAAATATGTAAGTTCGGTCACAGTTGTGGAATAAATTTAATTTTAAGACACGCTTTTAGATTTTTTCCGTGCAGCCTGAAGCAAAGAGGGCTACAGTTATAAAAGCTAGAATAAATATTGATCTAAATTTTTTTGTTGTTATCATGCTATATCCTTCAACAGGTAATTCTTTTTCTTTGACCACATTATGAAACGGATTGTCTTACAATTCCAATAATTCGCTGGATGTTTTCAAAATTTAGTTTAAAATATCATCCATAAACCAAGAAATAAAAGCACAGATCCACTGATTTTTTTCAGGTATATTCTATATGAACGAATTTGTTTAGACAGAGTATAACCTCCAATCAGGCCAACCCCAATAAAGGGAGTTAATACTCCTCCGCTAAATGCAAGCAATAGAGCCAGATCATTAACCGTCCCGCTTGTGACAGTCTTGTTAAGCAGTACGAGGAGCATTGGAGCAGTGCAAGGAACTTTTACGAACGAAAATAGTATTCCAAGAAAGAAAACTCCACCCAAAGTACCCGCATATTTCCTGGCAGAATTTTGAAAGTAATTGCCCAGAGCAACAGGTGATTTCAAGATCTCTAGAAGATTCAACCCTATGAGAATTACAATAATGCCTGTAACAAAAGAAAAACCTTCCAAGTCAGGAATTGATTTTCTTAATGAAAGCAGACACAGACCTAAGACTAGATAAGAGCCTATCAGTCCCAATCCAAATACCATTGCACGTGTCATGCCACTTTTCACACTATTGCTAGTTCCTGCAGTAAAGCTTAAAAGAAACCCCAGTATGGCCATCAGGCAGGGTGAAAAACCTGCAAAAAGGCCTAGTGAATAAGCAAATGGCAAATTTAGGTCATTTCTTTTCTTTCGTCTTTTTCCTACCTAACTCTATCTTTCTTACTAGCTCCATCCCTATAACGAACCCAATTCCAATGAGAATTCCAGCACGTATTCCATTCATTAAATCATTAGATAGGTATCCCAATAAAATACATACAATAAGGGGTATAATGAACTGTAAAGATCGATTTCTCATTAGATTTTTTTCCATGTTTACCGTTTCCTAACTTTGTTTTTCTTTTATTTTTTTCCTGAAGATTACAGGTTAATATCATTTCTGAAATTGATTCCGCTATTATTAGCATTTTGTCTTTTTCAAGGTTTAATTATTTAGGGGCTAATTTCCCCTAAATCCAGTATTTTTGCGCCTGCTGGAACCTCGAATTCAAATTCAGAATCTGGGATTCCTGTGTTAACTGTAAGATCTCGAATCTCCAATTTCATTGTTAGGTTCCCATTGCCATTATAAACCCCATACCTAATAGGCATCCATGTTTCTTGATCTACCCAGATTTTTGTCTTATGTATTAGCTTGTGGTCTCCATCTGTTTCTTTCGGTGTAGTTTCTAGCAAATAAGTAGCTCTTCCGTCTATACTTTCCACTCCAAGTAACGTTATGTCTGTACCATTCAAAAACTCATTTATAATATCGGCATAGTCATTTCTTGTAGGTTCGGAAACTTTAGAGAGCGTTATTTTTGTGACCGTATTAGTATCTGGAACATAAATCCACAGGAATTTACCATTTGAAACACTGACGGTTTGATTTTGTTTACCTGGCTCTGTTGCAGTACTTTTAATCATATTAGGCTTTTTGAACATAGTTTTGTACTCAATTTCCTGAGTTTTTTCTCCGATATAGGAGGTCATGTGCATTGTATAGGAATAATCTTGAGTGCTGTTCTCTTTATCCAGCATCTGGGCTGCAATCTCTTCTGCACTTAGATTTTTTTCCGTGCAGCCTGAAGCAAAGATGGCTGTAGTTATGAAACCCAGCACAAGTATTAATCTAAATTCTTTCGTTGTTATCATGTTACTGATCCTTCTTTAAAATCCAAGTTTAAAATATCATCCATAAACCAAGAAATAAAAGCACAGATCCACTGATTTTTTTCAGGTATATTCT
>JBNAKO010000200.1:0-13850 GCA_049706495.1 Methanosarcina sp. | reverse complement strand
CAGGACAGTATTACTCCCAATAAGTACTGTATCCGAGATTACGTATGTATTGGGACCTTTTAAATGAACGGTTGCAAACCCAGGGTTTTTTGCAGCATATTCAAGAGCCTGGTTTATCTCTGCCTGGTCATCGCTTCCATCACAATTATAATCCCCGCTGCCATCTGCAGAAACGTAAATTTTCTTAACAGAAGATGATTCAACAGCAGATACAGTAGTTCCTATTGCTAGCAGGAAAACAAGAATTAAAATACAATAGCCTATTTTTTTCCTGTTTTGTAACATATATTTAAGGTATTTTCCGCTCATCCAATATCCCTATTTTTATTATATAGCCTCCTTTTCAAGGAGCTATCTGCAGAAAATATTTCCAGGTACATTTTGAAAAAAGTACTGTTTCCTCTTACTTTCATAACTCTTACTCATAATCTTATTTCAGTATTGTTCTACTTTCAACGGTCAGACATGTACAGATCACGTAAATACAATATTCGTTAATTATCCTGGTTTACAAAAAGCTATACATGTAAAATTTCCTTTTTCTCTAAATTTCGAAGAAATTTAATCAAATTAATTTAAAGCGTTTTATTAAATCAAACGGTCTAGATATATGTAGAAACATTAAATAAAAATGTTTATATTAAAATAAATTTAATTTATATCCCCCAATAGGATAATTGACCAAACATTTCTTAAGATATTATATAACTGGTTTATATTTATTTCTCCTATTATTTCTCTTATTAAAAATGCCAGAGATTTTAATTTAGAGCATTTCTAATTTAATATTTCAGACACTCTAGCCTGAGTTTGATCAAGTTTCTTTTTTCTTTTGAGTTATATATAACCTGAATAATCTGTTTAAGCTGTTAATCCCTCTACAATAAGTTTTGGATGCTGGTTTTTATTTAAATTATCGCTACTACAGAATGCCACATAGTCCGAGTTTTCGTACGTTGTTTTAATTAAGAAGCCTGTATTTTCATATTCTCCACTGGCATACTCCTGTACAAGCTCTGTTACATCGAGTTCATAATACCTGTAATCTGCAATGTCAATTCCTTTCAGAGTTATTGTAGCATAGGGAGTATCTCCCTGAAGAACTCCGTTTTTATCATACCAGTCTCCTCCTGGCTGAGTCCAGGCAAGGTTCCTGTCTTTGTTATTCCAGGTTAGATAATCAGAGTTCCAAGACTCAGCAGGCCTGTAGACCTCAATAATCGTGTCTTCTGGTCTTTCTACTCCGTCAGGATAATACCAGTAAAGAGATAATGTGGAACTGTTAATTTTCGTCGAAGTGTTATATTTACTTAAATCAAAAATAAGAAAATCTCTATATATTTCAGATCCGCTTCCTCCAATGTCGAGATATTCTTTATCTTTATATATCGTATCAGGTGTAGAATCCTTAATACGGTTATCTTTTAGACAAGAGATCTGGGTAATTTTCCCGGAGGATAAAGCATTCTCTGTTCCAGTACTTGCATTTACGAGCGCTGATTCTCCTAAAATTCCCCCATTGGTAGATTGTTTGTTTTCAGAGGTTAAAGCAGAACCATTTATGTCTTCAGTAATATTTATTTCTATATTGTTTTCTACAAATTCACTATCTTTTGTTGATAAGCTCTCTTTTTCAGCTATCTTTGTTTCGTTTTGGACATCTTTATTATCTTGTAAACTTTCTTTAACCAGGTCTGAGGAATTAACTTCTGAACTGAATGTAGTATTTGAAAATACTCCCATACCAGTAACAGGCGATGTCGACTTCAAACGATAATTCTTGTTTTCCCTGTCAAGATACTGAGGGTCTGCATTTACATCGGAGGATGAACCCTGTACACCTTTATAGTCCCCTTCTTCGTTTTCATAAAAACAATTATTCTCCAGCGAAAAATAATGTGTGTCTGTAAGTGAGTTCTGTACTCCGGACCCATTTTTTGTATAGCTAATTATATTATTTTTTAAAATTAGTGTATAACCCGAATTTAATGGACTCGAAGTGTAAATATTCTTTTGAGAAATCCCGTGTCCATAAACCCCATCAATTACATTATTCTCAATAATTCCGCTGAATCCCTCAGATATTATTCCACCTGCTGTTTTGTTATGGAACTCTGTCCCGGTATTGTAGATCTGATTATGATGGATGTAAATTTTTGCAGACGAAGGGTGATAATTTCCAGAGCCGAAAATCCAGATTCCAGCATCTGGCATTTTGTATATTATGTTATTGTACACTTTAATCTCATTCATTGAAGCTGTTCCGCACTTTTGAATCTCAATTCCTGAACCGTATGAACCCTCGGAAGTAATAATATTATCATGAAGCTTAGCCTTATTTGTATTGTAAATTTTGAGCGCACTGTTTGTTTTACAGGTTATTTTGTTATCAGAGATTTCTATTCCTGAACAACTGCTTGCATAAACAGTTTCGTGATCCAAGAGGCTGGCTTCGTTGCCCTGAAATTTTATATTAGCACAGTCATCAGCTTTTAGACCGTATCCCTGACTATTAACGAGGTGCATATTCTGAACATTTATGTTCTGGCAATTGCTCAGGTGGATAAGATTATAATACCCTGAATTTTCCTCTTCTTTCTTATTTTCTTCCCGATTTCCATCAAGAGTAAAGCCCTGGATTGTTATATCATGGGCTCCAGAAGCTCTTTCTTTAATTAGAGGTTTCCATTCAGTCCATCCTGCCTGACTTACCAGTTTTACCTTTGCATCTGGATCACCTTTAAGAATAGTATTGCTTCCAATGAGAAGAGTATCATCAATAATATAAGTAAAAGGGCCTTTGAGGTAAACAGTTGTAGATTCTGGATTTTCAGCTGCAGCACCTAGAGCCTGATTTATTTCTATATGGTCGTCACTTCCGTCACAATTAAAGTCTCCGCTTCCATCTCCAGCGACATACACAACTTTTGAGCCTGGATTACCTAAAACAGCTGGTACGGTTGTTAAAATAAGGCATATTGCCAGGAAAAGGGCTCCCAGCTCCGATTTTTGCATCGTATCACCTTTGGGTTGGATTTTAAGGGTTCAAACAAAATTACAAGTTTTTACAGTAATTTTAAACCCTTTGAAGAAATCTCTCAAATTTTGGATCAATATGATGTAATCTAGCCTTTAGATTCCTGGTATAGTCCATTTTCCTAACTGATTAACCAGCTAGAATAATGCTGTCTCAAAAATACTGATCGGATTTCTCTATTTTACAAATTTATTTAACTCAGGCATCTGTGATTTGTGGGACGGACACATTAAACACAGAGTCTCACGCTCCAATCACTTTTAGGGGTTCGTTCTTGGAGGTGCCTGGATAAAAGAAGCTTTTTTGGCTTCTGCTATTCAAAATGTGTTATTAACCATAGGAAATTATTCCGCTGGCCAATACCTCCTATTTATTGATCATAAGTTTAAAACGCCAAATCTAATTTGTGAAATAGTTATATTGAATGTTATATATCTTTACTAATATCTGGACATTTATGTGATGGTATCGGTTATGAAACAATATTATAAAATATTTTTGGTATTTTATAAAAGAAATTTGTGGAGTTAAATTTCTTCAAGCTATTTTATATTTTTAAACTTTAAAAATCGAATTTTGAACAATAGAATTTTGAGCTGATCCAAAACTCAAAATCACTTTTATAAATTTTGTATTTCCAATTATCAATTGTCCTGCTGGTTGCGAAATTAATTTTAAAATTTTAGATTTATCAGATAGAAATAGGTTTTAGGATAGCCTTTTTAAATAAAATTCGCAGTAAAATCTTTTTTATTTTGATAAAAAACTTGAGTGGCCTTTAGTCATGTCCTGCATATTCTCTTATAACTCATATCTTTTTAATAAGGGAGCAGGAAATTTTTTATTATGTAAACTCTCCTCCTTATTTATACTTATTTCATTATTTTTGAGAAATAAGCTTTTAAATAAAAGAAATTTGTATAGAAATATCTCAATTTTCTAATAGCTTGGGAATATTCAAAAATTTTTTATACTTAAGAATCCTTTTAATAAGCGTCTCATTTTTTTAGGAATGTATTATATGCAAAATTTTCCATTAGTCTAGCTTCCGGTATAATTCGATATAATCTATGGGTACATTTGAAAGGACGGGGGGTTTTATGATTAAAGATAGTTTATCTGTTACTGTAGATCTTGAGGACTGGTATCATATTCCTTCAGTGTGTGGCTCTCCTTATTCAGTTTACAAAAGTGTAAACGATTTTTTTGAAAAATGGAGTGGTAAATACGATTACCTTACAGAGCCTACAGTAAAAGTGCTGGATATCCTTGATGAGTTTAAAATAACGGCTACATTTTTTGTGGTCGCTGACATAGTTGAACGTTATCCTGGCCTTACGGAATTAGTGGTAGAGAGGGGGCATGAGCTTGCATGTCATGGATTGGATCATGCATGCAAAATTGATCCTGAAACAAAAAAACAGTTGATGAGTAAAGAAGAATTTGAGCAGAGAACTCTAAATGCAAAGAAAATTTTGGAAAAAATTAGTGGAGAAAAGATAGTCGGATATAGAGCCCCCAATGCACTTGTTGGTGGATGGATGCTCGATTCCCTGGAACAAATAGGTTTTAAATATGATTCTTCGGTATCTGTGAATTCTCTTTATAATAAAACCGATTCAAATCTAGAAACAGTATCTTCTGTTCCTTATTATCCAGTGGAGCACGGCCTTGAGGTCGGACTTGATAGAAACTTCATTGAATTCCCCTGGGCTTATTATCAAAATGTGCTTAAAATACCCGCATGTGGAGGCCCGATTCTCCGTTTTTTAGGCGGCTCTCTGGTATTAAACGGATTGGTACAGAGCCTGAAAAGAGGGCATACAATATTTTATTTCCATCCCCTGGATATTTCCTGTGCAAAATTTCCTTCTATAGGAAATCAGAGGCCTTTATACTGGTGTATAAAAGGAAGGCTTGTTGAAAAAAGGATCCGTCATATTTTGAAGACATTAGACAGTGTTGAAAAAGTTAGTTTAAGGGATTATACAGGAGTATCGTAATATTAGAATAATTCTTTTGATAATTTTTAAATATTTTTATAACTTCATTTTTTGTATTTTGGATTACTGTGAGAATAAAGTTAAAAAAATATCTTGAAATTATTCCAAAATCCTGATCTTGTTTTCTAAAATAAATTTATATAGTTGCAGGTTTTTCTACATCTGATTGATATAATCATTCTGGTAACCGTGACACTTTAATTTAGAGAACGCCGATTCAAAATCAAGCTTAAAATAAGCTTAATTTGCCATTAAAAGATAAATATATCTTTCTCAAGTCTAGTTTATTTCCAATTTTCCCAGATTACTTTATTTTGGAAAATTAAGCTTCTGTAAATTATAAATGAATAGAATTTTATTATAGTAATTAAAAATATGTTTAGATCTGTCTGCTTAACTTATTTGTTTATTTAGAATAATCAATTGCATTCCAATTAAGCAAATAATACCCGAAAGACTTTAATTCTTTAAAAATTTTAATCCATGGGAAGAGTTAATTAAGTTGAGGCCTGAATTCTAATCTCCACTCAAGTCTAATCATTAATTATTGTTGGCTGATAAAAATAAAAACATAAAATCAAAGAGGAGAAATAAAAGAACATAGTACGAACAAAAGTTTTTGTGCCTGCTGAATCAATGTAAAATCAATTTTATATAACTAATCCTGTTTCAGGAAGGTTTTACATCCGGCTCGGAAACTGGACTCTGCAATTCTCAAACAGGATGGGGACAAGTTGTCTAGGATCGCTAATAACATAATAAATCTAATAGCCTCAATTTCTTTACTGGTGCTGGTTTATAGTTTGTTTCTTCTAAGAGGAATCCAGCCTGAGGGATATACAACTAATATTTATGAGCAACTTCCTTTCCGTTTTTATCTAGCTTTGCTTTTTTGTTTCTTTATAGCTTGTTTAATGCTTCTTGCATACAGGAAAATGAGTGCAGTTCTCGTACTGTTTCTAGTTCATACTACGATAATGTTAATTCCTTATATGATTGGCTATACTGCTGCAGGTAGAGGAGAAGTGTTTTCATATATCGAATCTGCAGGAGAAAATGGAATCTTTAGCCCTAGCAATCTTTCTCCCACAGGGCCTTTGCTTACTTCAACCCTGAGTTTAATCTCTGGACTCAAAATAGAAGCGTTATCATATTTTTTACCTGTTTTTTTTTCAATTCTATTTATTACAGGAATGTTTCTTTTCTACAGAATTTTTATGAGCAGGGAAAAATTAGTCTCGGTAGCATTTCTTTCCTCTATTATCCCATATTTCGGACATTTCCAGGTCTCAATAGCTCCATACTACCTGAGTTTTTGCCTTATTCCCCTTTATCTTTTTGTACTGAGGAATGCCCTCTCTGCTAAGAACAGAGCAATGGGGATTTGTCTTCTTTTCATGCTTCCTCTACTGCCATTAGCTCATCCTTTTATTTTTGTTTATCTGGTTTGTTTTTCTTTGCTTCTTGCTGTTTCAGGCACATTATTAAAACCCGGACTCCTTCGCGGAATTTTAGGATCGAGCTTACTTTCAAGAAATCCGTCCCACTCTGTACGAAAAAAAGTCCCTGTATTTATTTTTCTTTCATTTACCTCAGTTAGTTTTCTCCTTTATGCAAAATACGCTACTGATGTTTCAGGAGGTCTGCTTTCAGGTCTTGCCTTACGAGCGGGCATGGTGCTGAATTCAGAATTATTAAGAATTCCGGAAACAAACCAGAGCCTGTTTGAATTCTTACATCTTTTTAATTTATCTTACGGGAAGTTTTACATTCCATTAATCTTCATTTTGATTAATACCGTAATTGTATGGCAGAACCGTAAGAGATTTTGTCATCATTTTGTTCGAAGGTATCCCAGGTTTTTAATCCTTTACATCGCTACCTTTTTTCTTGAAATAGCCTTCCTTTTAAATCCATTTATCCCCTATCCTCCTGACAAATTCGCAAATCTGAGTTTCATTATTTTTGCTCAGATACCCTTGCTGGGGTACTCCCTTTATGTGATTTTCCTTAGAAAAGGGTATACACTTGGCCTGGGGGCAGCAGTTCTTGTCCTTTGTCTTCTCTGGACTATTGGCTTTTTTACCTGCTACAGCTCTCCATACACAGGAAGCATCTCCGAAGTAGTTTCGGATAACGAACTCCAGGGCATGCAATGGTTTTCTGATGTAAGAGAAAACTATCCATACTTCATGCCCTTACATCAGAATCAGGAATGTAATTTACTGCCTGGAGACACCATTAATAGTTTAGGAAATAATAAAATGGATATGCCTTATTCCGGGTTAGATAATGCCGCTAACAATGATTTTAAAGATGTCATGCTGTTGGAAAATCCCTCTGAAAATAAACCTTTTTATCTAATAGTAACTACACTCTCTGAAGCTTTGAATTTAAAAACTCAAAGGTCTTCCGGGATACAAACTTATAGTTCTGGCTCCCAGCAGGAGGATGGTTCCTCATCCAAAATCTATGATTCTCTTAACATAGATGTTTACAAAAATAATTTTTAAGATTTAGATATCTTAAGGAAAAAAGTTCTCATAGACTTAATAGATCATTTTATAACTTTTATATTATTTTTTAGCTTTAATAGAGGAGTTATTTTCAGCAGAACTATTTTCTATAACACACAATCGCAAGGGATTACAAAAGATCAATCTTTCTCCCTTCAGGCTGGAAATGCGAAAGTTATTGCCTCTTTGATTTTTTTTACATTTTTTAAATCTTGGCCTATTTTTAAAAAAATGTTTCTTGACCCAAAAAAGTTCAAACAATATTTTATGCAAGTAATTGTTTCTAAAATGTTAAATTATACTTAACGATTTACAGAAAATAGAAAAGGCAGGTGCAGAATACTCTTACCTTTAGGGTGGAGTGACTGCCCTCAATTTGATTTTAGATTGAATATATTTGCTTACAAAGAGAGCAATAATGAGTAATCCGATTATTTCCGAGAGAAAAACTTCTGTAAATGCTACATCGTATGATCTGTACAAAATTAGCATAAGATAGTCCAAAAAACTCCCTGATATTGTATCTTTAGGAAATTCCCAGCCTAAGAGGGGCCAGAATAACACTGCAGGTGTATTCCAGATATTATCCTCAAGGATATGAAAGAAAGAGGCTCCTGCAATAATCAGGAGTTTTGGATGTCCCTGTCTGTAAAAGTAATATGCTGCCAGTGCAAGCACAAGTGCAAAAATCAGAGTATGTGCAAAAATGCGCCCGCTCCCTATACTATCTGCCAGGATTATTCTCCCTAGAGGCTTGTCAATTATATCCGGGAGAAGCGAACCTAATATTATATAAGGAACAATCTCGGTAAAGTTGTTTTTGGAGCCGAGTCGGCTTAAGAGATAAAATATACCGAGAGTAATTCCTATATGTCCAAAAATAAACATCAGAGTAAAAATAGTTATTCACTTATAATTGTTTTTTGGCCGACACGCCTGAAAGACCTGTCGGCATAATTTCCTACTCTTTATTCTAGTCTTGATTTTTAGTTTTATCTGTGAATTTCTGAATTTTTAAGCCTGACATTCAGATACAAGTTTCTCAACCAGTTCTTGCCTGATTGCAGTGCTTCTATCTCCTCCACACACCATTCCTCTGACCCCGATAATATCAGGTCCTATCCTCTCAAGGACAGGAAGGTCTTCAAATTTTAAAGAACCTGCAATTGCATTTTCCAGCCCGTATTCGTGTGCAAGGTCGGTAAACTGTTTAAGTTCGTTTTCATCCATAAACTCAAAAGTTGATTTTCCATCCTTAATTGCAGTGTCTACCATAACTACATCTACGCCAGCTTCTGCTGCAACTGCAGGGAGCATTAGAGGAGATATGGAATTAATACGTTTATAGTCCGAATAGCCTGAGGCGACAACCTTTTTTGTTGGATCGTAATCTTTTACAGCTTTTGTTACTTTCGTAAGGAATTCGAGAGCTTGCACTTCAGTCTGAATCTCATAAAGGCCTACTTTAATGTAATCAGCCCCTGCAACTGCTGCTCCGAGGGCTGCAAGTGATGCTGTTCCCGGTTTATAATTAAAATCTCCTATGGTTGCGCTTATTGGCTGCCTGCCATTTACGACCTCTTTTATCTCTCTGATTATCCAGGGGAAATTAGCCCCCAGGGAACCTTCTTTTGGGTTCTTGACATCTACAATGTCTGCGCCGCCTCTGGAAGCAATAACCGCCTCCTCTCTATTAATTGGACTTACAAGCAGTTTCATAAAAATCCTCTAATACGCCTGGAATTAAAATCAATACTATGAATATTCTCTTTTTTATACAATATTCTTTATTTTATATTTTTTTATAGGATGATGCAACTATGGAATAAGTATGTTCCGAGTAGTCTTTGTAATGGATATATTTAACCGTAATGTGGTTTTAGCAAAGGGCGGGGATAGGGAAAAGTACCGGCCGGTTTCGGATTCAAGTATTATATGTAAGAACTCAGATCCCCTCGTCATCGTAGAAACTTTAAATCCAGAAGAGGTTTATATTGCTGACCTGAATGTATTGCAGGGAAAAGGTTCTCCTGAAACCAATGTTGAACTTATAAGGAAAGTAAATCTTAAGACAGATACAATGCTTGATTTCGGAATCTCTTCTCTGGAAGATGCACATAAAGTTCTTTCTCTTGCAGGAACTGCGGTGATTGGTACGGAAACAGGTACTCTGTCCGTAATAAAAGAGGCAGCCTCTGAAAATCCCGGAAAAATCAGTGTTAGTATCGATCTGAAAAATGGAAAATTACTTAAACAGGATCCTGAAATTCCTGAAAATCCTTTTGAGATTGTAAAACTGTTAAATGATCTCCCCCTTAAAGACCTGATTTTTCTTGATCTGGACAGAGTTGGAGCAGCCTCTGGTTTTGATCCTGAATTTCTTCGCAAGCTAGTTAAATATTCAAAACATGATGTCCTAGTAGCAGGAGGTGTCAGGAATCTGGATGACCTCGTTACTCTTGAAGGTATCGGAATAAAAGGAGCCCTTGTTGCAACTGCGATCCACTCAGGGCTTATTCCTTTGAAAATGCTGAGTTCTAATTTTAGCTAAATAATTCTAATTTTAGCTAATCATAGTAAACTATAGAAAAGACTAATCTTCAATAAAAGAAATTAATATGTAAAACAGATTAACCTGAAAATGAGTTATTCCGGTGGAAGTAAAAATATAAAAAATAAAAATTATCATTCCTATGAATTGATGTCTTATAACATCTTATATACCAGAAGTTAAAACTTTATGCAAGTTTTTTCTCTGCCCAAATTAGCATAATCTTAGGTATATAAATATAAGTTTTTTACATTCAAAAAAATAACTAACTCGAAATAATAGCTTGTGAGGTTTATTTTATGGCAAAAGAAAAAGTTTCTAGTGAGGATATCGAAGAAAACATTGAAGAGACAAAAGGCGAAGGATATGTGGAAATTAAAATGGGTGGAGGCTGGTACATGACTATCTCCCTGGCTCACAGCGATAGGTTTGAAAAAGAATATGTCGAGCTTGCAAAAGAGCGCGGGGGCGTAAAAAAGTCAAGGTTTAATCTTAATCCTGCACACGTTCGAATGCTTGGGGAAGCTCTGATTAGATTTGCAGATGATAATAATCTTTGAAAAATTAAAAATCTTATTTCATTTTTTGTAACTAATTCCAGCGGCTTTTTTGAATTTAAGTTCTTATTATCCCTATTTTTTTAAATTAATCTCTGAATTAATTTTTTAATTTTTCAATTGAAGTCCAGATGGACCTTTCGCCACGCTCACTCTGCATTTAAATTAATTTCTCAATTTATTCTATAGTCCACAATTCCTTTGATAATATTGCCAAATCTAATTCCTAACTTTAATCTGATTTAATTTTTATTGATCTTTTATTTTAAATTCTCCTTAACTGCAGCTAAATTTAGCTTTTTAACTGGTTTTTAATTGGTTTTTTAATTGATTATTTATTAAATTCTTATTTCTAAATTGTTTTTTAAGCAGATTGCTTATTTATTACTTTAATTGCTTAGCAATTAATTTTCAATCAAATCTTCTGTAATCAAGGATTTTTTAAATATTCTAAAATTTTGCCTGTAACTTCTTTTTCTATATTTTCCGGAGCTTGTGAAGCATCAATAATTATAAAGCGTTCGGATTCTTCCGAAGCAAGCCTGAAAAAATTCTCTCTTACTCCTGCTAAAAACTCTATTTTTTCGAATTTGCTGCAGTCCCCTCTTTTCCCGCACCTTTCGACTGAAATTTCCGGGCTGATATCAAAAAGAAAGGTTAGATCTGGTGTTATAGTCCAGTCTTTATGCAGATTTTTTATCCACTTAAGCGGGTCTGCAAGTCTGGATTTCAGGGTCACACCCTGATAAGCGTAACGGCTATCTGAATAACGGTCAGAAATTACTGATTTCCCGGCTTTTAGAGAAGGCTTTATAAGTTTTGCCAGATGCTCGGCGTGGTCAGCCGTAAAAAGAAGAAGCTCGGCAAGCTGGTCAGTATCCGATTGGATGGCTTTTTCCACAGCCGTTCCGGTAAGTGTTCCCCTTGTAGGCTCCCTTGTAAATACAAGCCCACAATCTTTGAGTTCAGGGTTTTCCTGGAGTCTATTTGCTACCGTACTTTTTCCTGATCCGTCAATGCCTTCGAGTGTTATCAGTTTGCCTCTCATAAATACCGTCTTTTTCTTTTAGGGTTTTTAGTGAAATGCCTTATGTGTATTTATAGCATATTAAACTCTGAGGTCAAAACTCAGAGACTGCTCAGACGAAAATGAATTATGGTTTATTCCACAGTTAATAACATTTGTGATACACTTAGAGACTACTCAGCCGAAAATGAATTCAAGATAAAATCACCATCTATTTATGTAATATTAAAAAATAGCTTAGAGTAATGACCTTAATAGGAGTTATCACGCGGGGAAAATACGGACACCGCCTTATAGAGACAGTTAAAGAGCATACTGATTTTTCAGTAATCACCTCTGATTTACCTGAGTTTGTGCCCGTTTTTATTGAAGAGCCTGATGAATTTCTCGAATCAATTAATTTCGACAAAAAAGTTTTTTCTGCCGAAATCATAATTTCTTACGCTTTGCATCCGGACCTGACATCCTCAATCGCAAAGCTTGCTGCAGAAGCAGGTGTACGGTCTTTAATTATCCCGGGAGGACCTTCCAGAGCTTCAATTTCTGAACTTAAAAAAATCTCCGAAGCTTCCGGCATGGATATCGAGGTGGACGAGATTTGCTGTACGCTTGAGCCTAATTCTTCAAACAGACCGTTTACTGATATTTTCGGGTCTCCTGTCCTTAAAGTAAAAACAGAAAATGGGAAGATTGCTAATGTTGAAGTTATAAGGGGTGCTCCCTGCGGAAGCACATGGCGTATGGCAAAGGAAATTGTTGGAATTCCCATAAAAGATGCTCCCCCTAAAGCCGGGCTTCTGGTCCAGCACCACCCTTGCCGTGCGGCTCGTGGGGATCTTGGAGGGATTCATGAGTCAGGAGAACTTCACAAACAGGCTTTAATAAAAGCGCTTGAAAATGAGGAGTGAGTATATATCCTTTGAAAAAATATATTCTAAATATGGCTAGAAAGTAGATTTAGCCTTTTTATTTAAAATCTCTGGCTTTTTTGCCAATCTCTTTAACCTTATGTCATGGGGGTGAAAACATTACTTCCCTTTCTATATCAGAAGATTCAGGACCTGAAGATCTCGAAACAATCGCAATTGCCGTACATTCACTCATTACTCTGCCCACTACCATTCGGAGCCTTAATCGAAAAGGACTGCGTTTGGAAAAAGGAGAAATTCTTGATAGGGATTATACGGGTCCTGTGCTAGAAGAAGTATTGAAAACTAACAAAGTTATCCACGAGGTCCCCAAAGAGGGCGCATACAAAGGCAGACATGTGGTTGTTGCCCCAATTCGTTCAAAGGAAGGAAAGGCCATTGCAGCTCTTGGGGTTGTAGACCTATTAGCCACTATCGATTTATCCCTGGTTTTCCAGGAATATACTTCTGTAATTGAAGAAGTGGAAGATGCAAAAAAGTAATCCGTAAACTCTAAAATTAAGATGGTATGAGGATAATAAGCTTCTAAAAATAATATATTCCTAATAATCTCAAAATAAAATAATAATAAAATAACTTTTCTAAAAATAAGCCACATTTATGAGATTCTATTAATAGAATCACTAAAAGGTGTTGTTAAAAGTTAATAATCATCCAATTTAAATACTCAGAAGATTTAAAACCAAAAAAAGCGGTTTTTTGAAGGGTTTACCCCAAATTTACTCAGGGTACTCTTGTTCCTTCAAAAACATTCGGGTTTAAAGTCCCATTTTAGTTTTCCGCTTTTATTCTGGTTTTGCGTATAATTTGACTTTTTTCAGCAGAGCTCCACTCTTTGCATGGGGCTGCCTGGAAACAGTATCATTTGATTTCTCAATCTCTCTTGCCTGGGTTGCAAGCTGGGCTGCGGCTCCCATTATTTCATGCCCGGCTGCGGCTGTAAGGCATACCTGGTCGATTTCCTTTAACATAAAGCATGCAGGGAAGTTAACCTGGGCGACTTTCTCAGCCATGTGAAGGGCTGCAAGAGCCTTTGCTTTTGCATAAGGATTTGTAAATCCTCCGTGTTCGACACACTTTTCAGGTTTTGCGAAGATGTGTGGAAGTTCCAGTTCTTTTCCAGTCCTGCCAGAAGCAGCCTGCTCGGTAACTTTGTCCAGCTCTTCCTGGATGAGTCTGACAACGCCGCAAATGGACAGTACTTTCATTGCATCGGAATTGAAAGCTGCC
>JBNAKO010000199.1:0-1205 GCA_049706495.1 Methanosarcina sp. | reverse complement strand
GGCTATATTGTAGTTAAAAAATAAATGAATATCAACAAGAAAAATTAAATAAACTCATAAATATCAACTCATCTCAACTCATAAATATTAAGGCAGTGCAGCAAAATTTTATGATATTTTCAACTAAAATTTTAACAAAAAACCTACTGCCTATTTTTACGAATACAGGAAAATTTATTTTTCCTATTTATTTCTTTACCAGTTGTATTTTACTAATTATTTTTTATTAATTAGATTTTATTGACTTTCTTTATTGCTTATGTTCTCTAATTTCTGCATATTATATTAATGAAATGTTAATACTATCCTGTAACTCTTTTTTATCTATTTTTATCTTTTAATATTTATTCATAATTATGGTTAGCAACAACTTGAAATATTTTATCCTGAAAAGTACATTTTAATTTTTGGTATGAAATACTAATATAATTTATTCTGGGAGCTGAATTCAATACTTTTTAAATTATTTTTTCAGATTGATTTATATATAAAACAGTTTTGAATTTTAAGATAAGCTCTTATAGTATTATTACATTATGTTAAGTATCTTATAAAAGACAGGAAATAAAACGGTCTTAATAAATCTATTAAGATTAAAAATGGGGACCTGCCGAAGATAATCGCAAACTCCCATTATACTTTTTTTATGCTGAAGACCTCTCAGTATTCTGGATGGGTTTTATCGATTTGACCTAGTATTGGTTTTAGTTTAATTAATCTAGGATTAAACGTTTTCAGGTTTTTTATGCGTTTTTCAGGAATGAAAATTTTAATTGCAGCTTAATACAGGTTGATTAGAGTTCAACAGATTTTAGTTGAGGATTACAGACAAGTTAATACTTTAAAATTAGAGATAAAATCCTTGATAAGCAATATAAAGGAAATAAATAAGAAGGCGCTTAAATGAGAACTAAACAATATTATTCAGTATTTTTAGTTTCAATAACTATAGCTTTATTTTTTTCTTTTTTCTTTTTGTCTTCCGTGTCAGCGGCTGCTGCCCCTGCCTTTTCTCCTACTATTACTGAGTCCCGGATTACAACAAATCCTTCAAACTCAGAGTTCCCTGCCATTTACGGGAATACAGTAGTGTGGCAGGATGACAGGAACGGCAACTGGGATATCTATATTCTTGACCTCTCCACCAAAAAACAAACTCACACCACTAACAAATCTGACCAGTTAAATCCTGATATTGATGGGAG
>JBNAKO010000198.1:0-10977 GCA_049706495.1 Methanosarcina sp. | reverse complement strand
CGAAAATAGTCCGAAACTGCAAAAAGCCAGTCTTCTTTTGTAACAAGAAAATCTCTAAGGCGTGTTTTGAGCATTTATACCATTCCTGAAATTACAGAGTAATTTGAATCTCATAATTAATATTTAGATAAATATTTAAAATGTTTAACACAGAAAATCAAGTTGTAGATCTTTCTAATGTTTTCTAATCTTCTCTTATCTCTTCTAATCTTTTCTAGCCTTTTTTAATCAATTCTAAACTTCTTTTAATTACTTCTACTCTTTTAGAATAATAACAAGAAACGGTTGTATTATTTATATTTAATAGCTATTTTATTTTGTTTATTTTGTTTATTTTGTTTGATTTCTAATTTATATTCCTGAAAAACAATTAAGTCAAAATTAATTAATATATGTATAAAGTAATATATACTCACATATACCAGAAATAACAAATCCTTAAACCGATAAAAGCAAACCGATAAAAAATACAGAATAAAAGCACATATATCGAATAATAAGAGAAAATATACTGGACTGCTAATAAATAAAAGTAAAAATAAACGGAATAAACTGCATTGCAGAAAATCCGAGGTAATATTTTTGAGAGATAACCCCAGTGCAAAAACGCTTAAAGCCTGGATTATAGGCCTGAGGCGCGAATTTCATAGATACCCCGAACTTAGTTTTGAAGAATATGAAACCCAGAAGCGAATTCTAAAAACTCTTGAAGAACTGGGAATAAAAGGCCGAAAAATAGCAAATACAGGTGTTCTTGCCAGCATAAAAGGAAAACTTCCTGGCCCTTGCATTGCCCTGCGCACGGATATCGACGGGCTGCAGGTGCAGGAAGAACTGACAGAAAGGAACGCAGACTATATTTCCAGAAATCCTGGAGTCATGCATGCCTGCGGGCATGATGGGCATATGGCTATGCTTTTTGGAGCTGCAAGACTCTTTCAGGAAAACAGGGATTTTCCAGGGGAAGTCCGGTTGATTTTCCAGCCTGCAGAAGAGATTCCTCCAGGCGGCTCAGAAACTATAATCGCACAAGGTGGGCTTGAAGGTGTGGACGCGGTTCTGGGAATGCATATATTTACTGATTTTAAATCCGGAAGTGTGGGGTTCCGTCCCGGGGCTTATATGGCAAGCACCAACCGTTTTGAGATTCTTTTTAATGGAAAAGGCGGGCACATCTCAAAACCTGAGAGCTGTATTGATCCTGTCCTTATGGCAACCGATTTTATAAACTCCCTCTATCCTGCTCTGGAAAAGCGGCTTGAAAAGAACAGGTATGTAATTGGGGTAGGGAGAATTCAGGGCGGAGCCCAATTTAATAGGACTCCTGATAGTGTAGGGATACTTGGAAGCTACAGGAGTTTTGACAGCGAAACCACGGAGACTATTGATAACATAATAAAGGAATGCCTGGATCTTATCAGGGAAAAGTATAAAAAAGCCGGCGAGGAATTCGAAGACTGTTCGGATTATGAACTTGATATCCTGCACGGGTATCCTGTGCTTGTAAATGACCCTGTTTTTACGAATGCGGTTAATTTAAAGCTTCAGAAAAGCTGTCTGGAGCTTAAAATCTATCCTGAGCTGGAAAAAACCTTTGCAGCCGAAGATTTTGCAAGTTATTTGCAAAAAGTACCTGGTACTTTCCTGATACTTGGGACCCGAAACCCGGAAAAAAAGATCGTGGAAATTAACCATTCATGTCGATTCGATATCGATGAAGATATCCTGCTAACTGGCTCAGAAATTTTTTATACTGTTTCGCTTGACTTCCTTAAATATCCTGAAACGTATCTTAAACCGTAAAAATTCATAAAAACCTTAAAAACTGTAAGAAGCCTTCAGGGCTTCCAATCTTGATTTTGTCTAATTCTCTCTTAATTCTCAACTTAGCTTTATCCTTCCTGACTTTAATTCTAATCCTTATTTATATTAATTATGGTTTTCAGGAAATATCTAAAAAAGGCTTAAAACCAGAAGATTAAATGTAGAATAATATTTTATTTATTCAAGTAGCCGGGGATAAAATAATGAAAATTCAAAGATATGAGGCTTCCAGAGAAAAAGAAGTGCATGATGTTGTCCTTGGAGTCTTACTGGAATATGGTTTTGAATATGACAGGCTTAAAGATGCTGATCTTAAGGACATACACAATTATTACTTTGCAAATGGAGGCACTTTCTTAATAGGAGTTGCTGAAGGCAGAGTCGTAGGCACGGCAGGGGTTAGAAAAGTTAATGAGAACCTTTGTGAGATCAGGCGAATTTATCTTAAAAAAGATTTCAGGGGTAGAGGGAATGGAAGAAAGCTTTTTGAGGCTGCCCTTGATTTCGCTGAAAAAACCTGTCCTGCTGTAATGCTTAAAACTGATTCCACACTTACAAAAGCCATAGATATGTACCTCAAGCACGGCTTTAGTTTCCAGAAAGAAGAAAGAAAATATCTCTACTTTGAGAAGGCATTTAAACGTTAAAACTAGAACTAAAATAAAAATATACAAATTAAATATATAAGCCCATCACAAAACTCAAAGTTATACCATCAAAGCTAGTATTACGATTCCGAAAAAGATTCATAAAACTTGACTTTTGAGTCGATCTGGAGATCACGGATTTTTCTAGGAAATAAGGAATCGACTTTGGAATCGAAACACTAGAATTTGGAATAATTAATCGATTTGATGATCTGGAAATAATTTCCAAACTCTTATTGATGACAAGTAAAAACTAGTTTTGGGATAAGTTCTATAAAAGCATTAAAACTAAATTACACGTAACCTCACCCTTAATGAAGTAGGACTTACATAGTTGAGCTACGAAACAATAACATTAAACTTTTAACTGTATAAATCCTGAGTTAAACTACAACGTCAATTGTGTTTATTATATTGGGAGCGCAGAGGGTCACGAATACCCCATCCTTTAGAGGCTGTCCGACAATTACCGTAAGTAATAAAAAGTGCTGAAAAAAAAGTAAATAAGACCTTTAAATAAAAAAAGAAGGAATTTTGTTATTACCTCAGGTAATTGTCGGACAGCCTCTTTAGGGTGGGGATGAAGTGAACCCTCGCCTCTCTTTAATTTCACTTAGATTCTTTTTCATTACTTTTTTTGTAAAATAAGCTTGTTTTGGCACCATAGCTGCAGTTAGTGCCACTCTACTGTAGCCAGGAAGTGATATATTGGAATTAAATAGTTTTAGCCATGGCTATGGTCAGATCACATACCATATCGTTTTGGTGCCAAAGTATCGATACAAGATCTTTTACAGTAAACAAATTAAAAAGGATTTCGAGATAATTCTCAAAAGTATTTGTACAGAGAAAAACTACAAAATACATGCAATGAAAATCGTAGAGGATCATGTTCATTTGTTTTTGGAATTTCCCCCAAACAATTCTTTATCAGAAGTAATTCAAAACTTAAAAGGAATTAGTTCTTATAGACTTTTCAAGGTTCATCCAAAGATGAAAACGCAATATTGGAATGGGAGTCTATGGTCAAAAGGAAAATTTTATCGGTCTGTTGGAAACGTTACAGCAGATACAATTAAACATTATATAAAAGAATCACAGAATAAATCAAAAGTAGAGTTCCAATCTTCTAAGTTAATAAATTCTGGTCAAAAGTTAATTGATGACTTCTAAATCAGTAAAACGGCGCGGGCGGCCCTTGCATACCCCATCCGTTAGGGTGGGGTGGCCGCCCGCAATTTGATTTTAATTCTCATGCGTAAGTCCTAATGTCGTAATTAAATATCAACGCGGTTATTAGCCATTTTATAAATATAAAAAACCTTAAAAGCTAAACCTAAAAAATAGAGAGATAGTAATAAATAAGACTAAATATTGTTGTCATAATGAATCTCTTGATCCGTTTTAAATCCATTATAGAGCTATTCTGTATGCGGTTGGAAAGATGCATAGATTTATGTTAGCCCTTGCATCAAAAAGATCAATTTCGTTTTTGCGATAAAAAATACATTGTATTAAAATTTACGTAACTTTGGTACAATACTATAGGCTTTAAGTTCGTCTGCTGGCGCGATTTACTATGTATATAATTACAATTACAATTGAAAATACGATGAAAGCCTCTATTAAAGTCCCAATAATTACTCCTATAATAGTTTGTAAATCCGCAGGTACGATCACGAAAAAGGAGTTAAAAACTAACAAAAATGCAACACAGGCCAAAAATAATACTATATATCTTGATTTTTTCATTATAATAAACTCACATCCATAATAATAATTCTTAGTTCAGACAAACTAATTTATACATTTAGAATTTCTTTTTATTTATATTCTTATTTAATTCATATTTGTCCTAATAATAAAGGCGTAAAAGTTTTTTATAAAAATGATTCGATAAATTATTTCGAATCTGAAAAATCAATAAAACAGCGAAGATTTTGGATAAGTTTACAAAATTCAATCTTAATACATGACGATCATATCTATAAAATAATTATCTTGCTTCGATATTTGAGAAATATGTAACTATTAAGGTGCCTTAAATGGGCTAATTGATTAGGATTTTGTTTGTGAACTAGTAAGCAAAAATTATAATGAATGAAAATCATTATTCGGAACTACTGACGGCATCAAAAATATAATTTTGCAAAAATGCAATGATCTATTTCCAAAGCGAATAGTGAGCAGGCGAGGTTCATTTAACCTTCACCTGAAGGTAGAGGTTCTCGTGGTTTTTTCACTCCATAAATGATAAACGCTTAGAATACCCAAGAATTTTATGGATTTAAAGGATAAGTGCAGGATTCCCCCTCCTTTTTCTCAAGGGCTTGCAGGTATTCCAGAACAGCAAGCACAAAAGCCGAATGGGACCAGGCTAGCGGAAGAACCGAAAGGGGCCTTCCTCTATCGTCTATCTGTTCTGACATCAGTCCAGCAGGATGAGCATGAGCCGCACACCAGTCCAGTAACTCAAGGGCCTTATCCAGATTTCCCATGGCAGAATGCCACTGGGAAACCCAGAGGGTGCAAATTATCCAGCTATTCATATACCCGAAATAACTGTCATGCATATATCTGGCAATTCCTCCGGAAGGTCGGGTAAGCTCTTTCTCGATGGCTTCCATTGTGCGCATAACTTTCGGATCATCAGGAGGTAAAATCCCAAAATACCAGACTGCAAATACCGAAGAATCAAGAGTAGGGTCAGAAAGCCCGCGCCGGAAACGTTTAAGCTTCCTGTCGTAAAGCCGTTCTAAAATAGATTCTTTAATCTTATCTGCTGCCTCCCTCCAGAGGTTTGCATTATCATAGTCTCCGAGAGAGCGAGAAAGCTCACAAGCTCCATTAAGCCCGGCATAGACTGTACAGGCACTGTAAGTGTATATGCCTTTTCTCTCCTCCCAGAGGTCAAAACTTGAAATGGGAAGGCCTGTTTCCTTGTCTATGGTCTTTATAAGATAATTAGCTGCAGGAATCACAAGTTTCCTGTAATACCTTCCCGTAGTCCAGATGCTTTTGGCGATTTCCCAATTATTATACAGGGCATACAACGGAAGGCCTGTCTCATCAATCTGGATCATAGGTATAGGGTGCCATGTGCTTCCGAAATCTCCTGCAGGGGTGTATTTATGAAGGAAATTGCCCCTCGATGTAATGATTTTTGAGAAAAATTCAAAAATTTCAGTGCTGAGATGATGATAGCGTGCCCTGTCAAGGGCAAGGCAGACCCAGGCAGCATCTCTTGGCCAGCAGTAGCTGTAGACATCTGCCCCAAATTGTCTGATATCAGAGTCGCAGGAAGCAATAACTGAACCCGTAATATCCAGATGGGCAACAGATGCAAGCAGGCTCCTGTAAAAACATTTTTCTACTCTTTGGGGAAGTTGCGCCATTCGGGAATATTCAGGAAGTACAGACACTCTTTCAGTAAAAGAGTTCCAGAAATTAAAATTATGGTGAAAAAGGGCACTTCTTCCGGCATTCTTTACACGTTTATGAATCTTGAGCACATTACAGTACTTTTTTCCGAGGACTATCCAGTAGTGCACTCTTGCTGATTCTCCTGGTTTTAACTCGGGCAGGGTCCAGCCAAGCGTGGAGTCCACTGAACCATGCGCTACAGGGTTTCCACTCAGGTTTGTATCCTCTATATCTCGCCAGGTGCCTTCAAGCCCCCGCCATTCTGCAGTCCCGACAGCATGCTGGTCAAAGGCAGGATCACTTGCATGTAAAAAATAGCGGTCACGCTTGTAATGAATAAGAGTCTGCTTATCAATTACTGCGGTTTCCCCGATTTTAGTCTCAAGAATATGGTAGTTTTGATTAGAGAAAAGCCTCAGCTGCCTGGAAGTGTTCGAAATATTCGTAACTTCAAAAGTTCTGTAAAAGATGTTTACTGATGGGTGGACTGCCTCCCAGACTATAACCCTGAGCCCTAGCTCAGTATTCTCAAATATTGTTTCTCCGATAGTGGAAATAACTTCCCTACAGCCCTCTTGAGTGTCTCCATTATCATTTTTTATGGTTATTTTTCTTTTTGGCTTGCCATTTAGAGAATCTATCTTTTGCCTTAGCTCTTCCTTCTCCTTCCTGTTTTCTGAAATTTCAAGGATCCGGTTACAGAAATTTTCCTCGAATTCTGTTTTATATCTTTGCCTGATTGTCCAGTTTTCAAGCCAGCTGCAATAAAGGGAATTCAGATCACATATTCCTACCTTTATCGAGTTTCCATGGTTCTCAAGCCCTACATATGGAAAATAAATATCTCTTATTGTTCCTTTCTCATCTTCACAGATGAGAATTCTCCCATTCCCAAAAATCAGCGGCCTAATTTCCGGATACCTCCTTTCTTATTATAATTGTCATCTCTTATTTGATCCGATTTTTCTTATCAGATCTAATTCCCACTTTTAGATTAACGATTTAATCTCTTTTCAAGTTACTTATTGTTTAAACCTGGCTCCTTAAAGAATTAAATTTATCTCAAAATTCAAGAAAAAAGATTTGTTAAAATACCCATAAAGAAATATTATAGAAGGATTTCTGTAAAAAAATAAGAATTTAATTTTAATAATTTGTGTATTTTAAAAGATAACAAGAATACAACTCCGGCTTTTTCTATCTTAAATTAAAAAATTAATATTTAGATCTGATTTCAGTTAAGAATCTTTGTTTTTTTTCACACAAGTAATTTAATTTCATATTAAGGATATATAAAAACTTCATGAGAAACTTTATATTTCTTTGTGATATTTTAGTTAATGGTTTTAAACCCAAATTAGATATTATTCAGATACAAAGAACATGTGTTTGCAATGGTTTACGTAAAAAAAAGATGCCCAATTTGTGGGAATGAATTCGTCGTCCTTGAAAATGTTGAGGGAAAGGCAAATTACTGTACTATAGCATGCCTGATTAAAGCTCAGGAAAAGTTTGAATCAAGAGGCATGGCTTTTCCCGGTCTTGGTTAAATCCTAATAAGGCAAAAATAAGGAAAAAATACGGAAAAAATACGGAGAACATCCTTAAAGGAGTGTTTTCCAATATTTTTATTTCTTTTTATCACTTTTCATCTTCCTTTTATTTATCTGCCAGCAAGCTTTTTTGCAATCTCGGTTACAAATTTCCCCTGATATCTGGCCATTGCCAGTTCATTTTCCGAAGGCTGCCTGGTATTTCCCCCTGCAATTGTTGAAACCCCATATGGACTCCCTCCTGTAATTTCGTCCATGCGCGTCTGCCGCTTTTCCGAATAGGGAAGCCCGACAATAACCATCCCAAGATGAAGCAGGGTAATATGAGTCGTCAGAATTGTGGATTCCTGGCCTCCATGTTGTGTATCACTTGAGGTAAAAGCACTTCCTACTTTTCCCACAAAGGAATCTTCACTCCATAAATTTCCAAGCCCATCAAAAAGGGCGCGCATCTGAGCAGTCATCATCCCATAACGTGTCGGAGTCCCAAAGATCAGGGCATCAGCTTCTCCGAGAATCTCTGGATACATCTCTCTGGTCACAACAGGGATGTGGGAGAAAAGCTTTTTCTGTTCAACTGCCCCCATTTTCTCAATAACATCATCTGGCAGAGTTTCAGGCACCTGATAGATTTTCACCTCGGCGCCCTCAACTTCTCTTGCTCCTTCGGCTACTGCTTCTGCCAGTTTGTAAATGTGACCGTACATACTGTAAAATATTATGTTTACCCGAACCATTTAATTCCCCTCTCCAAAATCTTTGGAAAATAAAACTGTTTAAATAACGCTTTTAAGCTTTTTGAAGCTTTCAAAACTTCTGATGTTAAAGAAGTCAGCAGGTCTGGTTCTCCAGAAGATCCAGACCTTTCTTAAAGATCCAAAACCTTTCTTAAAAATAGTTTTGGAGAGCTTAAATAGCTTCTTGAAACAAGTTAATTTTTTCTTCTTGTATGAGACTGAATCTGATCGAATTTTTAATATTATAAAAATTAACATAAATCAAAGCTAGGAATCTGTTAGCCTGAAGTCTATCAAAATAGTTATTAGGCAAGATGATGTATAGGCAGGACATGCCCTCCCTTTCTGTCGTAATGCCCTCAATGAATGAAGAAGAAACCATCCGAATTTGTATAGAGAAAGCTCAAGCTGTTTTTAAAAAATATGGCATAGAAGGGGAGATAATAGTTGCTGATAATTCTTCAGATAGAACCCCGGAGATTGCAACAGCCATGGGGGCAAAGGTAATAGGCCCGATAAAAGGATACGGAAATGCCTATCTCAAAGGGCTTGCGCAGGCAACAGGAGAATACATAGCAATTGCAGATGCCGATAATACTTATGATCTGCTTGACCTTGATAAATTTCTGGATCCGCTCTTAGCCGGAGAAGCCGATTTTGTAATAGGTACAAGGCTTAAAGGCGAGATTAAAAAAGGAGCTATGCCCTGGCTGCATCAGTACATAGGGAATCCGATTCTAACAGGGCTGCTCAATTTCCTTTTTAAAACAAAAATTTCGGATGCTCATTGCGGAATGAGAGCTTTTACCCGGGAAGCTCTCGAAAAAATGAACCTCAAAACATATGGAATGGAACTTGCCTCCGAAATGGTAATCGAAGCTGCACGATCCGGACTCAGGATCAAAGAAGTTCCCATTACCTATTACCCTCGTAAAGCCCCCTCAAAACTGCATTCTTTCAGGGACGGCTGGCGGCATGTGCGATTTATGATGTTATACCGGCCTTTGCCTTTCCTTTTTCTGCCGGGAGCTGCAGCATTCCTTCTCGGAGCTCTTATAACAGGTTCTCTCCTGCTCAGCGGAAACGCAGCCGAGAGTAGGCTTCATTCATTCATTCTTGGCAGTATGCTCCTTATGCTTGGAGGCCAGATGCTTGCAACAGGCGGCTACATGAAAACATATAGTGTGGTCAGAGATATACGTTCTAAGGATAGGAACAGTGATGTAAAATGGTTGAATTACCATTCCCTGGAAACAGAATTGCTCATAGGTTCCCTTATTCTTGGGGCAGGCCTGATAATCGGATTACGTGTGGTATATACCTGGATCGGTTCGGGATACGGCTCCCTCTCCGAGATCAGAAGCGCAGTTATATCCATGGTTTTTGCTTTTATAGGGCTCCAGATGATTTTTTCAGCCATTATTCTCAGTGTAATGCTCCTTGAAATAGATACAGACTGGTAAGGGATGGAATGAAAATAGCCTTTGTTTACGATGCAGTCTATCCCTGGGTCAAAGGCGGCGCAGAGGTGCGTGTATATGAACTGGCAAAAAGGCTCCTGGCCAGAGGGCATGAGATCCACCTTTTCGGAATTAAATGGTGGGAAGGTGAAGCCACCTTTGAGTATGAAGGCATGATTTTACATGGGGTTTGTGAACCTCAAGTTCTCTATGTGAATGGCAGGCGTTCCATTTCCGAAGCCCTGATATTTGCCGTGAAATTATTTCCTGTGCTCCTGAAAGAGAAGTTTGATCTTATAGATGTAAGCGTTTTTCCATACTTTTCCTGTTTTACAGGAAAAGCCGTTTCAATTCTAAAAAAGACTCCTTTAGTATTTACCTGGCATGAAGTCTGGGACGATTACTGGTATGAATATCTAGGAAATAGACAGGGTTTTTTCGGAAGTATTATTGAAAAAATGGTTTCAAAACTGTCTTCCAACAATATTGCAGTTTCGGATTGGACAAAAAAAAGGCTTGAAGTGTTAGGGGTTTCTGGAAATACAATTGCTGTCATATCCAATGGGGTAGACCTTAAAAAAATTTCCGAAATCGAACCTGAGGGGGGGGTTGCCTCTTCAGAGTATAACAATAAAAGATATGATCTTATTTTTGCAGGGCGGCTTATTAAAGAAAAAAATGTTGATATCCTGATCAGGGCTGTAACCCTTCTTAAACCTGATTTTCCTGAGATGAGATGCTGTATCGTTGGAGATGGGCCTGAAGGGCTAGCCCTCAAAGAACTTGCAAAGAAACTCAAAATTTCCGAAAATCTTGAATTCGCGGGTTTTCAGGAATATAATGCTTTAATCAGGAAAATTAAGGTCTCAAAAGTCCTCGTTCTGCCTTCGAGCAGGGAGGGTTTTGGAATGGTTGTTATCGAAGCTTTTGCCAGCGGGGTCCCTGTAGTAACTGTTACAGAGAAATATAATGCGGCCCAGAGCCTTGTTGATAACGGAAAAAACGGTTTTGTTGTGAAACTCGAAGATAGGGAACTCGCAGACAGTCTGAAAAAGCTGATTGAAAACGAAAACTTTTACAAAAAGGCTTCGAAAATGAGTTTATCCGAAGCTGCAAAATATAACTGGGATGAAATAGTTGAAAAATATCTTTTATACATATCTCACATGTAATATTTATTTTTGAAATCTTTTTAAATCCTGTTGAAATATCTATTTAAATCTACTTTTATTTTTAGTCTTTTGTTTCTATATGCTTAGGACTTACGCGGTTGAACTGAAAAATAAATGGCATTAAACCGGAAACAGTCTAAATCATGGATTTAATAGTGATG
>JBNAKO010000197.1:0-4398 GCA_049706495.1 Methanosarcina sp. | reverse complement strand
TTCTGCTCCAAAGGTCTGGATGGACACGGGATGCGGGACCGGATCACTTGTTAGCAAAGCAATTGAACAGTTTCCAGATACAAAATTCTTCCTGCTTGATCCTTCTCAGGGTATGCTCGATCAGGCAAAGGAAAAACTCTCTTCTCATTCTTTAAAAAACCTCGAATTTCTCGGAGCTTCTCCTACGCAGGAATTTTCCCGCAAACTGGAAGCAAAGCCAAATGTTATTACAGCTATACAGTGTCATCATTATCTTAACCATGAAAACAGGGCTAAAGCTACTGGTGTTTGTTACAATCTGCTAAAGGAAGGTGGAGCCTATATTACTTTTGAGAACATCAGGCCATTAACAGAAGAGGGTGTTGAAATAGGAAAACGCTATTGGGCTAAATTTCAGCTAACACATGGCAGAACTGACACGGAGATAAAAGAACACTTAGAGCGTTTTGACAGGGAATATTTCCCGATAACTGTTGAAGAGCATCTGGAGCTTTTAAGAAAAACAGGATTCAGGGTTGTAGAATTATTCTGGTACTCTTACATGCAGGCTGGATTTTACTGCATAAAATAACTTATTTTATATGTTTCATTTAACTATCCTTCTGCAAACAAAGGAATTACATTCATAATTTTGGTGAATCTTGAGTTCGTTATTTTTATGCTTTCAGACATTTTTTATTACTAGAAATTTTGCTAGTCCATCAATAATAAGTTGATATTTTTTTCTGATAGCGCTATATAATCGTGTCCGGGTCTCTATTTTGATTTTACACGTATTTTAATTTCTCTAAGCAGATAAAATTATAAAATAAATTCAGGCGAACAATATTCCATTTAAAGATAAAATCTCACCCAGCTAACGCACACTATCTGAATTTTATAACATAATATTCTTTTTCTTATGTGCAAAGTTTCTGTTAATGCTGGTTTTTCTAATTTTATATTTTTCATTTAAATAAGTTGGATGTAATCGGTCTTTAATAATGACTAAAAATTTTAATTTATATTAAAATCCTGAGTATCATTTTCATCAAAAACTATGTTAAACTTTATTTAAATAAGAAATAAATAGTACACATAATAAACTTATTGGAAAAGTAATTACTAGTGTCTTCACCATTTAATTTTTGCTTATCTTTATAAGCTTTGATTCTCTTTATTTATTCATGCTACAAATTAGACTTGAAGATAATGAGGTAAATTTCCTTATGGACTTTGTTAGAAAAGGACATAAAAGTGCAAGAGAAATAACTCGAGCCCGTATCCTCCTTCTGTCAAACCAGCAAAAAGGAGTTACCGAGATCGTGGAAACATTAGGTGTTTCCAGAAATACTACTTTGAATATAAGGAAAAGATACATTAAAGAAGGTCTTCCACATGCTCTTTCAGATAAACCAAGATCTGGCCAACCTATAAAATACACCGAAAGACATGTTGCAGAGGTGATTGCATTAGCTTGCAGCAGTTCTCCTGATGGAAGCAAGAGATGGTCACTTTCCCTACTTACTGAAGAAATGAGGAAAAAAGATGGATTTGAAACAATAGGTAAGGAGAGTATCAGGCTTATTCTGAAAAAAGCAAGACTAAACCCTGGTTGAGATGAATGTGGTGCATTCAGACGATTGATTCTGAATATAGAACCCGAATGTACAACATTCTTAATCTTTACGAAGAGGATTACGACCCTAAAAAGCCTCTCATATGTCTTGACGAAAAACCAAAGCAACTTCTTAGGGATAAGAGAATGACCATTCCAATGAAGCCTGGAAACACAGAAAGGTACGATTCTGAATATGTAAGAAATGGAACAGCAAACATATTCATGGCAGTAGAGTTCAAAGCAGGAAAAAGGGTAACTCAGGTAACAAAAACAAGAACTATGAAAGATTTTGCACACTTCGTGAAAATTCTCATTACTGAAAAATATCCTGAAGCTGAAGTCATCAGACTGGTTATGGATAATCTCAATATCCATAAAGAAAAATCATTTTACGAAACATTCAGCGAAGAGGAAGCAAAAGAGATTCTGGATAAGATTGAATTCCATTACACTCCAAAGCATGCAAGTTGGCTTAATGCTGCTGAAATAGAGATCAATGTGATGGACATCGAATGTACAGACAGAAGAATCGGTGATATGGAGAAACTTACCCACGAAGTGGGTGCATGGACAAAGAGAAGGAATGAAAACAAAAGAAAAATAGATTGGAAATTTACCAAGAAGAAGGCTGATGAAAAAATGTCAAAGTATTATGAGAAATAATTAAATAGTCATGACACTAGTTTTTGATATAAAATCTCAAAAATGACGCAGAGTTAGTTAAACTTAATCTATGGAGAATATTAATTGGAATCAAAAAAAATACTAGTTTTAATTTTTTTAGTAACTTTAGGAATTTTTCTAGCTTTTTCTCTAATGGTCTATCAGCCTGGAGCAGGTATGTATGTTCGAGCAGATAAACTTCAGAATGCACCTGAAAATTATACTAAGTTTAGTTTTATAGATCTTGAGAAATATCCTTGTATTAAAGAAGCAGTGCTAAATCCAGGAAAAAACATTAAGGTCCCTTCTGATCAACATATCAATGTATCGGAATTTGGACAAATAACCTCAAAAAATGGATTTAATTATATAAAAGTAAATAATGAGTATTATGAGATAAGTTATGAATCTGCTGATTAATATATTAGTGTTTTTCGCAAAATATGTATCCCATAAATTTATAAAAAATTAAAATTTATTTTAAACTTAAGTAGCTTTTAGTATATTGTTATAATCTATCGGTTTTTCGATTGTGTAACCCATAAATCTAAAAAATTGAATTAAAAAAGTAAAAATTAGTACGAAGAGTCTTTTCTCTTCGTAGTCCTTCTTCCTCTCGAATCACCTTTGCTACCTGTGTTGCGGGTATCATTTCGAGAGTCACCTGTATTTTTTGAACTTCTTCCTTTTGATTTTTGGGCAAGCTCAACAAAAGGCTTACTTCCTCTTCTTTTGTTTTTGAAAACTTCAAGCAGGGCTTCGGCCTGAGCAAAGGGGATGGATACGAATGAGAAATGAGGGAAGATTTCCGCATCTCTTATTCTCAGTTCGTTGTCTCCTATTTCTTCCTGTATAAAGTCAGCCAGTTTTTCCGGCGTCATGCCGTCGACTTTTCCCATAGCAATAAAGAGCCTTGTTTTGCCTTTTCTGTCAACATAAGAACTGCCAGAGATCTCTGCATACATGCTCTCGTCGAACTTTTCTTTAAATGCATACTTCAGAAGAGCAGCCAGGATCTTCTCTGCCGGATATTCCTCAAGAAGTTTTTCGCTCATCTCAAGGCAGTCGCCGTATTCTTCTGTCTTTATAGTATCTTCAAGTTCGGCTTTCACCCGTGACCTTTTGGCTTTTATGACATCTTTTATCTCAGGGATACGGCCTTTCTTCATTTCGGACTTTGAAGTCTTTTTGATATAGCTGAGCCGCCTGAATTCGCTCGATGTAACAAAGGTGATTGCAGTTCCCTGTTTGCCTGCTCTTCCTGTCCTGCCTATCCTGTGCACATAGGATTCAGGGTCCTGAGGAAGAGAATAATTGATAACATGGGTAAGGTCCATAATATCAATTCCCCGGGCTGCAACATCAGTTGCCACAAGAATGTTTATTTTCTGTTTTCTGAATTTGTTGAGAATCTTTTCTCTTTCGTTCTGAGAAAGGTCTCCATGCAGGGCATCAGCCAGGTAACCTCGGTCTCCGAGTTTCTGAGAAAGCTGGCCTGTATCGGTTTTTGTCCTGCAGAAAATAAGCCCGTAGAATTCGTCTTCCATGTCTATAATTCTACAGAGGGCCTCAAATTTGTCGTTTTCCTGAACCTCGAAATAGATCTGCTCGGTCAGGCTTGCAACAAGCTCCTCTTTTTCGATAATTATATGCTCATATTCTCGCATGTACTTTTTAACAATTCCAAGGATTTCCTTTGGCATTGTAGCTGAGAAAAAGAGCATTCTTTTATCAGGGCCAGTTGCTTTTAAGATTTCTTTGATTTCGTCGATAAAGCCCATGTTAAGCATTTCATCGGCTTCATCAAGCACGAAATAAGCAATATTTTCAAGGTTTAAGCTTTTCCGCTCAATATGATCAATAACTCTGCCGGGAGTTCCAACAACAATATCCACTCCGCTTTTTAACAACCTGAGCTGCTGGGGCATGGATTGACCCCCGTAAATAGGGGCAATATGCAGTTTTTTGTCTCCTTTCAGGGAATTAAGTTCTTCAGAGACCTGAATTGCCAGTTCCCGGGTTGGGGTCAGGATTATTGCCTGAACTTTTCCTGATTTCTCAGGGATTTTTTCTATAATGGGGGCTCCAAAGGCCATTGTTTTCCCGGTTCCTGTTTGAGCCTGCCCTATAATATC
>JBNAKO010000196.1:0-40557 GCA_049706495.1 Methanosarcina sp. | reverse complement strand
ATCTCGAACTGCCTTCCAATGTCGAGATGTATGGCCAGAGAAAAGATGTTGATCGGTTCTTCAAACGTATTATGCAGGAAGGTAAGAACAAGTATCTTCCAATTGTAACCGGGCACCAGGGAGAACCTGGCTCTATTCTTGTAAGGCTTGCAAATGGAGAAACTCCTTATACAATTGAGCCCGGGGATAGGGTTATTTTCTCGGCAAATGTTATTCCAAGTCCGATGACTCAGGCCAACCGTTATGCCCTTGAAACCAAGCTCAGGATGCGTGGGGCAAGGATTTACGATAATGTGCACGTCTCAGGGCACGCATACAGGGAAGACCACTGGGAACTTTTGCGCATGGTGAATCCCGAACATGTAATTCCTGCTCACGGAGATATGGAAATGCATGGGCATTATATTGAGATGGCAGAGGATGCCGGGTACATTCTCGGAGATACGGTCCACCTCCTCAGAAACGGCGAAGTGTTATATATAGAAGAGTAATGTATAGGAAGTATATTTCGTTCTTGTGATACCATGACGCTGATTGATGAGATCAAAAAAAGAAGTATTCATGTTGATGCCGCGATCAACGAGTTGCTGCCTGTGACCCGGCCTGAAGAGTTATACAAAGCTTCTCGTTACCTTGTGGATGCCGGAGGGAAACGCCTCCGGCCGGCAGTCCTGATCCTGGCGGCTGAAGCTGTCGGTTCCGATCTCAAATCTGTCTTACCTGCAGCAGTGGCCGTGGAATTAGTACATAATTTCACGCTAATTCATGATGATATAATGGATAAAGATGATGTTCGAAGAGGAATGCCTGCTGTCCATATGATATGGGGCGAAGCTGGCGCAATTCTTGCAGGCGACACGCTTTATTCGAAAGCTTTTGAAATCCTCTCAAAAGTCGAAAATGAGCCTTTAAGAACTTTGAAATGCATGGATGTGCTTTCAAAAACCTGTACCGAGATCTGCGAAGGCCAATGGCTTGATATGGATTTTGAGAAAAGGGAAAAAGTTACTGAATCTGAGTATATCGAAATGGTGGAAAAAAAGACTTCAGTACTTTACGCAGCCGCAGCTAAAATTGGAGCCCTGCTTGGCGGAGCCTCTGACGAAACTGCTAATGCCCTTTTCGAATATGGACGCCTGATAGGAATAGGCTTCCAGATGTACGACGATGTGCTTGATATGGTCACTCCGCAGGAAATTCTCGGAAAAGTAAGAGGTAGTGACCTTAGAGAAGGAAAATATACCCTCATTGTAATTGACGCTTTTGATAAAGGTGTTAAACTCGACATCTTCGGAAAAGGAGAAGCTTCGCTTGAAGAAACCGAAGAAGCTGTCAGAGTTCTAACTGAATGCGGATCTATAGATTATGTAAAAAATCTTGCAATTTCCTATATCAATGCAGGAAAGGCTAAACTGGATATTCTTGAAGATTCTCCTGAAAAAGAACTTCTGCTCCAGGTTGCAGATTATATGATCTCAAGGCAATATTAAGTTCAGATAAACTAAGGTTAATTTTTATTAAACTAACACAACCTGTAAAACTGCAAATCCAGATAAATATCTAAGCTGTATAAGATTCTGGATATTTATCTAATTTAGATTATTTTGACCCGAATTTATTTCAGAATTTATTCCAAAAGCTGTTTAAAAAATATAAAAACGGGAATTCAGGTGATGCAGCCAGTAGGGCGGCATAACTTTATTTCTTTATAAATCTTTTTTCAAAAATCTTTTGATAAATATTTGTAAAATTAGATTCTTTTTACAATCAAAAAATCTGGAAAAAGGACAATTCATAGAAAAGGATAATTCATAAAAAAGGTAATTCATAAAAAGGAGAATCTATAAAAAAGAAGAAATTAGCAGGAATATAACCCTGCTTTTTATTTTAATTTTTAATTTTTATTAACTTTATTTAATTTAACTTACTGATTATTCTTTTTTCCTGGCTTCGATTGTGCTCTGCGCAGCTACAAGTCTTGCTATTGGAACTCTATAAGGCGAGCAGCTCACATAGTCAAGCCCTATCTCGTGAGCAAAGTGAATGGATTTTGGTTCTCCGCCGTGTTCTCCGCAGATACCCATCTTAAGGTCAGGTTTGACTGAGCGGCCTTTTTGTATGCCGATTTTCATGATCTCGCCTACACCTTCCTGGTCCAGAACTGCAAAGGGATCGTACTCAAAAATACCTTTTTCTACGTAGATAGGTATAAATTTGGATACATCATCACGACTGAATCCCAAGGTTGTCTGGGTAAGGTCATTAGTCCCAAAGGAGAAGAAGTCAGCCTCCTCAGCAATTTTGTCTGCAACTATTGCAGCTCTTGGCAGTTCTATCATTGTACCTACACGGTAATCGATTGTTATGCCCTTTTCATCCATTACGGTTTCTGCCATCTTGCAGACTTCCTGTCTTGTAAGGGTGAGTTCCTTTACAAGCCCGACAAGAGGGATCATAATCTCAGGCTCAACCTCAACGCCTTCGGCTGCAAGTTCACAGGCCGCTTCCATAATCGCACGTACCTGCATATTATATATTTCAGGATATGTGATTCCAAGCCTGCATCCTCTGTGCCCGAGCATAGGGTTGAGTTCTTTTAAGGAAACTACGCGCTGGATGATCTTCTTGACTTCCTGGATCCTCTCATAATCTCCTATAGCTTCCAGATGCCTGAGCCTTGCATCAAGCTCTTCTTTATCAGGAAGGAATTCGTGGAGAGGAGGGTCAAGCAACCTGATAGTTACTGGCAAGCCTGCCATACTGCGGAAAATGCCAAGGAAATCTGCTTTTTGCATTGGAAGCAGTTTTTCAAGAGCTTTTTCTCTGGAAGGCTCATCTTCGGCCATGATCATTTCCCTGACTGCGGGAATCCTGTCTTCGCCAAAGAACATGTGCTCGGTCCTGCAAAGCCCTATGCCCTCTGCTCCGAGTTCACGGGCCAGACCTGCATCTGCAGGGTTGTCTGCGTTTGTTCTTACACCAAGAGTCCTGATTTCATCAGCCCAGGTAAGAAGTTTCTTTAAGTCATGGTTAATTTCGGCGTCGATTAATTCTACCTTTCCAATGATAACAGTACCTGCACTGCCGTCAATTGTGATATAATCATGCTCCTTGATCACAACGCCGTTTACCATGAAAATACTGCTCTTTATATCAATTGAAATATCTCCACAACCTACAACGCAGGGTTTGCCCATACCTCTCCCTACAACTGCTGCGTGAGAAGTCATTCCTCCGCGGACTGTAAGGACTCCCTGAGCGGCTGCCATTCCTCCTATATCTTCAGGAGAGGTTTCGGTTCTAACAAGAATTGTTCTTTCTCCTTTTTCAGCCATTAGTTCGGCCGCTTCAGCAGTGAACACTACTTTACCTACGGCAGCTCCGGGAGATGCAGGCAAGCCCTTTGCAATTACTTCAAGGGTTGCTTTAGGGTCAATTCTTGGGTGTAAGAGCAGGTCAATATGTTCAGCTTTAACTCTCGTAACTGCAGTCTCTTTATCAATCAGTCCTTCTGCAACCATATCAGTTGCAATTTTTACGGCTGCTGCAGGGGTACGTTTTCCTGTTCTGGTCTGCAGCATGTAGAGTTTTCCTTCCTGGATTGTAAACTCTATATCCTGCATATCCGTAAAGTGAGCTTCAAGTCTCTGACAGATATCTATAAGTTGTCTGTAGGCTTCAGGAATTTTACTCTCAAGGGTATCAATAAAGTCAGGAGTACGAATGCCTGCAACCACATCTTCTCCCTGGGCATTGATAAGATATTCTCCGAAGAATTTCTTTTCGCCTGTGGATGGGTTTCTTGTAAAAGCCACTCCTGTACCTGAGGTGTTTCCTCTGTTCCCGTAAACCATAGTCTGCACATTGACTGCAGTACCCCAGCTGTCATCGATCTCGTTGAGCTTTCTGTATGTGATGGCTCTGGGATTATTCCATGATTCAAAAACAGCATTAATTGCCATCTGGAGCTGGACTTTTGGATCCTGTGGGAATTCAAAACCTTTTTCGTTTTTGATTACTTCTTTGAATTTCTCAGCCAGCTCTTTTAAGGACTCTGCATCGAGGTCAGCATCGGAGTTAACATTCTTTTCCTTTTTCTTAGTTTCGATTAATGACTCGAATTTTTCAAAATCAATTCCAAGCACCACATCTCCAAACATGGAAATAAATCTACGGTAACAATCATAAGCAAATCTTTCATCTTGAACTTTGTTTGCGAGTCCAATCACGGATTTGTCGGTAAGTCCAAGATTCAGAACGGTGTCCATCATCCCCGGCATGGACACTCTGGCACCTGATCTTACAGATACGAGAAGAGGGTCATTTGGATCTCCCAGTTTTTTATTATTCAGTTTTTCGAGCCTGTCAATTGCTTCTTCCACCTGTTTGAGCACTTCATCAGGATATTTTCCTTCTTTTAAATAAAGTACACAAACTTCGGTCGTTATTGTAAAGCCAGGTGGTACCGGGATCCCGAGATTTGCCATCTCGGCAAGGTTTGCACCCTTACCTCCAAGCAGGTCTTTCATACTACTTTTACCATCAGTTACATCCTTACCAAAAAAATACACGAACTTGGACAATGAGTCTCCTCCCTGGAACGAGATCATTAATCGGAGTTAATAGATATCATCAGACCTTATGTCTGATTGTTGCCAACAATGTCTATTTAATATATAAGCTTGTGGTTTACTTCCCCCTGTATTTTAGACTATGTGTTAATTTTACTTGAAAGTTTTGTATAATATAGGTCTTGCGATATCTTTATATATTATGAACGTAGACTACATATGCTTTTCAGTCTCCAATATGTTCTCTTATTAAAGGCTGACAGTTTGACTCGCTCAAAGTCAGGGTATTTTTGCCCTGAGCTGGGATCTTCATTAAGATCTATAGTATTAATTATTCGTGGCTGATATGAAACGACTTGGTACGGTGCTGCACAGGTCAGGTGTCAAAAACCTGATAGTCAGAGGGGATGAGATCAAATCCGATAATTTTTCAGGGAGTTTTCCAAAATTAAATACAGTTGTTGTTGATAAGGCCCTGAACCGGATTGGTTCAATTGTAAGTGTCTTTGGACCTGTAAACCATCCATATTTTTTAGTGAAGGGCTCCAAAAAAATTTCTGACTCAGAACTCAGAGTTCTGATAAATGAAAGAGTGTATATTCGGTGAGATTGCTGGGATTTTATATTGATAAGAATTCTTTGTTCAGGTTTGATTATAACTGCTTTATATTTTTTTGGTGGTTTTAGCCGTAAGTTTTTCTTATCCCCTTTTTTATATATAATCTTTTTATTCCGGTGCAGATTCTGGATCATAATCATAAAGACGTCATGTTAAGTTGTAAGGTGATATAATATGGTAGAAGTCGAAAGAGTTCGCTACTCGGACACTCTTGAAAGAGAAAAAATACGTGCCATGATCAAAGCTCGAAAAGAAAAACAAAAAGAGCAAAGTTTTGAGAATGAAAAGGCCGTTTGTCCGGAATGTGGCAGCAGGAACCTTGTTCATGATTACGAACGGGCTGAGCTCGTGTGCGGTGACTGTGGGCTTGTCATCGATGCTGATTTTGTGGATGAAGGACCTGAATGGCGAGCTTTCGATCACGATCAACGTATGAAGCGTTCCCGTGTGGGTGCGCCCATGACATATACAATTCACGATAAAGGGCTTTCCACGATGATTGACTGGAGGAACCGCGATTCTTACGGCAAATCTATTTCCTCGAAAAATCGTGCTCAACTCTATCGTTTAAGAAAATGGCAGCGTAGAATCCGTGTAAGTAACGCAACTGAAAGAAACCTTGCTTTTGCCCTTTCGGAACTGGACAGAATGGCTTCTGCTCTGGGTCTTCCTAGAACGGTTCGAGAAACTGCAGCAGTCGTTTATAGAAAAGCTGTAGACAAAAACCTTATCCGTGGAAGAAGTATCGAAGGTGTTGCTGCTGCTGCCCTTTATGCTGCGTGCAGGCAGTGCAGTGTGCCAAGGACACTTGATGAAATTGAAGAAGTATCCAGAGTAAGCCGAAAAGAAATTGGAAGAACCTACCGCTTTATTTCCAGGGAACTTGCATTAAAACTTATGCCCACTTCCCCAATCGATTATGTCCCAAGGTTCTGTTCTGGCCTTAACCTTAAAGGAGAAGTGCAGTCCAAAAGCGTTGAGATCTTAAGGCAGGCTTCCGAAAAAGAACTTACAAGCGGAAGAGGCCCCACAGGCGTCGCCGCAGCTGCAATTTATATTGCATCTATTCTCTGTGGAGAAAGAAGAACTCAGAGAGAAGTTGCAGATGTTGCAGGTGTTACTGAAGTTACCATCAGAAACAGGTATAAAGAACTTGCAGAAGAGCTGGATATCGAGATTATTCTCTAATCCTTCTTTTTTATTCTTAGCTTTATTTTAGGTTTCTCCTGGTTTAGGAGACTTTATTTTATGTTTTTATTCTCTATTTTATTTTTATAACGCTTGATTTTAAAGTTTTGATTTTAAAGCTTTGATCTTAAATTCTTGTTTCTGGAAGTGACCGCTAATAATTGGTATATACTCAAGGAACTTGAAATAAGAGCAGTAGTTTTCCTATTATTTTGTAATGTGTTATTCTATTAGTGTTATATGTGCTAGGGAATATAAAATAAGACTGCTTATTTTAGTGGCTACACTTTGAATTCTGAGATGCAAATCTGGCTGATTTGCTGCAGTTTCAGGCTATCTTGAAAGGCAAACTCTATTTTCTTAAGCTAAATATTCTTAAGCTCGATGTTCTTAAGCTGAATAAATTTACAGTTTATGAATCTCGAATATTTCTGAGAATTTTCAATTTTATAGTTAATTACAATCCTTTCGCTCGCTCTGTTTAAGTTTTGCTTTTCAGTTTTACTTAATTCTTATTCAAAAAATTTTCTACATAATGGATTTATTGTAAAGTGATTACAGTGAGTTTCCAATTTTTATTTATTCTCAGAATTGGTTAATAAAGATTATTTATTAAGGTTAAAAAAATCTAACCTTTGTTAATAAATAATCCAATAGGCAGGTATTTATCCTGTATTTATTTTCTTTTACTCAGAAGCGCGAATAGGTAAAGGCCTCCACTGAATGCCATTAACCATAAGACGACAAAAGCTCTCATGTGATTGATACTTTTCCATTTCCATTTATTAGCTACAAACAGGGTGCTTAAAATAACTGCAATACCTCCAACTGTGCCGTGGATAAACATGATTGCAGGAGCCTTTTTTGAAATTATCAGATTTATTGCCGAATACATCATATATAACAGCGAAAGAGAACCCAGCGCATATCCTACATTGTTTATTTTTGCGTGCCTGAGTATGCCGTCTTTTTTCAGGCTGGCTGTCTTGAGCGCAATAAATCCAAGTATGTAACTAAACATAGCCTTAATTTGTAGCCCAAGTGAAACTGTTCTTAGTATATTACCCATAGTTCAACCCCTTTTGTAAATTTTTTCAGTCCATCTGGGGACTTTTTCCTGCTTTATTTTATATGGGTTAAGATATGAAGATTCATTTGGAAACAAAGCTTCTGAAAATTCTTCCTTATATTTTTTCTTTAGACTCAGAGATATTCCCGCTCTGAGAAAGATTAATATCTGAAGGTTGACCTAAATCCCCACCAAATATTCTAAAATAATTAAGCAGAGAATAACTCCAAATATCTGCATGTAAGTAATTGGATTTGTAATCTAACAGATGTTTCAGTGTATAATCAGGCAAATATCAGGTAAATAAGCGGAAGGCAGTTCTAATGAAAAGGTCATGCATAAAAGTCCCTAAAAACAGAGGAGAACCTTTAAGAAAAATGCTCCTTGAACTTGAAATTCTCGATAATTCTTTAAAAATTGCTTCAGATGAGAGGTTCCTTTACCTCCCTGTTACAAGGGAACTTTCCTTGGATGAACTAAAACTCCTTCCTGCAGAATCTGAACTTCTTAATTTTGATTTTGAGCTGCAGCAAAAAAAACCAGCACTTGGAGACTTGCTTGGCTTCAGCCCTGTGTATGAAGTTATAGGGGATATTGCCCTTCTGGAGGACCCTGACCTGGACAAAGAAAAAGCTTCAAAAATTGCCGATATCCTCCTTCAAACTCAGCCAAATGTGAAAACTGTGCTCAGACCTTTAACTCCTGTGATCGGAGAGTTCAGAATCAGGGAGTTTGAGGTCGTAGCAGGCGAGCCAAGAACAGAAACAATTCATAAAGAATACGGCTGCCGTTATAAAGTTGACCTTGCAAGAGCTTATTTTACTCCTCGCCTTTCTACAGAACGCTCAAGAATCCTCTTCTGGATTAAAGAGAAAGATGTTGTTGTTGATATGTTTGCAGGGGTAGGCCCTTACAGCATTTTATTTGCAAAAAGCAAAAAGCCTTTAAAAATAATAGCAATCGATAAAAATCCTGATGCAATACATTATTTAAATGAAAATATAAAGTTAAATTCCGTAAAAAATCTTGAGGCAATCGAAGGCGATGCAAGAGAAGAAGCAAAGAAATTTGCAGGCATTGCTGATCACGTAATTATGAATCTCCCCCACAATGCCTATGAGTTTCTCGATTCTGCGGTCCTTCTGGCAAAACCCGGGGGAGTTATTCATTATTATGGGATAACCCCTGAAGATGACCTTTTTGAGAGTTCAACTGAGCTTATAAAAGAAGCAGCAGAAAGAGCAGGCAGGCAAATAGAAGTTCTGGAAAAAAGAGTTGTCCGTTCATACGCTCCCTATCAATACAATATATGTATTGAAGCAAGGGTAATTTAATATGAGTACCCTAATATTAGTTTTAAAAATAAATCGTAATTGTTTGGATTTTCCGAGATTTCCTTTTTCCAGCTAATTCTTCAAATAAATTTTTTAAAAAATAATAAGCAATTGTTTGCAAGCGAAATAATTAAATTCTTGATCGCTATTGTAAGTCTGCTCAAATTGCTATTTCTTCTTTCTTTGCGCCGTCGTGGCTTAGCGGTATAGCGGCTGATTCGTAATCAGCAGGTCGAGGGTTCAAATCCCCCCGACGGCTCTGGATTTTTGATTTTTTCTAGTTGAAAACTATTTTTAATAAATTTAAATCAATTATGTGAATGCTAATGATTTAAAGAATGCATTAATTTTTTAAAAAATCAAACTTATTTAAATCTGTCTAAAAACATTTATTTTTATTAATATTAAATTTAAGTCCGAAGTGCAAATTTACTAAAAAATTTCTAAATAATATTATCTTATCCTTTTGGGCTGAAAAAAGAATGATTTTCATCATAGGATGCCTATGTTAAAGAACATTAAAAAAAGTAAAAATACTATTATTAAATATCCCCCTATAGGGTGCCGCTTCAGCCACTCCATCGATTTATCAGATGATTCTTTACTGGCCATATACTTCATAAAAGATAAAAATATAAAAAGGTTTAATATAAAAAGGTAGTCTACCAATATTTTTACCTCGTTTCAAAACTTATATGATTACTATTTTATAAAATACTCACTGTTGTTCCGACCAAAATCTGCTATATGCGTATTTCCTTGTTAATAATCGTTATTTTAATATGCTCCCGCAGTATAAAAAATTTTATGTAATAATTATGTGAAGATCGAGCATATTTATGGGGGATGTCTCTATCAGTTCTGTTTTTAAATATTGGCCAGGAAAAAATACTCTCAATATAGCAAAAAACTAAATACAACTATTAAACAATTATGTATATGTCAGATTAAATTATCTGGCATGGATGCTCATTTTTTGGCAAATGTTATTTTTTTGCGACGAATATGATAGTCAAAAGGAAAAGTTAATTAAAGAGGTAATGAATTTGGCAAGGAAGCAGACATCAAATGTAAAAACTCTTATTTCTCCTGATAAGGCTGAAAAAGAGTTTAAGAAGGTTCCAGAAATTGCTATAAAAGCAAGTAATAAGCCCAGGTATGTGCCTGGTTTTTGGCAAGAGACCAACGAAGCAAAAATCTCAATAAAAATCAGACATAAACCTCGTTATGAACCAGGGTTCTGGAAGCCGTCAGCAAAGGTCGAGCAGCTAAAGCCTCGTTATACTCCAGGCTACTGGAAACCTAAAACACAAAATGCAAAAGTGAAACAGAAGCTTGCCTATCATCCCAGGTATGTTGTTGGCTGGTGGAAGCCCAGGAAAACAGGTCTGAAACCAGAAATTAAGCCTCATTATAATCCCGGTTACTGGAGAGCAGCAAATGAAACCAGAAATGTATCAAAAATTAGATATAAGCCCCGATATGAACCTGGCTTCTGGAAGCCCTCAAAACAGGCCCAAAAATCAAGGCAGTCACATTATAATTTTGGTTCCTGGAAACCAACAATTCGGGAAACAAAATTAAAACCAAAAGTTGACCATATGCCCCGATACCTTGCCGGCCTCTGGAGACCTGGAAAAGGGTTTTTAAAAACAGGTCTGGAACCCCATTATACTCCTGGATTCTGGCAGAATACGCAGGAGCGCAAAATTCTCTCAAAGCTTGGTTATAAGCGTTATGCTCCCGGACTCTGGAGCCCGAAAGGAGGATTTTCAAAAGCAGGTTACAGGCCTCGTTACATTCCTGGTTTCTGGCAGGGTATAAAGAAAACAAAAAGAGTCTCAAGGACAGGATATAAGCCTCATTATGAACCTGGCTTCTGGACTCCTGCTCGTATAACCTTAAAAACAAGATCTAAAACACACTATACCTTTGGCTCATGGCATGGAGCAAAGAAAATAAAAACCATATCAAAAGTTAATTACAAGCCCAGATATACCCCAGGTTTCTGGAGTCCAGCAAGGTAAATCTTAAAAATAGGTTAATAGAATTGGCTTGATTATATAATGCATGAGCAAAAATAGTTTTTATAACTTTCTATTAAAAGAATTTAACGTGCTTTAGCCTTAAGGGTGAGTTCCTGTTTTAAAAAAACTCCCCCTACGTTTTCTATATCTGGATTGGTTTATTCTATTTTAGGTGCATACCTGTCGACTTTTTAGAATCAGTTTTTCTTAAAAATCTGCTTTAAAACAGGTCTTTCTAAAACAAAAAACAAAATTAGTTTTTCAATAAACTTGAAAATTTATATTAAATTAATTTTTAGATAAATAAATTTTTTAATTCAAAGCAAATTTTTTCATGATTAATTTAAAATAATATATTTTCTTACTATATGCCGGGATTGGGAGTCCGGTTAAATCTAAATAAAAAAATTATTTATGGGAAATATTGATTTAAAAAAATCTATTTTAGAACAAAGACTTAGAAATACTTTTTAAACAAATATGTGTTAAAAAAAGTATTGTACTTAAATTACAGATAAACGCATAATTGTCTGGAAGTCACAGGATTTTCTTCGATTGTATGCTTGGGGGAGCATAACTTGAAGAATTGTATCGGGGGATACTAAAAAATCCAGTACTTCCGGACATCTCCTTAATCTTATTTTGTATAACGCTTATTTCATTCTTTCCAATTTTTCCATTTATTTTACATTGCCAAAATCTTCTTTTATTAGAATTATTCTCTTAAGGGCAATCCTCTAAATAAAAATTTTGAAAAAGTATTTAAGGATTGTTTCATAATACTCTGTAATATTTAGTGCGGACTTCTTTATTTCTGGTTGAATTCTTAGTTTTCCAGTTCAGATCTGGATTTATATTATCTCTAAATAATAATTTTATCGATCCATGCTAATATTTTGTATCGACAGGGAGGAGAATGACTGCCAGCACTTATTCCAATTCATTCCTGCAAAATCTTGAGGGATTTATCTGGTTCAAGCTTGACGACAAATACGAACTTGTATCATTAGAAGGATCTGTTGAAGAAATCACAGGTTATAGTAAAAATGATTTTCTTTTTAATAAAGTCAATTTTTTCGAACTGGTTATTCCTGAATATAAACAAATACTCCTCAGTAGAATGGAAAGTCTGAAGAAAACAGGATGTAATCCTGATACGTCAATAGAGCTTGAGTATAGAATCAAATCAAAGGATGGGTCTATACACTGGATAAGGCAGGTTATGCAGCTTCCGGAAGAGCTTATTAACAGCCCGGGAAAAATACAGGGATTTCTTGAAGATATTACTGAGATAAAAAAAGAAGAAGAAATTCTAAAAGAAAAAGAGCAGGTTGAGCTGATAAAGTTTCACAATATTATTAAAAAGAACCTGGAAATCGTATCAGTTTTATTAACTCTTCAGGCAGAAAAATTTACAAACAGGAGAATTATTGAAGCTTTTAGTAAAAGCCAGACTAGGATAGCTTCAATACGTCTTATTCATGAAGAATTATATAACAATAAGAGCAAAGAGGCCCTAAATATTTCTGACTACCTCGAAAAACTTGCATGTGCCCTTATTAATGCACATATTTTAGAGGGCCAAGAAATAAAATTAAACCTTGAACTTGAGTCAGCTTTCGTTGGAATAGATAAAGCAATACCATTAGGTATAATTGTGAACGAATTAATTACAAATTCTCTCAAACATGCTTTTCCGGCACACAGAAACGGAGAAATCCAGATAAGTTTTCACAAAGTGAGAGCACTTGAAAAAAGTGGGAATTCCCAGATAAACAAAATCTCTGAAAATAAATATACCGAATTGCAAAATAAAGAATTACAAAATTTAGAACAAAAAGAAAAATTGAGAGAACAAGATCTATTTATTCAGGACAAACCGAAAACTGAATGTTTAAATGAATCTCAATTTGTCTTAACGGTATCGGATAACGGAATAGGGTTCCCAGAAAAACTTGACTTTAAAACTATGGATTTCTTAGGTTCGGATTCTCTTGGGCTGCAAATAATAAATTCTCTTGTAGAACAAATTGAAGGTACCATTGAACTTAGAAGGAACAAAGGTACGGGATTTATAATTAAATTTTGTTCTGATATCTAATATGAAATTAATCAATATGCTTCGATAGTTCCATCCAGTTTGTTTTATTACATTGGGAGGACAGAGGGCCATAAATATCCTATCCTGTAGAGTAGGGTGGACGCCCATAATTTAGTTTTCGTTTTTTTCTTTTATATTTTAGGGTATATTTATTCTTTTGAATTTATTTTATCCTTATACTAAATTTTATATAGAGTACTTTCTTTATAATTTCTTAATCTAGAGTGTCCTTATTTATAATCTGTGGGGTATCAGGATAAACATTAGTAAAAAAGTCCTTATAATCACCCTTTTAATTTTTGCCGTCCTTACAACTGCATTTACCTTCGCCCATAATATGCAGCTTTCCAGCTTTTTGGAACTTGAAAAGGGGGATACTTTAAATAATATTGGAAGGGTGCAAAATGCAGTGAATACGGAGCAGGGGTATCTCGATTACCTGGTAAGAGATTGGGCCTGCTGGAATGATACTTACAGATTCATAGATGATAGGAACCAGAAATTCATAGATGTAAATGTCCAGAATGAAACTCTTGCAGGACTCAGAATTAATGCCATGCTTTTTGTAGATAATTCAGGATCTGTTGTTTATGCAAAAGCTATAGACATTAATACTGAAGAAGAAGTTCCTGTACCTGAGGAACTTTTTGAAATGGTAAAAAATGGAACCCTTTTAAGTAAAAATGAAAGTGATATAATAAGCGGCTTTATTTTGCTTAATAAGGCTCCCACATTTGTCGCCTGCCACCCCATTCTCACAACAAAATATAAAGGACCTCCAGAAGGCACTCTGATTTTTGTAAGATATTTTGACGAAGATCTTTTAGGCTCTTTTAAGGAGGCTACTCGCTCTTCCCTTACAATGTATAGAGTGGATAGGAAAATCCCTGAAGAAGTTAGGGAAAAACTTAAGGATTTTTCTAAAGCCCCTGGAAAACCTGTAATTGAACCTTTAAGCGAAAAAAGAATAGCTGGATATTTTGAATTAAGGGATATTTCAAACAAGCCAGCTCTTATAATAAGAGCAGACTTTCCAAGGGATCTTTATAAGCATGGAAAGGAAACCTTGACATACATGTATCTTTTCCTGTTGCTGACAGGCCTTATGACAGGCGCTGGCGTCAAATTCGCCCTTGACAGGTTATTTATTTCGAGATTGGTCAAAATTGATGATTTTGTAACAAAAGTCAGGTCAGAAAAAGATCTCTCTAAAAGATTACCTCTAGAAGACAATGATGAACTTTACAGGCTGTCAAGAGAAATAAATGGGATGTTAAATGAAATCAATCTGGCAGAACAGGAGTTAAAAGAACAGGAGCGGGAAAAGAAAATCCTTCTTGATTCCTTAAATGAACTTGTAATTTTCATAAATCCTGAATTTAAGATTCTATGGGCAAATAAAGCTGCTCTTGGACATATGAAGATGGACCTTAAGCAGGTTGTAGGCCTTGAGCTCAGTACTCTTCCTGCCATGAATAGCCCTTTCTCCCAATACCCCCAGCTTGAACAGATATTTAAGACTGGATCCAAAAAATCCGGGGAATTTACTGCAAAGGACGGTAGAGTCTGGTTTATCCAGGCAACTCCGGTAACCAACCAGGAAGGAAAGATTATAGGGGTTCTTGAGACCTGTAGAGATATTACGGAAAAAAAGAAAATTGAACAGTTGCAAAAGAAAGAAATTAATCATAGAATAAAAAACAATTTACAGATCATCTCTTCACTGCTTGATCTTCAGGCTGAAAAATTCAATGATAAAAAAGTTATTGAAGCTTTTAAAGAAAGTGAAAACCGCATCCAATCAATGTCCCTTATTCACCAGGAACTTTACGAGTCCGGAAAGCTTGACTGCCTGGATTTCTCTTCATATTTGCATAAACTGATAGGAGACTTGCTTAAATCCTATAATACCGAGCAGAGCAAAATCAGGGTAAAGCTTAACGTCAGCAGCGTTTTCCTTGCAGTTGATACTGCAGTCTCTCTGGGTATAATAGTAAATGAATTGTTTACAAATTCGATTAAATATGCTTTTCCAGCAGGAACTGGCGGAGAAATCTGCATTTCTTTAACAAAAGAAAAAATCGAAGAAACAGGTGATAGAAAAGAAGTCTCAAGACTTATTTCCTCAGAATCTGAAAATCTTTTCGAAACTTCACAAACAAACCAATTAAATGAATATTATAAGTTAGTTTTTGCAGATTCCGGGAAAGGAATTCCAGAAGAAATAGATTTCAGAAATACTAAATCTCTTGGGCTGCAGCTAGTTAATGCTCTTGTGGGCCAACTGGACGGGCATATCGAGCTTAAAAGGGATCATGGAACAAAATTTGAGATCTGGTTTAGAGATATCGGAAAATAAACGGGGTTAAGATTATTATTGAATCTGATTTTCAAGCCCCTATCTCTTTAATTATTCGTTTCACCTTTTAATTATTTTTTTCATTTTTTTCATTTTTTAATCATTTTTCTATTTAATCACCTTTCTATTTCAATTCCCTTGATATTTCTGACACTGTGTAGCTAAATTATAAAGTCCCGCTATGAAAATACCTGATATATCCCCAATGACATATTCATAATTGGTATATTCCAAATTGATATGTTCCAAAATGATATATTTTCAAATAATCACAGGTAAAATCAGGCAGGTGAACTACTCATCACTGAAGTGACGGGCATCTCGTTTCATAGCCCTCCCCAACGGGAATAACTCCACGAGCTCTACCCTCTGTTCCAGAGGTGATAAGATTATTAATAGCAAATTGTTTGATATTGATAGCTGCATTGATATCTCTATCATGGTTGGTATTGCACGAAGGACATAGCCATTCTCTATCTTTAAGGGTCAATTCCTTATTTATATAGCCACAGACATTACATTGTTTAGATGACGGTTCCCATTGTCCTATTTTGAGAATAGTTTTTCCATATCTTTCTGCTTTATACATTAGTTTTTGTACGAAAGAGTACCATGCAGAATCACTTACAGCTTGAGCCAGTTTATGATTTTTTTGCATACCTTTTATATTCAAAGTTTCAATTGCGACTGCTTGGTTTTCGCGTATTAATGACAATGAAACTTTATGCTGGAAATCATGTCTTTGGTTAGCTACTAGCTGATGTTGTTTTGCAAGTTTCTTGACAGTTTTCTTCCTTCTTTTAGAACCTTTAACTTTTCTACTTACTCTTCTCTGTAGCATTTTCAGCTTTTTTAAAGATTTTTTAAGAAATTTTGGATTATCTATCTTTTTTCCGTTAGAACAAGCTGCAAATGTTTTGATACCAACATCAACGCCTACCAACATTGATTCAGAATATTGTTGAGTTAATGGATATGTTTTAAGATCTTCGGTTAGAATACTTACATGATATCTGCCAGCCGATGTTCTTGAGATTGTAACAGTTCTTAAGAATTCTGAATTAAGATCTTTCTCAATAATTATTCCATTTTTTGTGGTAGTTGTTTTGATATTAGTTTCAAAAAATTCAGGTTCAAAAAATTGTCTATGAATATTAATTTTTATCCAGCCAACAATAGGCAGGAATATTTCAGATGTAGTTAAGTTAATTTTATAATGTTGAGGAACTTGAAAAGAGAAATGTTTTTTTTTCTTGGTTTTTTCAGTTGGATAATCTCCAAGTCCTTTGAAAAACCGTTGATAGGCATTATCAAGATTAACATTTGCAGATTGCAGAGCCTGAGAATTAATATTTTTTAACCAAGGATATATATCTTTAAGAACTATAATATAATCATTAAGTTTAATTCTTGAGACACTGCATTTGCACTGCTTATAAATAGTTGATTTAACATGGAGAAGTTTGTTATATACGAATCTATTAGCCCCGAAATGTTGTTCCAATATCGGTTTTTGAATTTCGGTAGGGTAGATTCTATATAAATTTCCCCTTCTCATAATTATTTCACCTTTTGACTTTCAATATACATCTGAATTATATCTTTTGTAACATCTCCACAAGTTCCAACATAATAAGAAGGATTCCAGAGATGCCCATTCCACAACATATTTTTCAATTCTGGATGAAGTTCAAAGAGTTTTTTTGCAGTAATTCCCTTGAAAATCTTTACAATATTGGCCGGTGAATTTTTTGGATGCATAATAATGAAAAGATGCACATAATCCGGCATTATTTCCTGAGTAACAAGAAACACTCCTCTTTGTTTAGCAATTTCTACATGGAGTTTATGCAGATCCTCTGCTATGTTGTCTACAAGAACTTTTCTTCTATATTTTGTAGACCATACGAAATGATAATTTGTGTTATATACACAACCTCTTGAACTTATCCAATGCTGTTTTCTTGACATACCTAATTATGTATATGAACACCATATGTTATATAATTAAAAGAAACGATGTTCAGAAGTTGAGGGGCTGTATCCCGCCATTGAAAAGACTGGGATTAACCCTTATTGCTCCTAAAAATTATAATATCAAAAATAAAGTTTATTAAAGTTAATGCAGCCGATTATTCCAAAAGATATCTTTTAAACCATTCCCCGGCTAACCGGGCAACCTCTTCCAGTGTTCCCTTCTCTTCAAAAAGGTGGGTAGCTCCGGGAACAATTTTAAGCTCTTTTTCTGGCGTATTCATTCTATCTAAAGCCCATTCATTAAGTTTTATAACCTGGGTATCTTTTCCTCCCACAATAAGAAGAGTAGGAGCTTTGACATATATAAGGGAACTTTCGGCAAGATCTGGCCTTCCTCCTCTGGACACTACAGCTTTTATAGTATCAGAATGCATTTTTGCAGCAATCAGTGCGGCTGCAGCTCCTGTACTGGCTCCAAAGTAGCCCAGGTTCAGGCCTTTAGTTTCAGGATGGTTTAAAACCCAGTTTGTTATGCTAATAAGGCGTTTTGAAAGCAGGTCTATGTCAAAGCGAAGCTCCCGGGTCAGTATGTCAATTTTTTCTTCCTGTACAGTCAGCAAATCAAATAATAAGGTTCCAAGCCCTTCTTTTTGGAGTTCCTTTGCAACATATTGATTGCGTGGGCTGTGCCTGCTGCTTCCACTGCCATGCACAAAAATAACAACTCCTTTTGCTCCTTCCGGAATATCGAGGCTGCCTTCGAGATCAATCGAGCCTATAGGAATCTGAACTTCACTACTTCTTATCCCCACACTTACCGGTTCTTTAATACATTATTCCCCCTCTTACATAGTATGCAAATTATTTCTATTAGTTTACATTCTACCCCAGACAAATTATTCCCATTTTATCAAATCATTTCACAGCTACTATAAGTTAGCATCACATTTATATTAATATAAAGTGAATCGAGAATTCCGGTTCCTGATTGCAGGATAATAATTTCAACATAACAATTTCAACATAAGTTGGCATATTCTAATTAAAAATGATAATATCAACTTAATAATTTATCTCGCTTTTTGTTTCTAAGCAGGTTAATGCGATTATTTTAATGTATAAATATTTCTTTTGATACCTGAATTGCCATTAAGGTGAGATATAATGGATTAATAAAAATTACGTTAGAAAAAGCCGCTTCAGTTTCATTCGCTGAATGAGTCGATATTGCATATTATTAGGTTGATAGGTAATAATCCTTTATTTAACGGGTGCAATTCTGTATCTGTGCTTTTCAGGTTAAACAATTTAAATTAAATTATAAACCAATATCTGAGGTTGAGTAAATGAAACTTCAAAATACAGGTGGGGAAATTATCCCTGTCCCTCCATTTGATTTTTCCAAATCCCTTCAGTTTTTAGACACATTTACTCCAGCAGGGAGAGAAAAAAATATCTCTGAGTTATCATTTACCAAAGCAATTTGTCTGGAAAACCGGATTTTTGGTTTTAAACTCGAAGGAAAAGGGAGTATTGAAAATCCGATTTTATCTTACACTCTTTTTTCCAGGGATAAACTGGACCAAGGAACAAAATCTTTACTTGAAGACAGGATAAGCTTTTTTCTGAGCCTTGAAGATAATTTAAGAAAACTCTATGTTATAGCACAGAAAGATGAAGTCTTTTCCCCGATTACAAAGAGCCTTTACGGCCTGCATCAGGTAAAGTTTTTGACTCCCTTTGAAGCCGCAGCCTGGGCAGTATTGAGCCAGAGGATCTCAATTAAAGCTGCACATACACTTAAAGAAAGGCTTGTCAGGTTTTTTCCAAACAGTATAGAAATCGGAGGAGCTAATTATCTGGTATTTCCTTCTCCTTCCCAGCTAAGATTACTTAGTGTGGAAAGGCTCAACCTTATTTTGAAAAATGAAAAGAAATCTGAGTACTTAATGGCAGTTGCAGAAGCTTTCAGTCAGGTAAACGAAGAATTTCTCAGAAAAGGCCATATAAATGAAGTAAAGGGCTGGCTTATGAATATAAGGGGTATTGGAGAATGGTCGGCTCATCTGGTACTTATAAGAGGGCTTGGAAGGATGGAAGAACTCCCTGAGCAGGATGAGGCATTCTTTGAATGTGCAAGAATGTTCTATGGTCCGGAAACTACAAAAAAAGAGCTTAAAAAAATCGCAGATACATATGGGGATCTTAAGGGTTACTGGGCACATTATTTAAGGGTTTACCATCTGTATCTGGGTGAAAAACAGGGTCCAGGGAAGTGTTATTATGTATACTGAATCTTCTTCCAATCTGGCCTTTTTAATCAATTTATAATATAGTCTAAATTTAGCTCCAGAATCTACTTTGTTTACATATCAGTAATAACCCCAGAAGAATCTTCAAGATATGTTCCCAGCTCAGGCATAGCTCAGGAATAGTTCAGGCATAATGGAAAAAATAAAGGAGCTAAAGAGGAGCTAAAGGTATCATAAGTTGCATTTACTATTGAGATATTTACCAATTTTCATGTTTTATCCTCAAAGCCCATCAAACCTGGCTGGAATTTCCGCTAATCTTTGACAGAAATTTTCAGGATCAAATAGGCACTATTGTCTCCTTCAGGCTTGATGTAGCAGGACTATGCTTTGCCAGATACAGCTTCAGAGCTTCAATCGCATTAATGTCAAGGTTTTTTCTGTTTTTGCCGTAACGTTCAGGTATTCCCTGGGAAGTAACAAAACATGCATTATATTTTTTATCCGGGTCAAGTTTTTCATTATTTATATAAAACTCCTGAATTCTTTTGCCTGCGGGGTTTTCTATTTTAAAGTAAAGGTTTAAGCCGAGACAGCGCTTGACATATCCTCCCATTTGCTGATAAGGATCCCTTGAGAATACGTGCTCCAGATTTTCTTCCATCATTTCCCATAATTCGCTGCCTGTAATTTCACAGGTTGAAATGGGCGGGTTGGTAGGAATTATATTCCAGAGGTCATTTAATGTGACAGGGCCAGGTGGCACAGGGGCTCCATATCTCCACCCATTTGAAAAAGCTAAATTTATGCCGCTTACATACGCTATGGCCTGAAGAAGCAGGTTATCCATAGTTGTTTCTAAAACCCGGTAGCGGTTAAGGGCAGTTTGGGTATGTCCTACTACAGTGTTTAACATTTCCCTATAAGGCTTCATTAATTCGTTAATTATTAATTCGTTTTCTCTGTCGGGTTTAATAGACTCATCTATATTTATCAGTTCATGCTTCGCTTTTATTATTTTTCCTTCCTGTATTTCCAGGTCCAGTTTTCCAATAAAAGATCCATGGCAACCGGACTGCATTAGTATAGTCCCATTACTTGTTACAGCATTATACAGGCGGTTATGTGTATGTCCGCTCAATAGTACGTCAATACCTTTTACTTCCTGAGCCAGCTTAAGATCTTGAGGATATCCCATATGAGAAAGAACAATAATCAAATCAACTTTCTCATCTTTATGCAGCTTTTCTATAATAGGAGGAAGTTCCTCATTGCCAAGCGAAAAATAAACTCCTTCACTAAAGTGCCTGGGCATTGTTTTATCTACAATTGTACAGGCAATGCCGATTATGCCTACACGTAAACCATTTCTTTCGATTATCCTGTAAGGAGGAAAAAATAACTTATTACTACCTTTTTCGTAGCAATTTACAGCAAGCACAGGGTAATCAAGTTTCCTGGAAAGTTCCTTAAAGTGATCCGGCCCATAGGCATATTCCCAGTGAGCTGTCATTGCGTCAAAACCCATTTTGTTTAAGATCGGCACAAGGGAATTTCCTTTACTATTTACCGCAGGAAAAGTTCCGTGTATAGTGTCACCGTTATCAAGAATAATTACTTTATCCGGATTTTCTTCACGAATTTGGTTGAATAGACCTGCAATACGGGCGTATCCTCCTGCTGTTTTGAAAAATTCTTTGTTTCCCTGCCTGTAAAGTTCAGGATGGGATTCTATGTATCCGTGGCTATCATTCATTTGAAGAATAGTAAGCTTTCTAATTTCCAATATCATTCGGCCCCCTAATTTTTCCTCTCTTTTTGGAGAAAACTCAGATAACTTTATTTTTGCATTTCATTTACTGTTAGCTTCATTTAATTATAAGTATAGGCCAAACTGGCTGTTTCCCCACTCGTAATATAGCACTGGTGGAAATTATCTTAAATTAATAATCTTTTCCTGACTATAAATTTGTATAATATATTTCATAATATAGTGAAGCATCTGGAAGTTGAAATCATAGGAAGAAAAAATCAGAACCTTTGATAAAATCAATGTTTATATTTCTTTCAGAGACCTTTACATAATCAAAAGAAATTAATTCAAAAAAATATAATATTATTTTAGTATTTTAAAAGGTTTGTTTATAAATCTATGTCTTGAATTACAAAAATAGGGGTGGATTCTGATTAAGAAGGTAATTTACATATTGGTTATAGTTTTGTTAACTTTTATAGCCGGATGCACAGAAAACCAGTCAGATACAGAAGATATCACAGAAAATGCTACCATAATCCATAAAACATATGGGGCGTTTACCCTGCCGGAAATGCAACTCCAGCAGTTAACTGTAAACAATTCTGCGGTTGTGTTTATGACATCCGATTCTGAAGGAAATTTCATGAAGAAATATGAAAAGCCCTTTAACGAAACGGCTTTTAGAGAACTTGTTATGTTATTTGAAGAAAATGAATTCTTAGAGTTAAATGATACATATACGCCTCAGGAAGGACAGCCCATAGTTACTGATGTGGGAACGCTTGAAATCAGCCTGGTTGATGAAGATAGAACAAAAACTGTAAAGGTAGACCCTTATTATTCCGAATATATGCCTGAGGGGCTTCAGGAAATTGATTCAAAGCTGCTCGAACTCAGGGCTTATACTCTTTCAATGTCTCGAGAAGAAGCAGAAACCATAGCCAGGACCTGGATTGAAAATGCGCCCACTTACAGGTTTGATGGTTTTGATCTGAAACTTGAAAACCATGAGGTTCTTGAGACAATCCCGGAACAGCATTCCCTTACTTATACCTTTACAAGCAGACACGGTGGTTATGGAGATAGGACAGGCCAGATGGTGACCCAGGCTCTTACTCCACACACAATAGAGGTTATTGTTTCTGAGAAAAATGTAACGTCTGCTATTATTGATGGAGAATGGGATGAAATCTCCCAGCAATCCATTTCTGAGGAGCCTGGCATCAATGAAAATAATATTACAGGAGCAAATACAGAAGGAAAACCTGTAGAAATTAAATACAAAATAACCGGGGAAAAGGCACCCTGGGATAAATGGTATGAGGAAGGAAATATTAAGTTCATTAAAGCACCAACTCCTTCAGAATTAATTATTGCCTATTACGGAACTATGCATAATATTGAATTATACGAGGTAAATGAAATAGGCGATTGTGACCTTTCGTACCCCTGTAATGAATCTTATTATGTAGCGAAAGTAAAAGCCCCTGATTTTGAAAAAATGAAAACACTTGGCTGGACTGACCTTAAAGAATTTTAATTTATTCTGGAAATAATCAAGAAAATCAAGAAAAAAAAGTGAGAGAAAGTTCAACCTTTTTAAATTTTTCTCAATTCTTTAAAATAAGGGCTAGAAAGCCTCCTATTAAAGAGCTCGAGATGAAAAGTTTCTGAAGAAAAGGAGTGGTTATTCTTATCCATTTTCCAAGGAGTAAAAGTACCCCCAGCGCAAGAAAACTCATTCCTATCATTGAGGGTGATATCTTAATTATCCCTGGATATTAGAAGCTTCATTAATTCGTTAATTATTATAATCGTTTTAGTTTTGTTTTTAATCTCTATATTTTTTAATCTTCATTTTTATTATTATTTTTGTTATTATTATTATTATTATTATTATTATTATTATTATTATTATTATTTCTATTATTTTTATTATTATTTCTTTTTTATTTTTCAAATTTTTTATCTCAGGTTTACTTCACTTCAATTTAATATTTTAAACAATTTTTTAGTAAATTTTTTAATTTTAGAATAAGATTATAAACTCTGTCCCATGTTCCCTTTTAAGATGAATAAGCCCGCCTATTTGTTCTACAAGAACATTTATTAGCTGAAGTCCGAGGGTGTCAGGATTTTGAAAATCAATTTCTTCAGGGATACCTTTTCCATTATCTTTTACTCTAAGTACGTATCTGGAATTTTTCCTCCTCAGATAATCCTGGTCTGGTTCTGGAATCTCATATTTGGCGCTAAAAGCTTCTATTTTACAAAAATTGATCCAGATCTCTCCTTCTTTTTTATCAGGAAAAGCATATTTTAACGAATTTGAGATGAGTTCATTAACTACGATTCCAAGAGGAATTGCAGTACTCATACTGAGGTTGACCTGTTCGAGCTCAAGTTTAAAATTTATATTATTATTGTCTACCCGGTACGAATTGGAAAGGTCTTTTATGAGTTTGTGCAGATAATCCGCAAAATCAAGGGAGTCTGTACCTTCTCCTTCATGAAGTTCTTCATGGATCAATGCTATGGATTCGATACGTTTCTGGCTCTCTTTGAAGGCTTCAATTACTTTTTCGTCCTCAAATTGTTCTGCCTGCAAACTAAGCAAAGATGAAATTACCTGAAGATTATTTTTTATACGGTGATGAACCTCTCTTATCCGGATTCTATCTATCTTTTCAAGAGCTTCTTCTGACATTTTGCGCTTGGTTATATCGTAAATTAACCCCTGAAATTCTTCTACTTTAAACCTTCCTGAACTTTCCTGGTTTTCAGGAATTCTCTGGATGATTTCTCTGACCCATTTTGTTTCTCCATCTTTTCTACATATCCTGTATTCGCTTTCGACAATAGAATCAGGGTTTGATTTTAATTTTTCTCTTTTTTCAAAGATTACAAATCTGTCTTCAGGTTTGATTATATTAATCCAGTCAATTTTTCCGGAAAGAATTTCTTCTTTCTTATATCCTGTTATTTCTTCTACGGCTCCGTGCATGAAAATTAAGGAACAGTTCCTGTCAAACTGGAATCCTATCCCCTGAAGATTTTGCATAAATGAATCATAATACTCAGGATTATTGCTCTCTTTAAATTCTTTATTAAAATCTCTATTTTTGGTCAGATGTTTGCTAATTCCTGACATTTTATAAATACGCTCGCAATTATTTCCCAGGCAGTCCATTTTTTGTATAATATCTCCTTCTATGTCTTTGATCCCTTTGAAATAGAAGTTGTAAGGGTTTTGGGAAGCTGTCTGGACAATTGCCTTATAAATAAAGTAGAAAGATATCAATTTAAGAAAATCAAATAAAACATCCGGCCTTGTATTAATATTCTTAAAGTTTTCCAGGGCATTCAGTGCGATTTTATACAACCCGGTGAAGTCCCCATTAAAAATAAGCAAAAATAAACATACAGACACGCCTATTCCATACAATAAGGATATCTTCCATAAAGTGGTTAAATTCCGAAGTTTTCTAATGAGTTTCGTCAGATCTTCTACTCCGAATAATAGGAATACTGGTGTTATTAAGAAAAAAGTAATTTGTAAATCCTTTCCAAGTAACCAGAACTGAGATATCAGATCTGTATTAAACTCGGAAAATATATTTGTTCTGCTGGATGAAAACGAATGTAAGAGGTCGATGCCCCATATAAGAAAATAACCTGATGTTAATATTATAAGGTGCAGGTTTTTAATGCTTCTGGATTTCCAGAAAATTAACAGTATTCCGCATGCGATATATATACTAGCGAATTCTATAACCGCGTGTGCAAGTGGGTAATTTATAAAACCGACATACAGTAAGCTGGATAAGGCTAAAAAAGTTACTAAATCGTGAAATCCATCCTTCAGTAGTTCTTCTCTAAATTCTGATATATGCAAGCTCCCCCAATAATGTAAATCCCGTGAGTGTTTTTCCCCGAATTTTCCCAATAATTAAAGATTGCTTTGATTTTATAAAAATATATTGAATAAATATTTTTCTCTTTAAATTTCTTTAGATCATATCAGCAAGATCTTAAAATCCCTGCATTTACTTTTCTAATTATCAGAAACCATTGAAAAAAGCATGCAAACAAGTAAAATTCAATCAGAAGAGGCCTGGAGAATTTTGATTCTTTTACTGTATCCCCCAATACAGCAGTCCCGGAAAATATGCTCCCCCAAGTATATTGATCCGAAACATGATCAGTAACTCCAGGCGATTCTTTATTTATTCATACCCAACTCACTTCCTGACTCCAATTATAACATTATGCCATTTATATTTTAAATTAATTATTTAAAAATTTATAAGGCAGCAAAAAATATTTCTCGATAAAAATTTTCAACATTAAATTACAATTATATTTTATTTAATAGAATTAAAAGGATTTATAAATTCAATTTGGCAGGACTGGAAAATATAATAATGATAAAAAAAGACAAGGAAAAGATAGGGTGATCAAAATTTAAAATTAAATCATAATGAGACATTAGACTTTAGACTTAAAAGTGGAATTAGACTTAAAAATGAATTTTAAATTTCTGCATTCCTGAAACATATCGTAAATTCAGTACCATGATCTGTTTTAACGGTTATATGTGCATCTATCTGTTCTATAAGGATATTTACAAGTTGAAGCCCAAGCCTTTTTGGGTCCTTAAAATCCATTATTTGAGACATTCCTTTTCCTGTATCCGTTACTTTTAGAATGTAGGGAAAAGTTCTTTTTTCCTTTATTTCCAGGATCGGACTGGTATTTTCCTCTGGAAAGTAACCTTCAGTATGACAAAGAGTTATCCTAATTTCTCCATTTTTTCCAGGAGAGAAAGCATGTTTAAGAGAATTTGAAATCAGTTCATTAACAATGATTCCAAGGGGAATTGCAGTATCCATATCAAGATAAACCTGTTCAAGCTCCAGCTCAAGTTTAATATTTTCTTTTTTTACAGAATAAGAGCTAAAAAGGTCTGCGCTTAACTTTTGGAGGTAGGCTGCAAAATCAATGGTATCAATTCTGTTTCCTTCGTAGAGTTCTTCATGAATTAAAGCCATTGATACGACCCGGTTCTGGCTTTCCCTGAAAGCTTCAAGGGTTTCTGGATCTGAAAATCTCTCAGCTTCAAGGCTTAATAAAGAAGAGATAACCTGGAGGTTATTTTTAATCCTGTGATGGATTTCTTTTATACGCATATCCTGAAATTTTGTTACAGTTTCTTCAGCGATCTTTCGTTTAGTAATATCCCTTGCAATTCCCTGTACTTTCCCTGGAGTTTTAGAGCCTTCAGGTATCTTCTGAAGATTTTCTCTTATCCATTTTATTTCCCCACTTTTTGTCCTTATCCTGTACTCGAGCTCTGTAGAGGTTTCTGGATTGGATATTACATTTTGGATATTTTCTAGAATATCGGGCCTATCTTCAGGAATAACAATTTCAGTCCATTTAGGGCTGCCTGAAAGAAGCTCTTCTTTTGTATAACCTGTAATCGCTTCAACAGTTTCACCTATAAATATCGGTTCAAGATCTTCTCCAAGCAGAAAACCTATTATTCCTTCTACATTATACAAAAAGGATTGATAATCGATCTTGTGTACCCCAGGCCTGTTATCAAATTCATTCTTTAAAGACTCGTTTTCAACTTCTCCTATATTTACTCCAAGCATTTTGTAAATATGGCCCTGGTCATCCTTAAGAAAAATCGTTTCCTGCCTTAGTGCCTCTTCACTTTGCTTAAGTTCTCTGAAAAGCAAACTAAATGGGTCTTCAAACCCTGTTTCTACAATTGCTTTGTAAATAAGGTAAAAAGAAATAACCTTAAAATATTGGGCAGCAATATCCGAAAAGCTCTCTAAATCAGGGGTAAAAGTTAAACTAAGTTCCCCGAGCATTGTAAAGATTATAGAAGCAGCAAGTAAGTTGAGAACACGGGGTTCAAATCTATCCTTTTTTGTATATAATGCAATCAAGGAACCGAGCAAAATAAAAAAAATGAAGTATTCACTTCGGATCTTAAAAGAAGTAAATCCTGAGTCTTCAACATAACTGACTGGAAATAATTTAAAGAAATAAATTGAGAGTAAAAAAATAATAGTAATTATGGCATATCCAAAGAAAACTTTCCAGACAAAAGCCTTTGTTTTTTTAGCTGTATTGTCGGGTTTTATCTCATCTGTAAGAGAGTTTCTTAAAAAAAAGGCAGCCAAAAGGAAGGATATACTTTCCATATATCTTGCAGCTATCCAGAACTGGGTATTCATGTTTGAATTAAGTTTAGGGAATACTCCCATTCCAGGATAAGAAAGAGTGTACAGAAGATCCAGGCACCCGATAAAAAAATAGGCGATTCCTATGAATATAAGATATCTATTCTGAATGCTGGATCTGGCTTTCCAGACTACAAGGAATATTACATATGCAACATACACACTGAAGAGTTCTATAATGGTATGAAAAAGAAGATAATTGCTGGAACTGATTACATAAAAAATGATTATCGTAGCTAGCCAGAGTAAAACCTCATAGGGCTCAATAAGAGCCTTCCTCTCGCCAGTCTTCGAAACTTGCCTTCCCCCTTTAAGGCTTTCTTTTATTTTATTATTTTACTTATGCTGGAAAATATAAGTTCCCCGATAAAAATTAAGTATCTACAAAAATTAATTAATATTAATTATAGTTTGTATGTAATCTAATTTAAAGATATGACATCCAATTTCAAAATATGAAAATCTTTGGAAATAAGGTGCGCATAAACATTAGTTTGCCATTGAGCGGGTCCCAAAACTCAAGGTAAGCCCTCTTAATCTCGAATCATGAACCACCAATTGAATTACTTATCAGGAAAGTAGTTCTCAAACTTGCGTTGATTTAAGGAGAAATTTTGTTTTGGGACGAGCTCATCAATTAAATCAGGAAAATTATAAATCAGGAAAATTATAAATCAGGTGTCTAACTTCCAAATATTTTATTTTACCTCGATGTTTATTCCAGCTCTTATGGAGTTTTTAATATCTTTTAATTTATTCAGTTTTTCCTTTATTCTTTTGATTTTCTTCACCCTTTTCTTAATTTCCTGTATAATCTTTCTCTTAACGCCCAAAACTACCTGAAAATTTCGACACTCTAGAAATCAAAATTGTTGGATTTAGAGTTTAAGGCTTTAAATTTTTTGAAGTCCAGATTTTTATGATCTAAATGTTTTAGGACTTTAAAACAAATAAATTAACAAATAAATAATTCTTATTGGCAGGAAAAATTTATTTTAGATTTATTCAAATATTATATATTAGTTTGAAATATTAACATTTTCAAATTAATATTGGTATTAATTTAACATATTTGAGGAGTTATGGGATCAATGGCAATTTTTAAAGATAGAGTAGATGCAGGCAGAACACTTGCAAAAGAGCTTTCAAAATATGCTTCTCGCCCGGATGTATTAATACTTGCTCTTCCCAGAGGAGGAGTTCCGGTTGCTTATGAAGTTGCAAAAACTCTAAATGTAAAAATGGATGTGTTTATAGTAAGAAAGCTTGGAGTTCCCGGGTACGAAGAACTGGCAATGGGAGCAATTGCTTCGGATAACATCCGAGTCTTAAACGAAGATGTGGTTCGGTCTTTTCGCATATCTGAAGAGGTAATCGAAAAAGTGGCTGCCAAAGAGCTTCGTGAACTTGAGCGAAGGGAAAAGGCGTACCGTGGGGACAGGCCAAAACCGGAAATAAATAACAAAATAGTGATCTTGATAGACGACGGCCTTGCAACAGGCGCAACAATGCGAGCTGCGGCTGCCGCTCTTAGGACTAAAAACCCGGCTAAAATAGTAATTGCAGTACCTACAGCTGCAGCTGATACCTGTGAGTCTTTTGAAGGGAAGGTTGATGAAATAATATGCGTTGCTACTCCTGAACCTTTTTATGGGGTAGGGGCCTGGTATGCAGATTTCAGTCAAACCACTGATAAAGAGGTCTGTGACCTTCTTGAAAAAGCAAAAAATCTCAATTCCAGATAAACTTTGAATAATAAAATCTCGTGATTAATATTTTCTCCCGGTACTTCCAAATAAGCTATGATAAACATATTCAGCAAATAAATATGTTAAAAAATATGAATATTAATAAAATATTTTATTTGAAGCAGATATATCCTATTAAAAAAAATTGTTTACTGCTTCAGGCCTGACTACATATTTAAAAATTCCTTTCAATCAAAAGAGCTAAATAAATTTTAGATTCAAGGCTGCTTAATAACACTCTCTTTATTTTTTCCAAATTTTTACTTTTAAAATTCACAGGTATAATTATTTAATCTTGATTGTATCTGGGAACTCTTATTTTAATTAATTTGTCTTAATTAATTAAGATAAATTATTTAGATAAGTTATAAAGAAAATTAAAAGATTTTTGAATAAATTGTCTTAAATTTAATCAGGGCCAGATTTATGAAACGTAGTTCGAAAGAATGGAATGAGAAAAGAGCTGAATTTTTAAAAGGCAAGAACTGTTTATGGTGTGGTACTTCAGAATCATTATGCATTCATACTCCGAGAGCCTTTTCTCCTGCACAGATAAGCTCCGAATTTTATAATGCTGCATATGAGAGATTTAAAGAAGTATATAAAGACTGTTACCAGAAATTCGAACGCATCCAGACAGGAAAACACCGGCATAAGAGCCATCCTGCCTGGCATAAAACCTCAACAATTCATAAAACTGAGCCTGACCACACTGACCTTGAAGATCAGTTTGTAGAAGTCCTTGTTCAGGACCTCGAAGAAGGAAATTTCAAGAAGCTTTATCATCAATGGCTTGAAGAAACAGGGGTTAAAGCTCTGATTGAAGAAGAAGTTAAAAAGGCTGAAGATGAGTCAGAATCCCTGGCAAATGCAGTCGTGCTTTGCAAGCGCTGTCATTTTGCAAGTTTAAAGAATATGGAACTTTGCCCTGTATGTAGGAATAAATACAAGTCCACACGCTATGAAACCTGTTTTGATTGTTTGCCCGAAGAGAAAAAGAAAAGGTTCCTTGAAAAAAGATGATATTCAGGCTTATTCAGTTTTGGTAAGTACTAAGCATACTCCTGCATTAATAACAGATTGTTTAATAAATAATTATATTTCTTGAAGGATTTTTACACCCTTTAGAACTGATATTATTCTAATTTTTTCTCAGAAAAGAGCCCAGCCACTTCCTCCGCACGCCCTGCAAGTCCCAGGGCCCTGGTTTCCAGAACCATTGCAAAGCGGACATGCTCTTGCAGGCTGCGCAACAAGCACATCTCCCTGCCCTCCGCAAACTTCACAAATTCCACTCCCAGCATGTCCTGTTCCATTGCAGAGAGAGCACTTTTCTGGACCATATTCGGTATCCACATATGTATAAAGCATCTCATCACCCTAAAAGATACTACTCCAAAAATTATTGTCTAAGCAAAAGGATTCTTTTAATACATATTTTGAACCTTCTGGATTAAAAGGTCTTGCAAAAAGATAAAAAGGAAAATGTTATAATGTAATTGAAATTTTTTATTTTTATTCAACACGTACAGGCTTTTTTTTATTTATTAAATATTCTAAAAAGAGTTTCGGGAAAAATTAAAGATTTAAAGCGTTAACTTCATAAAATACTTCCTTTTTCTTCTTTTCTTATTTTTAAGCTCTCTGAACCTTTTTTATTAAGTAAAAGCCTTTTCAGACATAATTTCGGTATTTCTGACTTTATTCTTTCTAAATATAAGGAAAAATTCTCTGATATTGCCTTTTTTCTTTTAAAGGTCTTTACAAAATTAATTCTCAAGTTCTTACTTTGTAACATAAAGTAATACTTTTAACGATTCCGGTAGTTTTAAGTAACATTAAAAAAATAATATTCATGGGGAAGAGATTTTAAAGTTTTGCCGGGGATGCAGACTTTAAAATAGCACTTTCAATTGTTTATGGAGTTGGAACTATGGCAGATGGAGATATTCCGGAGTTTTTGTCATCCGGTAGTATAAAGGGAGACAAGGTTGTCAACTCAGCAGGTGAACACCTTGGGAAAATTGAAGAGTTAATGATTGATTTAGTAGATGGCAGAATAGCCTATGCAGTGCTTTCTTTTGGCGGATTTCTGGGGCTTGGGAGCAAATTCTTTGCCATTCCCTGGAAGGCTCTAACATTAAGGCCTCAAGAGCATGCCTTTTTACTTGATATTCCTAAAGAAGTCCTGGAAAAAGCTGAAGGCTTCGATAAGGATAACTGGCCTACGACAAGTCGTGAATGGCTCAGCAGCATGTACACCTATTATGGATACCAGCCTTACTGGCATACAGAAAGAATAGAAAACCGACCAGGCAATATTTAAGCCTATAAATATAAATGAGTATACATTGGAACACATCTTCCTGTTTTGCAGGCAGGACATATTAGGGTACATTAATAATCGAAAATAAATTTTAAAGCTGTACTGGGGGTGCAGACTTTAAAATACATTCGTGAATCTAGGGAGTTGAAACTATGGCAAACAGAGATAATCCTGAATTTTTATCAGCAGAGAGCTTAATGGATGATAAAGTCATTAACACAGATGGGGAAGACCTTGGTAAATTTGAAGATTTAATGATTGACCTTGCAGACGGTAGAATTGCCTATGCAGCGCTTTCCTTTGGGGGGATAATGGGCCTTGGAACCAAATTATTTGCCATTCCCTGGAAAGCCCTTACTTTGAGAGTGCACGAGCATGCTTTTGTGCTTGATGTTCCTAAAGAAGTCCTGAAAAAGGCTGAGGGCTTCGAAAAAGATAACTGGCCTGCAACAAGCCGTGAATCTCTTTCTACTATGTATGGCTATTATGGATACAGGCCTTACTGGGAAACCGGAGCAACAGAGGGAGTTCAATTACCAGGTCACACTGTATCCGAAACAACAACTCGAACAGGTGAGGCTGGGTCAGGATTTTTACGGGCAACTAAGATCCAGGGAGAGAAAGTCGTCAATAGAGAAGGCGACAGCCTTGGGAAAATTGAGGATCTAATGTTCGATCTCCAGGATGGAAGAATTGCCTATGCAGTAATTTCCCACGGAGGAATTCTAGGAATAGGTAGCAAACATATCGCTATTCCCTGGCAAGGTTTAACACAAAGGACACGTAACAACGAGTTTGTCCTTGATATTCCCAAAGAAACGCTTGATAAAGCAGAAGGGCTTGACAAAGATAAATGGCCTGTTACTCGTGAAGAACTGTCAAGGACTTTCAGTTATTATGGATATCAGCCCTACTGGCCTGCAGGAGCGGCAGTCGGAGCTGCAGGAGTCTCGGCAGCAGCAATGGGAACAATGGAATCTAAAAGAACTACCAGGATTGAGACTACAGAACCTGGAATGATGGAAACAGAAAGGCGAGAAATAGTAGAAACCGAAGATGAAAGGACAGCTCGGATGGAAAGAGAAAGGCTTGAAGGACTAAGAGAAACCGAGCAGGAGAGACTGGCACGGCTGGAAAGAGAACGCGTGCAGACCAAAGAACAGGCTGAAGCCCAGAGAGAAAAGTTGATGGCGCTCGAAAGAGAGCAGGTTGAATTAGAAAGGCAGGCTCAGGCCGAGAGAGACAGGCTGGCTAAACTGGAAAGAGAAATGGAAGAGGCTAGGAGACGGGAAGAAACACAAAAAGTAACCCGGCTTGAAGAAGAAGCAAGGATGCTGCAGACCCAGGAAGCAACCCGCAGAGAGAGACTTTCACAATTGGAAGCGGAAAGGAGCGGTCTGCAAAGAGAGACTGAAACCGAACAGGAAAGAGTAGCCCGGCTGGAAAAGGAAAGAATGGAAGCTGAAATGCGGGAAGCTGCTGAAAAAGAGAAGCTGGATCAGTTAGAAAGAGAGCGGATGAACCTGGATAAACAGGCAGAAACCGAACAGCAGAGACTGGCTCGCCTGGAAAGAGAACGCATGGAGATGGAGCAGAAGGCAGCAGCTGAAAGGGAAAGACTGTCCAGACTGGAAAGCGAGAGAATGCAAACACAAACAATGGCTCGCACTGCAACTACAGAAGGAGCGGTTCCGCACTTTTTGTCAGCAAGCACAATAAGGTCTGATAGGGTTGTCAATACTGCCGGAGAGGATCTCGGAAAGATTGAAGAATTAATGATCGATCTCCAGGATGGAAGAGTCGCATATGCAGTACTTTCCTTTGGAGGATTTATGGGAATGGCAGATAAACTGTTTGCTATCCCCTGGCAGGCTCTTAGTCTGAGAGCACATGAGCATGCTTTTACTCTTGACATTCCAAAAGAAGTTCTTGAAAGAGCAGAAGGTTTTGATAAAAACAACTGGCCTCTATCTCGTGAAGAACTGTCAAGGACTTATACTTACTACGGATACCAGCCTTACTGGCAGACAACAGGTGGTATGGGACGTTCTGAGGTTTCAACTGGAACTATGCGGAGAGAAACCGAATATAGAGAAACGTCTTCCACACAAAAGGAAGAGATGCCTTTAGAAACTGCAGAAGAAAGAATGGCAAGGCAGGAAAAAGAGAGAATTGAAAACCTGGAAAGAAAAGAGACAAACCAGGAAAAGCTAGAGAGGCTAGAAAGAGAAAAAATGATAGCCGAAAGAAGAGAAAATAAATATAAATAAAAAATACTCAAACAAGATAATTAAATAAAAGTCAAATAAGAGGGAAGGATACCCTTCCCCCAATATTTTTCTTAATATTTTCTTAATATTTTCTTGATATTTCCTGATTAATTTCCTGATTAAATCTTTTTTATATGATTTACTAAAGTCATTTTATATAAAAACAGAAATCTAACAAAAATCTGTTTAAAGTTTATTCAACCCAAAAAATAGTCTGATCTTTTTAATTGATCTTTTTAATATTACACAAGTTTACTAAAATTAATTTTTAAGTTTCCTTTTTCCCTAAAACCCTTGCAAGTAATGATTTCTTGATATCTACTGCGTTATTCGGGCAAAGTTCACGGCAGCAATAACATAAAATGCACTTCTCCCTGTTTATTCTGAAACCCCCGTCTTTTAGCCGCTCTATCGAGCCGGGAGAACAACTATTATAGCATGCTCCACACCGGGTGCATTTCCTCTGGTTAATCTGAGGATAAATATTATAATATTTTCCAAAATTTCGGGTAAGAAAGGGGGGAGCTGTGCTGACTCCTCCACTTGATCGTTTAAATTTTATTTTAGCTTCCTTTAAAGGGGTCCCTACAACAACAGGACACTGTTTCTCAAATCCTTTTTTAAGGACTCCTGCAGTTGTCGGAATTTTTAAAGGATCAAATCCTATGAGTTCGGCAGCAACGATATCCAGGGAAATACAATCAGGACTTGCCAGAATTACTCCTGAATTGACAGGAGTTCCATGGGAAGGTCCATTTCCTTCCATCCCTATAACCCCATCCATAACTGCGAATTGAGGTTTAACAACCGAATAAATATCAGCAACTGCTTCCCCGAAAAGTTCTCTTTTCCCGAGTAAATGAGCCTCCTTTCGGCATTTGAGGGGAATCACTCCAAAAAAATTCTTTACCGCACCTGTATAATATGTAAGCTCATGAGTTTTTAATTTTGGAAGAGATATTACAACATCAGCCTCGTGAACCGGTTTTGCAATGTACAACTTCCGGAACTGGAGAGGATCAGGCACGTCCACCAGAGCAAAACCTGCAGTTTCAAAATTTACTACACCTGCTCCTGCTTTTCTTGCGGCTTCTTCTATACCTGAAATTTTAAGAGCTTTTGCAGTTGTCCCTGGCCTTGAAATCCCTGCTCCATCTCCTACAACCGGTTTTCCTCCTGCCTGAATTACAAATTCACATAAGGCAGCTACTACAGAAGGATGTGTAGTAACTCCTTTTTCCGGAGCAGTTGCTGCAAGAATATTCGGCTTAAGCAGCACATTATCTTCAGGACGGATTAAGCTTTCAAGACCGCCTACGAGATCGAGAGCTTCCGCTATGGCTTTTTTAGTATTAGTATAATCGGGGCAGCGGACTATGGAAACTTTGCTCACAATTATAATATTATTAGGCTAATATTAAATTGTTTTTCAGTTTTCATTATTTAAAAATGTCATTGAGTTAATCATTGAGTTAATCATTATTTCTTCGTAGAGATTATACACTTTTATCGGTTTTTGATCCCTATTATGGTGTCTATTTCCTCAGCTATATTTTCAAGGTCATCAAAAATTCTTTCCGAATCTTTCCGCATTTCCTCTACTGCAGCTTTTAAGCTGCCTCCCCTGAGGTATATGAGACGCTTTTTTCTGTAAAGAAGACCTGAATCGTTAAGATTCCTGAGGTGGTGATTTACCCTCGATATTTTAATGTCAAGGTCGTCAGCAAGGATTTCTGAAGAAGTACTCTCATCATTTGAGATTTTATCAAGCAGGCTGAAGATTATTCTTCTTGCTGTATTTTCAGTGTCCCTTCCTGAAGAAAAGCCGAAGCTGTCGCAGAACCATAAAAGGTCTTCTTCCAGGCTTCTAATATGAGGTTTTTCAATATTTCTTAAAATGATTTCCTTGACCATCTGGCTAATATTTTGGAATCCTTCGTATATATATTTTTTCAAAATTGTAGATATCATTTCAATTTTTTAGTTATCATATCAATTTTGCCGGTAATTTTTAAATATTAGTTTTACATATAATGCAGATAGTTGGGCGTTTTAAGTTCTATATATTTACTATTAAATTGCATACTGCGCTATAAGTTGTTGTCCAGTTGATTTGGTAATTAAACCATTTCAGTTAATTATATAGAATCGCCATTTATAAGGAGGAACAGAACAGTGATTATCAAACCTATTGGTGAACGTGTACTGCTTAAACATCAAAAGAAGGAAGAAGTTACAAAAGGCGGGATTTACATCCCTGAATCTGCACAGAAAGAGAAAAAAGAAGGAATTATCGTTGCTGTTGGGACCTTCGAAGACGGAAAAGAACTCCCTCTTAAAAAGGGCGATCGGGTGATTTATGGGGGATATCAGTCCGATGAGATTGAAATAGACGATGAAGACTATGTTTTTGTTGACTTTAAGGATATCCTGGCAACCATTGCCGATGAAAATTAATTAAGCAGATTCTGCTTCAAAAAAACCTGGATATTTCAGATTTGATTCCAAAATTAAATTTGATCTTTAAATTAATTTCCAACTAAATTGAAATATTTTGTTCTAATCAGGGTGACATAATATGGCTTCAAAACAAATAATGTTTGATGAAAGTGCCAGAAAGGCAATCTTGAGTGGTGTGGATAAAGTTGCAAATACCGTTAAGATTACCCTTGGGCCTAAAGGCAGGTATGTAGTGCTCGATAAAAGCACAAAACCTGTAGTTACAAATGATGGGGTTACTATTGCAAAAGAAATCGAACTTCATGACAAGTTTGAGAATATGGGAGCTAAACTTGTAAAAGAAGTTGCTTCCAAAACCCAGGATAATACTGGAGATGGAACCACTACTGCAACCCTGCTTGCTCAGAGCATGATCAGAGAAGGCTTAAAAAATATCAGCGCAGGAGCAAACCCAATAGAAGTCAAGAAAGGAATCGAAATTGCTACAGAAAAGGTTGTAGGCTATCTTAAAGGGAAAAGTGTAGAGGTAAAAGGCAAAGATAAGGTTGTACAGGTAGCTACTATTTCTGCAAATAATGATGAAGAAATCGGGAATTTAATTTCAGATGCTATGGAAAAGGTCGGATACAACGGGGTAATTACAGTCGAGGATTCAAAGACCATGGAGACAAGCCTTGATGTTGTAGAAGGAATGCAGTTTGACCGCGGTTTTGTTTCCCCATATATGGCAACTGACCCTGAAAAAATGATCTGTGAATTTGACGAGCCCTACATCTTGATTACAGATAAGAAAATTAACAGCATGAAGCAGATAGTGCCTGTTCTGGAAAAGGTTGCTTCTGAAGGCAGGTCCCTTGTTATGATTGCTGAAGACGTCGACGGAGATGCCCAGGCAGCCCTGATATTAAATATAATTCGCGGAACTCTTAAAGTCTGCGCAGTCAAAGCTCCAGGATTCGGAAATGAAAGAAAGGAGATGCTTGAAGATATTGCCGTGCTGACTGGTGGGCAGGTAATTAGCGAAGAAAAAGGAATGAAGCTTGAAGAGTTTGAAGACGATATGCTCGGAAATGCCAGAAAGGTCACAATTGACAATAATAAGACCATTATTGTAGAGGGCAGGGGAGAAAAATCCAAAATTAATGAAAGGGTCAAGATTATCGATGCTCAGATCAACATTTCCGATGCCGAATACCGGAAAACTGAACTTAAAAAACGTCAGGCCAGGTTAGGAGGCGGGGTTGCAGTAATTAAAGTGGGAGCTGCAACTGAAACTGAATTGAAAGAAAAGAAAATGAGAATTGATGATGCCCTGAACGCTACAAAAGCTGCAGTCGAAGAAGGAGTGGTTACAGGAGGCGGAGTAAGCCTTTTCCGAGCGGCCACAGTCCTCGAAAACCTGAACCTTGAAGGAGACAGGCAGGTCGGTGTCAAAATAGTCCAGAGAGCTATAGAAGAACCAATCCGCCAGATTGCTATAAATGCAGGCAGGGAAGGGGCTGAAGTTGTAGCAGCTATCAGGGCTGATTCAAACGAACACTTCGGATATAATGCAAAGAAAGACACTTTCGAAGACCTTTTTGAAGCAGGAGTTATCGATCCTACAAAAGTGGTAAGGAGCGGCCTTCAGAATTCAGCTTCAATTGCTGGCATGGTACTTACAACTGAGGCTCTTGTTACAGACTTCGATGAGGAAAAGGACGAAAAAACGGCTGCAATTATTATCTGATTTCAATTTTTCCTTTCCTTAATTTCTTAATTCCTTTTTTACTTTTTTTCTATTTTTTCCGACATGGCTTTTATTCGTATTTAAAATCCCATTTTTATTTTTATTATATTTTTGTTACAATATATGCTCAGAAATTTTATTCTAATACGCATAATATTTCAAATATAATTTACTCAATACACTAACATATTCAATATACTAAATACTCAATTACACTAAAACACTCAATCTAAGATACTTAACCTAAGATACTTAATAATACTACTCTCAAGCCTTAACACGATTTCAAGCTTCAGTTTAAGTACATAATATCTGTATTAATATTATTAAATAATCGCCATCAGTTAAGTGAATTTTACTTTTCTGCTCATGTCCTCAGGATTTAATTCAAAACAAAAAACTGCAAGATGCTAGTATATTAAAGCTAGACTGAACTAAAATATACTAGAATATACTAAAATATACTCGTATACTAAAATACACTCAGAGCTTCCATTATAAGGTGAAATAAAAATGTTTGAAGTTTATTGCGATTCTTCCTATAATGAGAATGAGGATTCTTATATTGGTTGTACTGTTCTTCGAGATGGGAAACAAATCCACCAGTCTACAACAAAAGTTCCTGGTAATCCTAAGAGTAATCTTAATTGTGAGCTTGCAGCCCTAGATTTTGCAATTGTACTTGCCAGAATCTTCTCTGACAATGATAAAGAAATAATCATCTACAACGATTCTACGGAAGCTGTAAAGGCTTTTCAGGCTAAAACTGACGAAATTGAAAAAGAATCCTCAGGTTCTATCAGTTTTGAATATATTCCTCGAGAAAAAGTAAATCAGGCAATTGCTGACAGCCTTTCTAAAAAATTTCCATTTTTCTTTCTGGACACGCCTACTCTTAAAATTGAAACGTTTTCAAGAAGTGAAGACATTCTTTCAGATATAGCCCGGAAAGGAGCTAACATTCTTTACCTCGAAAAAGTTCAGGAAATGTCCACCAATAAAAAGACCTGCTACAGGCTTATAATTCGTAATATGGAAAAGCTTCTTTCAGATGAGAGAATTTATCTGATAAAAAAAGGAGGTCCAGGCACACAGGTTAAAGCTGCAGAGGAAATTAGAAAAGACCTTTCAGATGAATCAGTCCTTTCTTCCCTGAAAACAAAAGGAGTTGAGCTAGAGGGTTCTTATTTTCTGCTAACAGATGAGACCTGGGGGTTGCGAGGTACGGATAATCAGGCATATTCGATTTTGCCAGGTTCCATAAAACACACAATAATCTGTGACGAAGTGGATAGAACTCCTAAAAACCTTTTCCAGAGGGTACAACGTTTCAGGTAATTCCTTATACTTGCTTTTATCTGCCGTTATCTACTGCCTATTTTCATTTTGTAATGGAAATTATGCCTTTTTAACAATTTATTCAGAAAAGTTATATTTTTTTACTTTTTGTTTTTTGTTTTCTATTTTATTCCATTTGTTTTTCTCTTTTTTAATTTCTAAATCTCATGTGTCTGTTTAGGCTGTATTATGATTTTTAATATTTGAGTGATGTTTCCTGTTGGGCAAACGAGAGGTTAATCTTTACCCAATATTTATTGGGATTCTCGTACTATATATTATAGGGTGCGCTAATTATTAATTATAGTGGATTTCTAAGATGAAAATATGGTGGGGTAGCTAGTATGCAGAAGAATGCAGAAGAAGGGTACGAAGAGAACTCTAAAGAACACAAAAAAGAAGATAAGGAAAGCCTCCCGCAGTATGGGGAAGTTACCGAGGAAAAGAATTGCAACTCCTGTTTTGAAATGTTAGAGGAGCAGCGCAAAACTATTATCCTGGAAATCCAGCAGGTTGCCGAAAAAATACTTAAAGCTCATAAAATTATACGCGAATCCCGAGACCTTTTAAAAGGAGAATTGTTTTTAAAACTGCAAAAGCCGGGTCTTGATAAAAGACTGGTTCTTGCAAAATATGGGGAAGAAATATTTGTAGGCCTCTATACTTATTCGAATAATATTCCTATTCCTGATCCTAACCTTGTTTTGCTGTCGCAAAATGGGTTCTGGTACCCGCAGAGAATAGAGGAAAAATATGAAGAAACGGTTGCAGCTTTCTTTACCGGGGCGTATGGAGATTACGATTATCTTAATATTATTCCTGAAAACCTTGTAAAATTCCAGAATTTCCAGCGGAACTTTGCAGAAATTCTTGAAAGCCAGGGCTGGGATAAGCCTGATACAAAAATTCTCGAAAAAATAATGCCACAAAATTAACTATTTATAATCATTCATAACTCAAAAGGAATAAAAATAACCTAAAAATAATCCAGAAGTTGGAAACCGCTTTAAAATAGCTTAAGATTGTAAGACCTGCTTAGAATGAATTTAAAAATGAGCCTATCCCAAAACTCAGGTTTATGTTACTATATCTGGAATTTGAAATAATCAATTGATCTTATGATACGGAAAATGATTTTCAAAATCTTATTGATGTCGAATAAAAATTAGTTTT